>JBIJBO010000036.1:0-26296 GCA_044345215.1 Prosthecobacter sp. | reverse complement strand
GAGGCGACCGAAGAAGCCACCGCCAAGCGCCCAGCCGACGAGGAAGGCGGCCTGGATGATCGAGGCCTTGGTGTCGACGTCCGCCGGTTCCGCCGACTGGCCACCCTGGAGCAGCAGCGCCGCCACAAAGGGCGTGGCGACCAGCGTGTAGATGTGCATGTCCAGGCCGTCGAACAGCCAGCCCAGCCATGCGGCGATGCCGGAGCGCTTTTGGTGTGGCGACAGGTCGCGCAGGCGGGTGATGGGTTGAGCGGTGGAACTCATGGCTGCCGAGTCTTTGCCAGCCGACCGCCGATGGCAAGACGGCATTTCAGCCACCGTGAACTTGCCCTTGGCAAGCTCCCGCGCTGCGTTAAAATGGCAGGCCGCACAAGGAGAGGTGGTCGAGTGGTTTATGGCTCCGGTCTTGAAAACCGGCGTGGCCGAAAGGTCACCGTGGGTTCGAATCCCACCCTCTCCGCGCGAGCTCGCGAGCAAGGAGAGGGCGTCGAACAAGATGGGCGCAAGCCAAACTCGGATGGCCTGAGCTTGCGAAGGAAAATCCCACCCTCTCCGCGCGAGCTCGCGAGCAAGGAGAGGGCGTCGAACAAGATGGGCGCAAGCCAAACTCGGATGGCCTGAGCTTGCGAAGGAAAATGCCACCCTCACCGCCGCTGACATGAACCGTTTCCTCTGCAACAAGGGCAGCAATTGCGGGTGCAAAACTCTCGCGCCCTGATTCTGGCAAGGAAATTCCATTTTCAGCCGCCTCAGGCATCAAGATTTTCCTGCCATCAAAGCCTGCAACAGCCCGCTTCTGCCGGGCGTAAAATGGAGGCCGCCCTCATGCTGTTCCGCGTCCTGACCTGCCTTCTCCCTTATGCCCTCGCCCTTTCCGCTGCGGATCCGGCGGGCAAGGCCATCTATGACCAGCACTGTGCCAACTGCCATGGCCCTGCGGGTGAAGGGGTGGCGGAGAAGTACGACGAGCCGCTCTATGGCGACCGCGAGGTCGACTGGCTGGCACGTTACATCGACCGCAGCATGCCGGAGGAGGACCCGGAGCTGGTCAAGGGCGAGGACGCGGTGAAGGTGGCGCAGTACATCCATGACGCCTTCTACTCGCCGGCGGCCCGCGAGAAGGTGCGACCCTCGACGATCGCCTTTTCACGCCTGACGGTGCGTCAGCACCAGCACAGTGTTGCCGACCTGTTCGCCAGCTTCCGCGGTCGCAGCGTGGTCACGCAGACCGGCGGTTTGCGCGCGCGCTATGAGTCGCCCGACCCCAAGGCGCCGGAGGAAAAGGACGAGAAGGGCAATCCCAAGCGCAAGCCGAACAAAAAGATCGAGCGCCAGGACGCCACGGTACAGTTCCAATTCGGTGCCGCCAGTCCGATGGGCGAGGAACTGGATCCGAACGAGTTCCGCATCGAGTGGAACGGCTCGGTGTTCGCCGAGGAGACCGGGGTTTATGAGCTCTTCGTCAAGACCGAGAACGGCGTGCGCGTCTGGCTGAACCAGGAGCTCGACGTCAAGCTGATCGACGGCTGGGTGAGCAGCGGCACGATGACCGAGCACCGCGGCAGCCTGTTCCTGCTGGGCGGTCGCCACTACCCGCTGCGGGTGTCCTTCTTCAAATACAAGGACAAGAGCGCCAGCATCGCCCTCGAATGGAAGCCGCCGCACCGGCCGCGCGAGGTGATCCCGAGCCAGTACCTGTCGCCGCAGGGCTCGCGCGAGCTCTTTGTCAGCGCCGCGGCCTTCCCGCCCGATGACGCCAGCGCCGGTTACGAGCGCGGGGTCTCGGTCTCGAAAGGCTGGGACGAGGCGGTGACGCAGACCGCCATTCAGGCGGCCGACTTCCTGATTGCCCGGCTCGACCGCTATGCGCAGACGAAGCCCGAGGACGCGGATCGCGAGGCCAAGGTGAAGGCCTACCTGCGCACGTTCGCCGGTCGCGCCTTCCGTCAGCCGCTCACCGATGCCGAGGCGGCGACGCTCATCGACGCCCGCTTTGCCAATGGCGCGCACCTGCCGACCGCGGTGCGCCGCACGGTCCTGCACGTGCTGAAGTCGCCGCGCTTCCTCTACCCGGAACTCGCCGGCGACAACGACTGGCGAGTGGCCTCGCGCATCGGCCTGGCCCTGTGGGACTCGCTGCCGAGCGAGGACCTGCAGCGCCCCGCCGAGCGCGGCGAACTGCGCACCGAGGAGCAGGTGCGCGAACGTGTTCGCAAGGTGCTGGGCGACCCACGCAGCCGCGCCAAGCTGCACGCTTTCTTCCACCACTGGCTGCACCTCGACAAGGCCGAAGACCTGGCCAAGGATCCCAAGGCCTACCCGGGCTTTGACGAGGCGATTGCCGCCGACCTGCGCGCCTCGCTCGGTCTCTTCCTCGATGGGGTGGTCTGGGGCAAGGACTCCGATTACCGCCGCCTGCTGACCGAGGACACGGTCCTGCTCAACGAGCGCCTGGCCAAGTTCTACGGCGTCGAACTGCCCGCCGGCGAGGCCGAGTTCCGCCCGGTGTCGCTCGATCCCGCCCAGCGTGCCGGCGTGCTCACCCATCCGCTGCTGCTCAGCGCCTTCGCCTATTACAAATCATCGTCGCCCATCCACCGCGGTGTCTTCCTCTCGCGCAACGTCCTGGGTCGCTCCCTGAAGCCGCCGGTCACGGCGATTGAGTTCATGGACGACAAGTTCGATCCCAGCCTGACCATGCGCGAGAAGGTCACCGAGCTGACCAAGAGCGAAAACTGCATGGCCTGCCATGCCATCATCAATCCGCTCGGCTTCGCCCTCGAGCAGTTCGACGCCACCGGCCGCCACCGCAGCGTCGACAACGGCAAGCCGGTCAACAGCTTCTCCGAGTACCTCACCGCCGACGGCCAGAGCGTCAAGCTGACCGGCGCGCGCGACGTCGCCCGTCACGCCCTCGAGACGCCCTCTGCCCAGCGCGCCTTCGTGGAGCAGCTCTTCCAGGCCCTGGTCAAGCAGCCGGTCGCCGCCTATGGCCCGGGCCTGCTCGACCGCCTGCAGGCGCGCTTTGTTGACAGTCGCTACAACATCCAGGAACTCATCGTAGAAATCACCACCGCCGCCGCCCTGCACGGCCTCGGCGACACCCCCGGAACCTGACGCCATGCAACGCCGCACCTTCCTCCAGAGTCTGTCCCCCCTGCTGCTGCCCTTCACCGGCGGCCTGCCCTCGCTGCGTGCCGAGGGAGGTCCCGCGCCGCAGCGGCTCGTCTTCATGTTCAGCCCGAACGGCATCGTGCCGCCGAACTTCTGGCCGGATGCCCCCGCCGAGGGCGACGCCTTCCAGCTCAAGCCGATCCTGCAGCCGCTCGCCTGCTTCAAGGATCGCCTGCTCATGGTGCAGGGCATCAGCAACAAGATCCGCGGCGATGGCGACGGCCACCAGCGCGGCATGAGCTGCCTGCTCACCGGCATCGAACTCTTTGCCGGCAACATCATGGGCGGCGGCGGTCAGCCGGCCGGCTGGGCCAAGGGGCCGTCGATCGATCAGGTCATCAAGACGAAGCTGCAGGCCAACGCGAAGACGAAGACCCGCTACGGCAGCCTCGAGCTTGGCGTCAACGTCCCTGACCGCGCCGATCCTTGGACGCGCTGGGTCTATGCCGAGGCCAATAAGCCTGTGGCGCCGGTCTCCGATCCCTACCAGCTGCTCTCCCGTCTCTACGGCCAGACCAAGGATCGCGAGCACCTCAAGAGCGTGCTCGACGACGTCAGCGGCGATTTGAAGCAGCTTTCCGCCCATCTGCCGGCTGCCGACCGCGCCCTGCTCGAGGAGCACGCCACGCTTGTGCGCGCCATGGAAAAGGAACTCCAGGAGGACGTCGCCGCCCGCAAATTCCGCCACGCGCCGCCGAAGCTCGAGGACAACGTCGCCCTCGACAACGACCAGATGCCCAAGCTCAGCCGCATGCAGATCGACCTGCTGGTGAACGCGCTCGCCAACGACCTGACCCGCGTGGCGAGCCTCCAGTTCACCGCCTCGGTTGGCGGCGCCAAGATGCGCTGGCTCGACATCCAGGAAGGCCACCACGACCTCTCCCACGACCCCGACTTGAACGAGGCCTCGCAGGAAAAGCTCACCAAGATCAACACCTGGTTCTGCCAGCAGCTCGCCTACCTCGCCGAGCGCCTCGAAGCCATCCCCGAGCCTGGTCACACCGGCTCCATGCTCGATCACACCCTCATTGTCTGGACGAACGAACTCGGCAAGGGCAACTCGCATGCCCTCGACGACGTGCCCTTCGTCTGCCTCGGCAAAGCCCCCGGCCTGCGCTCGAACCGTCACGTGCGCTTCGACAAGGTCGCCCACAACCGCCTGCTGCTCACCTTCGCCCGCACCATGGGCGTCGAGCTGCCCACCCACGGCAATCCGGCCATGTGCGAAGGCGGCCCGCTCAACCTCGGGTGAGGAGGGATTGCGGAATGCGGATTGCGGATTGTCGGCGGTGAGTCGCCGCTGCATCGGCAGGTAGGCCGCCTTGTCTCAAGGCGCCGGGGTTGTTTCTGTAGGCGGGGGCAGTGACCCCGCAGCGTGGCGGGCATTTCGACCGGGGAATAGTCCAGCAGGTTTCGCACGGAGGCCACGGAGCTCATGGAGGGGAAGGCGAAAGTTCCAGGTTTCAGGTCCCAAGTTTTAAGAGGAGGTCGGCAGTGACCCCGCAGATCGGGGGTGCAGGGTGGAACGGCTGTGCAGAAGGCCTCACGCAAAGTCGCCAAGGCACCAAGAAGGCCGGTGTCTTCTCATCCCTTCGCTTCTTGGCGTGCGTCTTTACAGATGTCCGAATACCTCCAGCCGTGAGAAGCTGATTTGACGCGGATCCGGAAAGGTGGGGCTTAAGATCGGATGGAGCGGAAGTCGTGAGACTTCCCGACGTGCTGGCCGCGGTGTCGAGGAGAGTGTGGACACGCTTGTCCGCCTCCGAAAGAAATACTGCCGAGAGGGCAACCGCAGAGGGAAGGAGGCGGGTTTCAGATGAGCTCAATCCCAGATTGGATCGATTCTAGCTCCAATTGCATTGGGGCTTCGAATGCAGTTCATAGTCCGTTTGTGATTCGGGAGAACGGGAGCTTTTCTCCGACGGCTCTGACTGATCCGACCGATCCCCCACAAGCGCCGGCTCAGGCCGCTCCCGCGTCTCCCCCCAGCACCCCCCGGAACTCTGCCTCACTGAGCACCTTGACCCCGAGTTTGCTGGCTTTGTCGAGTTTGCTGCCGGCTTCGTCGCCGGCGAGCAGGTAGGTGGTTTTGCCGCTGACGCTGGTGCTGACTTTGCCGCCGTGGGCGCGGATGAGGTCGGCGATCTCTTCGCGGGGCTGGCTGAGGGTGCCGGTGAGCACCCAGGTGGTGCCCTTGAGGCTGTCGCCGACGGCGGCGACCTCGCGCTGGGTGAAGGTGAGGCCGGCGCTGCGCAGGCGGTCGAGCAGGGCGACGTTGACCGGGTCGCGGAACCAGGCGTGGATGCTGGGGGCGACGACGGGGCCGATGTCGGGGCACTGGGTGAGTTCCTCGATGCTGGCGGCGGCGAGGGCGTCGATGCCGCCGAAGTGTTCCATCAGGGTGCGCGCGGCGGTGGCGCCGACGTGCAGGATGCCGAGGCCGAAGACGAGTCGCCAGGGTGGCTGGTTCTTGCTCTCGGCCAGGGCCTTGAGCAGGTTGTCGATGCTTTTGGCGCCCTGGCGTTCCAGCCCGGCGAGGCGCAGGGCGTCGAGGTCGTAGAGGTCGGCGGCATCGCGGACAAGGCCGGCATCGACGAGCTGGGCGACGACGGATTCGCCGAGGCCGCGGATGTCCATGGCGCCGCGGGCGGCGAAGTGTTCGAGGCGGCGTTTGACGACCTCCGGGCAGTGCGTGTTGGGGCAGCGGATGGCGACCTGTTCCTCATCCTGGCGGGCGGCAGTGCCGCAGACGGGGCAGTGGGTGGGGCGGGGGATGGCGGTTTCGGCGCCGGAGCGCGCAGCGGTCTGGACCTGGACGACGGCGGGGATGATCTCGCCGGCCTTCTCGATGACGACGAGGTCGCCGACGCGGATGTCCTTGCGTTCGATCTCCTCGAAGTTGTGCAGGGTGGCGTTGCTGACGGTGGAGCCGCTGAGGAAGACGGGCTCGAGGCGGGCGACCGGGGTGAGGGTGCCGGTGCGGCCGACCTGGATGTCGACGGCCAGCAGGCGGGTCTCGGCCTGCTCGGGCTGGAACTTGTAGGCGATGGCCCAGCGCGGGGCCTTGCTGGTGGCGCCGAGCTCGCGCTGGTCGCTGAAGCGGTCGATCTTGATGACGGCGCCGTCGGTCTCGTAGGGCAGGCCGTGGCGGAGGGTGTCGAGCTCGCGGATCGCCGCCAGCAGGTCCTCGGCGCTGTCGGCCTGCCAGACGCGTTCGGCGCGGCGGAAGCCGGCCTGGGCGAGCAGGGCCTGGACGTCTTGCTGCGACTGGGGACCGGCGGGCGCGGCGAAGAGGTCATCGCCGGTGGTCGCGGCGGCACTGGACTCGACAACCCCATAGAAGATGATGTCGAGCGGGCGCTTGGCGACGATGCGGGAATCGAGCTGCTTGAGGGTGCCGGCGGTGGCGTTGCGCGGGTTGGCGAAGCGGGCTTCGCCGGCGCTTTCGCGCTCGTCGTTGAGCTTGGCGAAGCCGGCCTTGGACATGAAGACCTCGCCGCGCACCTCGAGGGTTTGCGGCACGCCGGCGGGCAGGCGCAGGGGCAGGGAGGGGATGGTCTTGAGGTTGGCGGTGACGTCGTCGCCGGTGCGGCCGTCGCCGCGGGTGGCGGCATGCTTGAGCACGCCGTTTTCGTAGCGCACGGTGATGGCGACGCCGTCGATCTTGGGCTCGAGCAGGCAGGCGATGCGCTCGCGACCGAGGCCCTTTTGCAGCCGCTGGAAGAAGGCGGTCAGCTCCTCCTCGGAGTAGGTGTTGTCGAGGCTCATCATCGGCACCGCGTGGACGATCTGGGTGAAGCCCTCGATCGGGGCGCCGCCGACGCGCTGGGTGGGGGAGTCGGGCGTCAGGAGGTCGGGATGGGCCGCCTCGAGGTCCTGCAGCTCGCGCAGCAGGGCGTCGAACTCGCGGTCGCTGATCTCCGGCTTCGCCTCGATGTAGTAGAGGCGGTTGTGGCGGTGGAGTTCGTCGCGCAGGACGGCGGCGCGCGCGGCGGCTTCGGCGTGGCTCATGGTACGCCCTGCATAGCCGGAAAGCGCCGGCGGTTCAAGGGCGGGGCGCGGTTGGGGCAGGGGCTGGGGCGGCGCGGGCCGGGGCGGCGACCGTGCCTTGCGTCTTGACCGGAGGGCGATGCGTTTCTACGTCAGGTCCTGCATGTCTGAACCTTCCACCTCCCCCGCCCAGGGTCGCTTCATCCGGGCCGCGCTCGTGATTTTTCCGGTCGGCACCGTCGTCTTCGGCATCCTGTCCTTCGGCATCTGGTGGTGGAAGCGCGAGCGCGTCGAGGAGCGCGGCTACAAGTACGCCCTGGCCCTGCGCCGCGACCTGAGCGAGGCCAGCCTGGCACGCCATGCGGGCATTCTTGAGGAAGCCCTGCGTCGAACCGACGCGGCGCGTTTTCAGGCGGTGGCCGCCTATCTGGAATCGTCGATGGGCGCCGAGAACATGGGCTACCAGGTGCGGCGCGACCGTTCGCGGGTGGGTGAGATCGAGGTCGCCAACGTCGATGTCGAACTGACCGGCAAGCCGCGGCCGCGCGAGGTGGTACTCTTGCTGGTGCCCTATGGCGAGGCGGGCAAGGCCGAGGCCGAAAGCCGGGCGCTGGCGATGCAGATGAGCCTGGCGCATGCGCTGACCGGCGAGACGCGGTCGCGCACCCTGCGCTTTGCCGCCGTGCCGCTGGGGGTCGATCCGCAGGCGCTGGCGCGACTGGCCGAAGTGGCGGAGTCGCGGCGCGAGCGTGTGATGCAGGTGTTTGTGCTCGGCGGCGGCGAGGCCGCGAAGGCGGTCGGCAGCGCCTTTCAGGCCGAGCGCACCGGCCTGGTGATCAAGCCCCTGACCCCGCCAGACACCCTGGAGACCACCCTGAGCGCCGCCGGCGCCCTGCGCAGCGTGCTGCTCGAAGCCGCGGAGTAGCGGGATTCCGAGCCCAACTTCCGCGTGACGGCGGGCGCTTTCGGGTGCTTGTGGGAGGGGTGATCGGTCATCTCTACTACCACATCCCGTTCTGCCACCGGGTGTGCCCCTACTGCAGCTTTTACAAGCACACGCCGGGCTCGACGCCGATGGCGGAGTTTGTCGAGGCTCTGCTGCGTGAGACCGAGCGACAGGTGGCGGTGCGGGAACTGCGGCCGCGCACGCTGTACTTTGGCGGTGGCACGCCGACGGCGTTGAGCGAGGGCCATCTGGAGCGGTTGCTGACCGGCCTGCGCGAGCGCCTCGATTTGAGCCAGTTGGAGGAATTCAGCGTCGAGGCCAACCCGCGGACGGTGACGGCTTCCAAGGCGGCGATGCTGCGCCGGCTGGGGGTGACGCGCATCAGCCTGGGCATCCAGGCCTGGGATGAGGAAACCCTTCGCACACTCGGGCGTGATCACGCGCCGGACGAGGCGGAGGAGACTTGGCAGGTGCTGCGCGAGGCGGGTTTCCCCAGCCTGAACATGGACCTCATGTTCTCGATCCCGGGGCAGTCTGCGGAAACCTGGAAGGCCACCCTCGAGCGGGCGCTGGCGCTGCGGCCAGATCATCTGTCGGCCTACAACCTCAACTACGAGGAGGACACCGAGTTTTTTCAGCGCCTGCGCCGCGGTCAGTATCACGAGGACGAGGGCAAGGACGCCGAGCATTTTTATCTGGCGCTCGATTTCCTGGAAGCGGCCGGCTACGAGCACTACGAGATCTCCAATTACGCCCGGCCCGGGCATCGCTCACTGCACAACGAAAGCTACTGGCTGGGCGAGGATTACCTGGGCTTTGGCCCCGGGGCCTTTTCGACGGTGGCGGATCGACGCTGGAAAAACGTCGCCGACACGACCGCCTACCTGGAGCGGGTGCAGGATGGGGTGGATCCGGCGGAACCGGCGGAGGCATTGGATGCCTCTGCGCGGCGCATTGAGCGTTTTGGCCTGGAGTTGCGCACCGCGCGCGGTCTGCCGCGGGAGTTGGTGCGGCCGGAGCAGGGGCGCCTGCTGCGCACGCTCGAGGAGGAGGGCCTGCTGCGGCTCGAGGAGAACCGGATTGTCCTGACCCGCGCCGGCAAGCCGCTGGTGGATTCCGTGGCCGTGGCCCTGCTCGGCGAATGAGGGCACAAAAAAGGCCGGCCCCCGTGCGGAGACCGGCCTGGGGGAAGGGGGTTATTCCTTGACCTTGGCGCTCTTGATGAGCACGGGCTCGGTTGGCACGTTCTGGTGGCCGCCCTTGGAGCCGGTGGCGACCTTGGCGATGGCGTCGATCACATCGAGGCCGGTGGTGACCTTGCCGAAGACGCAGTAGCCCCAGCCGTCCTGGCCCGGGTAGTCGAGGAAGCTGTTGTCCTTGAGGTTGATGAAGAACTGGGCCGAGGCGCTGTGCGGGTTCGAGGTGCGCGCCATGGCGATCGAGCCGCGGACGTTCTTCAGGCCGTTCTTGGCCTCGTTCTCGATCGGGGCATCGGTGGCCTTCTGGTCCATGTCGGCGGTGAAGCCGCCACCCTGGATCATGAAGTCGGGGATGACGCGGTGGAAGATGACACCGTCGTAGTGGCCCTTCTTCACGTAGTTGACGAAGTTGGCGACGGTGCCGGGAGCCTTGGCGCGGTCGAGTTCGAGTTCGATGGTTCCCTTGCTGGTCTCCATCACAATGTTCACGGTGGGGGTGTCACTCACGGGTTTGTTTTCCTGGGCTGGGGTTGTACCGGTCAGGCCGGCAAAGATGAGAACGGCAAGAAGCGGAAGGGAGGATTTCATGACAACGACGGGGTTGGGACCGCAAAAAGACATGCTGACAGCGCTTTGCCAAGCGGAAAGGTGCGGCAAAAATATTGCCTCGCGCGGCTGCGGTCGTCCCGTATCTTTCCCCATGCCCCTGGACCACCGAGACTACATGCGCGCCGAACCGCGGGGCTCCGCGCAGGGTTCGCTGCCAAACTGGAACGCTTTCCAGTGGGTGTTTGCCGCCAACGTCGCGGTGTTTGTGCTGCAGTGGCTGTTCCGCATCGGCTGGATCGAGGACCCGCTGTCGGGCCGGGCACTGATGCCAATGGGCGGTGTCAGCCTCGATGAACTGTCGCGCGGCCATGTCTGGACCCTGGCCACCTACATGTTTGTTCATGGCAGTCCCGGCCACATTTTGGTGAACCTGCTCTTCCTCTGGTTTGCCGGTCGCCGGGTTCAGGAACTCTATGGCAGCCGCAATTTCCTGCTCATCCACGGCATGTCCGGCCTGGCCGGGGCGGTGCTCCAGATGGCGGTCGGCAGTCTGGTGCTCGACGACACTGCTTCGCCGCTGATCGGGGTCTCGGCCTGCTGCATGGGGCACCTGCTGGCCTGCGCCCTGGCGGCGCCGCGCGAGGAGTTGACCCTGCTGTTGTTCTTCATCGTGCCGTTGCGCGTCAGCCTGAGCGGTCTCGCCCGCTTCCTGCTGCTGTCCAACGTCGCCCTCGGGACGCTGGAAGCTCTGGGCGTGCTGCCCGCCTGGCTGGGCGGTGACAGGGCGGTGGCCTACTGGGCCCATGTCGGCGGTGCCATGGCCGGCTGGTATGGGGCGCGCAGCACGGGGCGCGAAGGCCTTTTGTTCGCCAGGAACGTGCCGCTGCCGCGACGTCGTGCGTTCGTGGCCAGTCGCCCGCAGCGCCTGCCACCGCGGGTGTCCGTGGAGACTGCCCCGGCGCCGCCCGAGGTGGATCTCATCGGCGATGAGGTGGATGCCATTCTCGACAAGATCAGCGCCCATGGGCTGGAGAGTTTGACCGAGCAGGAACGGCGCACGCTGGAGCGGGCCAGCCGGCGCATGAGCGGCGGTGTTTGAAGCATCTTGCACCCGCGCCAACCCCGGTGCAAAGCAGCCCATGCCTGAATTGAAGAGTGCCATCGTCCTTGGAGCCGGCAGCTGGGGAACCGCCCTTGCCGGCCTGCTCGCCGAGCGCGGCCTTCAGGTGCAGTTCTGGGGCCGCGACCCGGAGCTGATGGCGGAGGTCGCCGCAACCCGTCGCAACGCCCGCTACCTGCCGGGCCTCGAGCTGCCGGAGACACTGATCCCCAAGGCCGACCTGAAGACGTTGACGCCCGCTGAGCTGATGGTTTTTGCCGTGCCCTCGGGCGCGGTGCGCGAAACCGCCCGCCTGGCGGCCGAGATCGGGATCGGCAGCGGCGCTCGTGCGGTGGTTTCGTGTGCCAAGGGCATTGAGCGCGGCAGCGGCCGGCGCATGAGCGAGTTGCTCGGGGAAGCCTTTCCGCAGCACCCTGTGGCAGTCTTGACCGGGCCCAACCATGCTGAGGAAGCCTCACAGCGGCTGGCGACGGCGGCGGTGGTGGCCTGTCGCGACGACGCCATCGCCCGCTCGGTGCAGTCCTGTTTCACCCTGCCGTGGTTCCGCACCTACACGAGCGACGACGTCACGGGCATCGAATGGGCCGGGGCGATGAAGAATCCCTATGCGATTGCTGCGGGGGTTGCGCTCGGTTTGCGCTTGGGCGACAACGCCATTGCCGCCCTGGTCACGCGTGCACTGGCCGAGATGGTGCGCCTGGGGCTTGTCATGGGCGGGCGCGCCGAATCGTTTTACGGCCTGGCCGGGGTGGGCGACCTGGTGGGCACCTGTTACTCGGCCCACAGCCGCAACCAGCGCCTTGGTCGTGCGCTCGGCGAAGGGGCCTCGCTGGAGTCGTTGCTGGCCGCCACGCGCATGGTCACCGAGGGTGTTCCGAACACCGCGAGCCTTCACGAGGCGGCCCGGCTCGCCGGGGTGCGCACGCCGTTGCTCGACGAAGTGCACGCCCTGCTGTACGAAGGCAAGCCGGCGCGCGACGCCCTCCGCGCTTTGCTGTCGCGTGATCCACGACCGGAGTTCGACTGATGTCCGCCCACGCCGACCACTTTACGGTGCCAACGCACGGCAAGGGCACGACCGAGATCACCGAGGCCTGCGAGCGAATTGTCCGCGCCTCCGGTATCCGCACGGGCATCGCCACGGTCTTCGTGAGCCACACAAGCTGCAGTCTCCTCATTTATGAGAATGCCGATCCCTCCGCGCGGATGGACCTGCATGAGTTCTTCGAGCGCCTGGTGCCCGAGAGCACGCCCTGGTTTGTCCACACGCTCGAGGGACCGGATGACATGCCCAGTCACCTGCGCATGGCGCTGACCCGTACCAGCGAGGTCATCCCGGTGATGGAGGGGCGGCTCGCCCTGGGCACCTGGCAGGGAATCTATCTGTTTGAGCACCGGCGCGACCCGCATCAGCGGCAGATTGTCGTCAGCGTGGTGGGGGAATGAGACGGCCTGCAAGAATGCAGGCGCCGGGTCGAGTCGAGGCGCGTACTCCCTTGGCCAACGACCGAATGGATTCGCCTGCCAACACGCTACCGCATTTGCCCCAGACGTTGCCCGTCATGGTGCTTTCCGACTGCTGCCTGTTTCCCGGCTGCCAGCTGCCGCTGTTCATTTTCGAGGAGCGCTACCGTCTCATGCTCGGCCATGCTCTGAACACCGACAGGATGTTCTGCATCGGCACGCGCCAGAGCCGCGAAGCAGCGCGCAGCGAGGTCTTTCCGTTCAGCACCGCCAGCCTGGTGCGGGTCTGCAAGACCCAGCCGGACGGCACCTCACACGTCCTGCTCGCCGGCCTGCAGCGCATCCGCCTGCTCGGCTGGGTTCAGCAGGAACCCTTCCTGCTGGCGCGCGTCGAGCTTCTGCCGACCGTTCAGGATTCCGCCGCTGAACTGGAGACCCTGCGCCACCGGGCTCTGGAGCTTCTGCCAAGCGGGGCCGACGCCGCCGCCCGCGAGCACCTGGATGACATTCGTCGGCAGCTCGAATCGGTCGCTTCGGCCGAGGCGGTCTGCGATTTCCTCGCACACCGCTTTGTGCGTCGGACCGCCTGCTCGCTGCGCCTGCTTGCGGAACCCTGCGTCGCGGGTCGCTACCGCCTGCTCATTGAGGAGCTGGAGCGTCAGCGCACGACGGCCTGAAGCGCTTGCCGGCCGGGGCGTTTCGTTCTAGCCTCCAAGTGCATGACGACCGACTCCGCCGCCGACCCTCTTGCCGCGGACTTCCTGGGCTTTCTGGAATCGGAGCGTCGCTGCTCAATGCGCACGCTCGACAATTACCGGCATGCCCTTGCGGAATTCCGTCGACGCCACTGCGGGTTCAGCGGCTGGCAGGCTCTCGATGCCGAGGACTTCCGCCGCTACCTTTTCGAGCAGATGAAGCGCGGTCTGGCCCGGGGCACGATTCGCCTGCACTTCGCCGCCCTGCGTTCTTTCTTCAAGTGGCTGGCGCGCCGCCAGGGCTGGGCGAAGAATCCGCTGCTCGACGTGCAGTTGCCCAAGGCGGAAAAGAAGTTGCCCGTGGTACTCACGCTCGCCCAGGTCATCGAGATGCTGGAGCTGCCGCTCAAGCTGCCGCCCGACAAGCAGGCGCCGGCCTGGGCGCCGGAGCGGGACGCCGCCATCCTCGAGCTCTTCTACAGCACTGGCATGCGCCTGTCCGAACTTGCCTCCCTCGACGTCGCCGATCTCGACAGCTACAGCGACACGGTGCGGGTCTTCGGCAAGGGCGGCAAGGAACGCCTGCTGCCCGTTGGGGGGCCTGCCTCCGCCGCGGTGCAGCGCTACCGTTTCAAGGCCGGTGTGCATGAAGGACCGTTGTTTCTCAGCAAGCTGCGCCGGCGCATCACCACCCAGGCGATAGGCGACATCGTCGAAAAGTATCGCAACAAGTCCGGTCTGCCGGTTCATGTCACTCCGCACAAGCTGCGCCACAGTTTCGCCACCCACCTGCTCGACAACGGCGCCGATCTGCGCAGTGTCCAGGAACTGCTCGGTCATGCCAGCCTGAGCACGACGCAGATCTACACCCACGTCTCCATCCAGCGCATGAAGGAAGCCTATGAGGCCGCCCATCCGCGCGCCTGACACGCCATGCCCATCGTCATCCAGCAGCTGGCGGAGGCCTGCTGGGGCTGTGCCGGGAGGTTGACTGATAGCTGGCGTCTAGGCCAGGGGCCAAAACCCCCGAATCCTGTCCAATCCGCCGCTGCCCGCGACTCCTGAAGATCATGACGACACGCCGCCATTTTCTCGCCACCCTCACTGCTGCCTTCGGCGGCTCCGCCCTTGCCGCCGGAGGGAGGCCGAAGACCCTCGTTCTGCAGTCCGCCTGGGACACTGTCAACATTGGCGACATCGGCCACACGCCGGGCACGCTGCGTTTGCTCGAGCAGCATCTGCCGGAACTGAAGGTCGTGCTCTGGGCGGCCAAACTCGATGAGCGCGTGACCGCCATGCTGCGCCGCCGCTTCCCGAAAGTCGAAATTTTGCAGGGCAGTCTGAACGGCAAATCCGGGCGCGACGAGGCCCTGCGCCAGGCCATCCGTGGCTGCGACCTGTTCGTGCGCAATTCAGGCATGGGCCAGGACATCAGCTTCATGCAGTTCTGCCGTGATCACGGGCGTCCCTACGGCCTGTTTGGCCAGTCTTACTTTCCGAGCATGGTCGAGGGTCCGGGCGCCGAAGAACGCATCGCCCTGCTCAACGGTGCCTCCTTCCTGTACACCCGCGAGACGAAGACGCTCCAGATCCTTCAGGCAGCCGGCCTGAGCACGCCGGTTTTGGCGTTTGGTCCCGACGGCTGTTTTGGCATCGATGTCCGCGACGAGGCACGCGGCCTGGCGACGATGCGCAAGCTCGGACTCGAGGAGCGCAAGTTCATCACCCTCCAGTTGCGCACCAACACCGCCAAGCTGCCAGGGCAGGACGACACGCGCACGCCGAAGCTGAATCCCCTGCATCCGACGCCGGCGCAGGGGGCCGATGACGAGCGCCGCGCCGCCAAGTACCGCGAGCTCATCACCCGCTGGGTGGAGAAGACCGGGCACAAGGTGCTGATCGCGCCCGAGGTGCTCAAGGAGATGGGCCACAACCGCCGCCTTCTGCACGAGCCCCTGCCGCCGGCGATCCGTTCACATGTCGTCAATCTGGAGTACTTCTGGAACGCCGACGAGGCCGCCTCGATCTTCGCCCGCGCCCACACGGTGGTCTGCCATGAGCCGCACTCGCCGATCATCGCCCTCGCCAACGGCACGCCGATCCTGCACACCTACTCGGAGTTCCACAGCCCGAAATGCTGGATGTTCCAGGACATTGGTTTGTCCGAGTGGTTGCTGGAGATGGACGAGACGCCGGTGGAGAAGATGGCCGAGGTGCTGTTTGCCATCGATGCCGACTATGCCGCCGCCCAGGCCAAGGTGCGCAAGGCCATGGCCTATGTGCACGATTGCTTTGCCGGTTCCATGCGCCGCATGGGTGAGCTGACCGGGGCCTGAGGCGGTTGGCTGCATGGCGCACGGGTTCCGTGACGTTGAAAACGTCATGCCTTCTCGCCGTCTCTTCCTTCAGCACACCACGCTGTGTCTCGCCGGTTTCGGTTCCGCGCCGCTGCTGGCCGCGGATCCATCGGCGCGGCCGGTGCTGCGCGCCGGGTTGATGACCGATCTGCACTATGCCGACAAGCCGGCCACCAAGACACGCTTTTACCGCGAGGCCATGGCCAAGCTCGATGAGGCGGTGGCGGTGCTGAATCGTGAAAAGCCGGCCTTTGTCGTGGAGCTTGGCGACTTCATTGATCAGGCCGACAGTGTGGAGCGCGAGACGGAGTGGCTGCGCACCATGGAGTCGCACTATGCCCGGTTGTCGATGCCACGCCACTACGTGCTCGGCAATCACTGTGTCGGCACCCTCAGCAAGGCCGAGTTTGCCGCGCAGACCATGGCCACCGGCGGGCACGCGGCCTTGGAACAGAGCGGTGTCACGTTCCTGCTGCTCGACGCCTGTTTCCGCGAGGACGGAACGCCCTACCAGCGCGGCAATTTCCACTGGCAGGATGCCAACCTGCCCGCGGCAGAACTCGCCTGGCTCGAAGCTGAGCTTGACCGTGCCCCCGGGCCGGTGGTCGTGTTCGCGCACCAGCGGCTCGACGGCGACAAGGCGCACGCCGTGCGCAATGCCTTGGCCGTGCGCGCCCGGCTGGAGAAGTCCGGCAAAGTACTCGCCGTGTTTCAGGGCCACTCGCACAAGAACGACTGCCAGCAGATCGCCGGCATTCCCTATGTCACTCTGGCGGCGATGGTTGAGGGCTCCGGTGCGGAGAACAGCAGCTACGCGCTGCTTGAGATCCTCGCCGATGGCTCGCTGAGGCTGCAGGGCTATCGTCGCCAGACCCATCAGAACTTTCCCCGCGGATGAAACACCTCGCCCTGCTTCTCTGTCTCGCTACCGCCGCGCCGGCGCTCGAGCCCGGTTTTAAAGAGCTCTTCGACGGTCGCAGCCTCAATGGCTGGAGCCACGAGGGCAACTGGGGCGTGGTCGACGGCGTCATCGCCCGGACCGGCCGCGGAGGCTCGCTGGTGTACCGCCGGGCCAAGGTGCCCGACGACTTTGAGCTGCGCTTTGACTGGAAGGTGGCCAAGGGCTGCAACAGCGGCGTCTATTACCGGCCCGGGCAATACGAGTATCAATTGCTCGACAACGCCCACAGTCCGTATGCCGAAAACCCGCGCCAGGCGGCAGGCTCGCTGTTCTTCTGCCAGGCGCCGACCCGCGACGTGGTGCGCCCGCACGGCGAGTGGAACGAGGCGCGCATCGTCTGCAAGGGCACGGTGATCCAGCACTGGCTGAATGGCGTGAAGGTCATCGACTTCGACTACGCCGATCCGCGCTGGGCGGCGGCGGTGCGGCTGCTGCGCATCCGCGGCGGCGAGTTGTCGGCGCGGGGCGCGCATTTGTCGCTTCAGGACCACGGCGCCGACGTCTGGTTTCGGAACCTGCGCTGGCGGGCGCTGCCTGCCGATGAGCCACTGCTGAGTGAAAATTTGCAGCCGATGCCGGTGCCGTCTCCGGCGCTGGCCAAGGAGCTGGAGCGGGTGCAACGCATGCTCGCCGAGCAGGGGCGATTGAAGCGTGACTTGAAAATGGGTTATGAGGAACTGCGCCGTTATCCGGCGGCAGAGGCTTATCAGGGTGTGGCTGTGGATGCCGGGAATTTTTATGCGATCAGCAATCGCGCCATCGGCAAGTACCGGCGGGACAGTGGCGAGCGCGTCGCAGCCTGGGAGGAGGTGAAGGCCGGCCGGCTCAAGCACCTCAACGCGGGTCTGCTGCTCGACGGTCTGCTGTTCTGCGCGCACTCCAACTACCCGGAGCAGCCGCCGCAGAGTTCGGTGGAGGTTTGGGAAACCGCGGGCCTGAAGCACCGTCAGACGATCGACCTCTCGCACGAGCGCGGTTCGCTGACCTGGATCGATCGGCGCGGGGATTTCTGGTACGCCTGCTTTGCCGAATACGCGAAAACGGGCGATCCCGCCAACACCCGGCTCGTGAAGTTTGACAAGGATTGGCGACGCCTCATGGAATGGCGCTTCCCGCGCGAGGCGGTGGTGCGGTTTGGGGCCAACAGTTCTTCCGGCGGCGGCTTTGGGCCGGGAGGCTTCCTTTACTTCAGCGGTCACGACGCCCGCGAGCTCGGCTTGGTTGAACTGCCGGAGAACGGCGCCGCGCCGGTCTGGCTTGGCGCCCTGGCGGTCAATTCCCCCGGCCAGGCCTTTGCCTGGGATCCGGCGATGCCGGGCCAGCTGTTCGGCATCGAACGCAAGACCCGCGAGGTCATCCTCGGGCGTGTGACTGGACCTTGAGGAAGGTCAGGCGAGCGTCCCGGCTCGATGCACCGCACAGCGAAAGGCCCCACCGGCGCCGTCCGGATCGAGCAGGGCGGCCGGTTGCTGTTTGGGCGGCAGGCGGCGTGCAAGGAACTCGCCCAGCGTGCTGAATTCCGTCTCCTGCCACCCCAGTCTGCCGGCCCAGCGGCTGAGGTCGGTGAAATTGATGTCGGCGGTAATGTCCTGTCGCCCGGGATTGGCATACACCTCCGCACCCTCGAGGCGCTGGTGCAGCAGGTAGGCGCGCAGCGTCCCGCGGGGGCGTCGCCGGTACAGCTCGGGGAAGGGGGCACCGTAATCGACGGTCAGCATGGAGCCGCGCCGCCAGTGCGGCGCCCAGCCGCGCAGCCAGTCGCGCACGCTGCGGTGCAGTTCGACACGTTGCCCCTCTGCTGCCTGCCAGGGGCCGAAAGCGGTGAAATCGGCGCGTTCGTGTTCCGGCCAGCCCAGTTCGGCGAGGCTTTCGCCGCCATCCGGGCACACGTGCACCTCCTGCCAGACACCGTGGCGCTTTTCGAGCAGGTGGGCGGGGAGGGCGTCGAGCAGTTCGTTGTGGTAGATCAGCGCCTCGCCTCCCGTTGCGGCCAGGGCTTCTTCGAGGCGCTCGTGCCAGATAACGGCCTTCCCCAGGCGGGCGCGCTGCTTGGCGCGCAGCACGGGCGAGGACTCGACGATGTGCCAGCGCCAGGTCAGCCGTCGCCAGAGACCCGAGGCGCGGCGCACGTTGGCCATGAGTGAGCCGTCGCCGGCACCGACTTCGATGACATGGTGAATGCCAGGATGGGCGCGGGCCTCGTCCTTGAGCCAGTGCGCCACGGCCTCGCCAAAGGCCGGGAAAAGGGTTGCCGCTGTGGCGAAGTCGCCGTGTCTGCCAACGGTGCGGATGCGGCGGGCGTAGTAGCCCTTCTCCGGGTCGTGCAGGGCGCGCGCCATGAACTCGGCGAAGGGCACCGCCTGCTGCGGATCCGCCGGCTTCACTGCTGGGCCTGCAGTTCTTCCAACGCCCATTTGTCCCAGGCGGCCCAATCGTTGCCGAAATCCTCGCCGGCAAGAATGGTCAGCACGTCCCGCACTTCCTGGCTCTGCGGATGCTGGGAGTTTTTCAGGATGTTCATGAACAGCGGCATCTGAAGCTCGCGGTTCCGGTTCATGAGATCGGAGAAAAACACATCCAGCACATCCGGGTTGGTTTTGGGGTCGACCAGGAAACCGGCGATCAGACTGTAGTCCTCATCGCTGGTCAGGTTGACCAGGTGCTGGCTGGCGTTGACTTGGGCTTCGCCGTTGCTCTTCTTGACCAGTTCATGGAGATCGCGCGCCATGGCCGGGATGTCTTTCTCCGAGCGCAGGATCTCGTCGATCAGGACGTCGCCTTCCTCGGCCGTCATCAGGCGCTGGCCCGGCTCCTCCTTTTTGGCCGCGGGAGCCGTCGGCTGCGGGGTGTTGAGCAGGTTGGGTTCGGTGCGCGTGGCCGGTCGCTCCGCCGTCTTGGAGACGGGTGGCGGGATCGTTGGCTCGCGACCTGCGTATTGCCAGCCGAAGTAGAGCGCCGCCATCAAGCCGAAAGCGGCTGCAGCCAGGAGAACCTTGTTTTTGGCGCTGGATTCTTTTTTCATGAGCACGTAGGACAAGGTGAGGGGTCCGACCTGTTCAAACAAGTGGCAATTTTGCTCCTCAGGCGCGCAACTCCTCGCCGTTGGCGGCGCTGTTGATCTTCATTTCCTCGCGGTGCAGGGTGGGGTCGCTGCGGAAGGTCAGGCGGGCCAGATACTTGCGTTCCAGATCGACGAGGAGCTCGCCATCCTCGGTTTTCAGGCGCTGCATGACGTCGGGATGAACAACGACGATAAGGTTTTTGTGCTCCTCGCGGCCGGTGCCTAGGATGGCGGAAAGGCGGCGCTGCAGCTCGACGCTCATGGTCGTGGTGGTCTTCACCTGGCCGTGGCCCTTGCAGTAGGGGCAGGGTTCGTAGAGCGCGCTGCTGAGCGATTCGTGCAGGCGCTGGCGGGTCATCTCCATGAGGCCAAACTGGCTGATCGGCAGCACCTGGGTCTTGGCCTTGTCGCGCTTGAGGTGGTCAAGCATCGACTTGTACACCGCCTGCTGGTCCTTGCGGTGCTTCATGTCGATGAAGTCGACCACGATCAGGCCGCCCATGTTGCGCAGGCGCAGCTGGCGGGCGACTTCCTGGGCGGCCTCGAGGTTGGTTTCAAGGATGAGCTTGTCGACATCCTTGGAGCCCTTGTTGCGGCCGGTGTTGACGTCGATCGAGACGAGGGCCTCGGTCTGGTCGATGACGATGTAGCCGCCACAGGGCAGCCAGACCTGGCGGTAGAAGGCGTTGTCGATCTGCTTCTGGATTCCGTAGTGCTCGAAGAGCGCGGTCTGTCCCTGATAGAGGTTGATGCGGTTCTTGGCGCGGCGCGAGATTTGCGCGGCCATCTGCTGCATGCGCTCCACGGTTGCCGGGTCATCGCAGGCGACCTCGTCGATCTCGTCCGTGAGGAAGTCGCGAACCGTGCGCTCGATGAGTTCGGGTTCCTGGAAGCAGCAGACCGGCGCCTTCTTGCCATCACGGATGGCGACGATGTCATTCCACTGCTCGATGAGAAGGCTGAGGTCGCGGATGATGTGGCGGTCGCGCTTGCCGGAGGCTTCCGTGCGCATGATCAGGCCCATGCCCTCGGGCAGGTTGACCTTCTCGACGATGCGGCGCAGGCGGGCCCGCTCCTTCGGGTCCTCGACCTTGCGCGAGATGCCGAACTGGTCGTTCTGGGGCATGAGCACGAGCAGGCGGCCGGCGAGCGAGATGTTGGTGGTCACGCGCGGGCCCTTGTTGCCGATGGGACCCTTGGTGACCTGCACCATGATTTCGGAACCGACCGGATACAGGGATGGGATGTCCTTGGCCTCGATGCGTTTGCCCTTTTTCTTGTTGCCGCCGCGGTTGACCTCCTCCATTCCCTGGTTGGAGAGGGCTTCCGGAATGGCGTCCCAGAAATGCAGGAAGGCGTTTTTGTCGAGGCCGATGTCGATGAACATGGCCTTCAGGCCCTGCTCGATGTTCTTCACCCGGCCCTTGTAGATCGAGCCTACGATGGTACTCGTGCCGGTGCGCTCGATGGTGTATTCCTCCAGAACGCCGTTGTCGAGGAGGGCGACCCGGTTCTCGAGTTTTTCGCAGTTGATCACCAGGCGGGTGCCCTGGCGGATGTCTTTTTTCCCGGTGATGAATTCCTTGATTCGCTGAACGATTCCAAGTGGCATAAGAGGTGTGGGTGAGGTGTGAAAGGTTATTGTCGGAAGAGACGGCGAAAAAAGCCGCCGGGAGAGGGCGCGGGCTCGGCGGCGGGGGGCGGCGGGGTTTCGCGGTTGCCTCCCTGAAACATGGGTGCGCGGCGCACGGGAACTGCCTTGGGCACGGGGCGACTGGTGCGCACGCCTGCGCTGCCGGCACGGTCGGCCTCGCGGCGGATGCTCGGGGCGCTGGCGGCGGTGCGGCTGCGCGGCGTTGTGTCGGTCGCCTCGCGCTCGGGTTCGGTGCCGACATCGCCGTCCTCGTCCTGACTGACGCCGGCCAGGAGCAGGGGGGAATCCTCATAGCTGACGACCTCGATCTTGTTGAAGTCACCCTTGACCTCGGGGATCGGCTCCGGTTTGACCTGGTAGCCGTTGTCGAGGGCGAGCGCCTGCTCGAGTACACGCTGCGCGACCGGGGCCGCACAGAGTCCGCCGGACTTTCCGCCCTGGACGAGGATGCAGACGGCAAACTTGGCGTTCACGTAGGGGGCAAAGCTGATGAAGAGCGTGTGGTTGTCCTCGAGGCGGACGTTTTTCTCGTTGCGACGCCAGTTCTGGGCCGTGCCGGTCTTGCCGGCCACCTCGACTCCGGAGATGCGCGCCCCGCGCGCGGTGCCGCCCTGTGCGTTGACCACCTTCCACATGCCGTTGCGCACCGTTTCGAGGTCCTTTTCGGAGAAGTGCTCGAGCAGGTCTGCGCGCAGTTCCGGCTGCTTTTCCAGGACGAGCTGGTCGCCATCCATGACCTTCTTGAGCAGGTGTGGCTTGTAGGATTTGCCGGAGGCGAGGGTGCCCGTGACACTGGCCATCTGCAGGGGGGAAGCGAGCACGCTGCCCTGACCGATCGAGACGTTGGCGGTATGGCCGTTGCTCCAGCGCTCGTTCGGGCTGGCCTGGCGCAGCCAGTCGGGATTGGGCAGGATCCCGGGGTCGTCCTCCTCGAGCTCAATGCCGGTGCGCTGGCCGAGGCCGAGCATGGCGCCCACACGGGTGATGCTTTCGACGCCGGCCGTGTTGCCGTACTGGTAGAAGTAGCAGTTGCAGGAGCGCATCAGGGCGTCGCTCAGGTCGAGCGAGCCGTGCGAGCCGCCGCTCTGGCGCCGGATCCAGCACTGCATGGCCTTGCTGCCGTACGTGACGCTGCCGGCGCAGTTGTAGCGGTGATTCTGGATGCCGGCAAGGCAGCCGGCGAGGGCGATCGGCACCTTGTAGGTCGAGCCCGGCACGAAACTGCGGATCGAGCGGTTGAGCAGTGGGACTGTGCGATTGCCGAGAAGTTCGTCCCAGTCCGACTGCTTGATGCTCGGGATGAAGCGGTTCGGATCGTAGTTGGGCACCGAGGCCATGGCCAGCACCTCGCCGCTTTGCGGCTGGATGACGACCACCGAGCCGCGGCCGATCTTGCCGTCGAGCAGCGCCCTCTCGGCGATGAACTGGATGCGGGCGTCGAGGGTGAGATAGACATCGTCGCCCTTGCGCGGCTCCTCGTAGCTGACCTCGCCGACTGGCCGGCCTCGCTCGTTGAGTTGCATGGTGCGCACGCCAGGCTTGCCGCGCAGGTGGCCATCGAAGCTCTTTTCGACTCCGGCTCCACCGAATTCGTCGGGCATGTAGTAGTCCCAGCCCTTGCGTTCCTCAACCGAGACCCGCTGGTCGTCAGGCATGCGCACATAGCCGAGCAGGTGGCAGGCGAGTGCGCCGTAGGGGTAGCTGCGGGTGCCGCGCGCGGCCACTGTGACGCCGGGCAGGCCGAGATTGTGTTCGGCGAACTGGCTGAATTCGGCAAAGCTGAGGTTGTCGCGATACACCCAGGGGATGGCCCCGCCGAAGCTGCGATAGTGCACGCGCAGGGAGTCCGAGTTGTAGGGCGTGGCGAGGCCCATTTCGTTGAGGCGGGTGATGATGAGTTCCTGGAACATCGTCACGATGTCCGGCTCCTGACGGCGGCGCGGCAGACCCCGGTCGAGGAACTCAAAGTCGACCGTCGGCACCTCTGTTTTCTTGATGCGGCACTGGCGGGCGAACTCGTCGTACACCTCCCGCAGGTTAACCTGCACCTCAAAGCTCGCCTTGTTGGTGGCAAGCACCAGGCCGTTGCGGTCCTTGATCTCGCCGCGCACGCCCGGGATGCGCGCGCGCTGCAGGCGCGCCTCCGGAACCTTGACCACGAATTCCGCATGTCGGTCGATCTGCAACGACCAAAGCCGGTACACAAGCAGTGCAAACCCGCACAGCATGGCGAGGGTGAGCAAGTGCAGGCGGAATCGGTGTTTAACGACCATCGAATGAGAGTCTGAGGCCCTCGTAACGGATCTCGTAGCGCGACAGGCCGGCGAGCGTGTAGAGGAGCAGGAATAGCAGGGGCGCGGCTAGCATGGCGAGCAGCGCCGCGGTGATGATTTTCGTCCAGATGGCGGTCGGGAAGTAAAAGCTGCCGCGGCCCAGGGTGAGCAGCAGGTACTCGGCCAGCAGCCAGAGCGAGGTGGTGAAGCCGACCATGAACACGGGCAGTTGGAGTTGGCCGCGCTTGAAGAGCGGCCGCACGCCCTGCAGGAACATGCCGAGCACACCGAACAAAAAGAACGAAATGCCGAGGCCAAAGCCGGTGGCGGAGAGTTCGTCGGTGCCGGTCATGAGGGTTTGCGCGGCCTGGGTGGCGGCTCCGGCATGCATGTGCCGCGCGTCCCAGAGAGTGCCGGCAACAAAGGCCTGCAGGAGCATCACTGGAAAGGGCACGGCGACCGACGCGGCGAAGAAAAAGACCGGCGGAAGAAACAGGGTGGCATGGTGGGCCATCGGGATGCCCGGGATGAACTCCTGCATCACGAAGGTGACCAGAAGCAGCAGGAAGGTGACGGGATAGAAAAGCATGACCTTCCTACGGCTCGGTTTCAGGCTGCATTTCGACCACGAAGACATGCTCCAGGGTTGAGAAGTCGGCGGCCGGTTCGACGACGGCCACGCCAAAGAGTTCGCGGTTCTCGAATCGCTTGACCCTGCCGATCAGCAGCCCGGGCGGGAACACGCCGCCCTCACCGGTGGAGAAGACGTTGGCCCCGGGTGTGATCAGGGCGTTTTTGCTGAGGAACTGCAGTCGCAGGTCTGGGCGCAGGTCAAAACCGCCGCGTTCGCCGGCAATGATGCCTTGCTCAAGGGTGCCGTCGACACGCGCGGAAACGCGGCAGGTTTCATCGGTCAGCAGAATGACCTCGGCCAGATGCGGAGCGAGCTTGCCGGTTTTGCCGATCAGGCCGGAGGCGCTGATCACCGGACTGTCGGTGGCGAGGCCGTCGAGCGAGCCCTTGTCGATGATCATCGTGTTCCACCAGGTGCTGGAGACACGCTTGACGACGCGGGCGGCCGTCATTTTGAAGGGGTTGTTCTGCTTGAAACCGATCAGGCCGCGCAGTTTGTTCGCCTCTTCCTGCAGCTGTGCGTACTTCTGCGAGACGATGCGCAGTCGTTCGACCTCGAGCAGCAGGCGCTCGTTTTCGCGCTTGAGTTCGCGAGGGTCGCCTGCTGGAGCGGCCATCTCGGTGAGACCGTCCTCCACCGCGCCACTGGCGTGAATGAAGGGCGAAAGCACCGCCATGACACCGTCCTGAATCCGGCGCGTCACGGGCGTGTCCAGCGTGAACATCGCGAAGACGCCCGCGAGAAACAGGAACAGCGCCAGTAGGTTCAGTTTGTTCATGGCAGGTTGCCGGATGGACGGCGGGCCGCGCCGGGCCTGGAGGCGCCGTGAAGACGCCGACAGGGGCTCAGACTTCCGTCGTGCTCACCTTGCGCAGGAACTCCAGCTCGCTGAGCACGCGTCCGGTTCCTTCGCCGACGGCGCTGAGCGGATCCTCGGCTACGTGGACTGGCAGCGCAGTTTCCTCCTGAAGCAACTTGTCGAGACCGCGCAGCAGCGCGCCGCCGCCGGCCAGCATGATGCCGCGGTCGACAAGGTCGGCGGACAGTTCAGGCGGGCAGCGCTCCAGGGTGGTGCGCACGGCGTCGATGATGGCGTTGAGCGGCTCAAGCATCGCCTCGCGCACTTCCTGGCTGGTGATCGTGATCGTCTTGGGCAGGCCGGCGACCATGTCGCGGCCCTTGACCTCCATGGTCGTTTCCTTGCCCAGCGGGAAGGCCGAGCCGATGCGCAGCTTGATCTCCTCCGCGGTGCGCTCGCCAATCATCAGATTGTAGGCGCGCTTCATGTAATTGATGATCGCCTCGTCAAGTTCGTCGCCGGCCACGCGGACGCTGCGGCTGTACACGATGCCACTGAGCGAGATGATGGCCACCTCGGTCGTGCCGCCGCCGATGTCGACAATCATGTTGCCGGCGGCCTCCTGGACCGGCAGGCCGACACCGATGGCGGCGGCCATCGGTTCCTCAATGAGGTAGACTTCACGGGCGCCGGCCTGTTCGGCGCTCTCCTTGACCGCACGCTTCTCGACCTCGGTGATGCCAGAGGGGACGGCGATGACAACCCGCGGACCGCGCATGGCGCGCCGGTTGTTGTGCACCTTGCGAATGAAGTGGCGAAGCATCGCCTCAGTGACACGGAAGTCGGCGATGACGCCATCCTTCAGCGGACGGATGGCGGTAATGCCACCCGGCGTGCGGCCTAGCATGCGCTTGGCGTCGTCTCCGACGGCGACGACTTCGTTGGAGCCGCTTTTGACGGCGACCACCGAGGGTTCGCGCAGAACGATGCCGTGATCCTTGATGTAGACGAGCGTGTTGGCGGTGCCGAGGTCAATGCCGATGTCCTGGGCGACGAAACCGAAAAGTTTGCCGAGCATGGGAAAATTGGGAACGGATTGTGAATGAAGAAATTGGGAGTCGGAATCCTGTGGTGCAGTGGAGGATTTCCGGCTCGTTCAAGCATTCACGAAAAGCAGCGCCACCCACGGGGTTCCTGACAAATCTCAGAGTAAGACCGGGCCACTGGAGGGTCAAGAAAAGTTTCCTTTGCTTGAAAATAAGCCTTCTCGGGCACCGGCGGCTGAAAGACTGCTTGGTGGTTTGGCCAAATGTATGCCGGATCAATAGATCATGGTGTTTTCAGGTTCGGTGGTCTCCTCGATCTTCTCCGCCCTGAGCACCGGCACGGTTTGGTCGCCGTCCTTCTCGTAAGCCATCTT
>JBIJBO010000166.1:0-8148 GCA_044345215.1 Prosthecobacter sp. | reverse complement strand
GCTGGATGGAGATCGCCGTTGCCTCGGCCAGGGCGGCTTCGGCGCCAATCGCTTCTTCGGGCGGAAGGTTGGGCTCGCTGGGATTCATTGTTATGGGGTTCGCACTCGTGCCGCGGCGGGACTTGCGCTATAGGGCACCGCCTCCGCCATTCGCCACGGCTCAGGCGAGGAATTTGCCGGGATTGAGGATGCCGCGTGGATCGAGCGCCTGCTTGAGGCGGTCGTGCAGGACGCGCGCGCCCGCGGGCACGGCGTCGGCAAACCAGCGCCGTTTGGCGATGCCCACCCCGTGTTCGCCGGTGATGGCGCCACCCCAGGCAATGACCTGGTGGAACAGACGATCCAGCGCCGCCTCGGCGCGCTCCCGCACTTGTGGTTCATCCATGGTCGGCACCATGATGTTGACGTGGATGTTGCCATCGCCGGCATGGCCGAAGCTGGCGACTGCAAATCCGGACTCGGCCTGCAGGGTTTCGGCGAAGTCGACCAGGTCGACCAGCCGGCTGCGCGGCACGACGATGTCCTCATTCAGCTTGACGAGGCCGGTGTGGCGGAGGCTGTAGCTGAACTCGCGGCGCAGTTGCCAGAAGCGCTCGCAGGCGGCCTCGCCAACCGCCTCCTCCAGGCAGATGCAACCGAGCCCGCGCACGAGGTCGGCCAGTGCCGCCAGTTCACCGCGCACCGAGGCGTCGTGGCCGTCGATCTCGACGAGCAGGTGGGCGTCGCCCTGCGGGGTTACCGATTCGCCCAGATAGGCGCGGGCGGCGCGCAGGGTGAATTTGTCGGCAATCTCCAGTGCGCTCGGCAGATAGCCGGCATCGAGGATGCGGCCGACAGCGTTGGCCGCCTCGGCAAAACTGGCAAAGCCGGCCGAGAGCATGGCGCGCATTGGCGGGTGCGGGATGAGGCGCAAGGTGGCCTCGGTGACCACACCAAGCAGGCCCTCGCTGCCGACCATCAGGCCGACCAGATCAAAACCCGTCTTGTTCTTGTGGCAGCGGCCCCCGGCGCGCACGACGGTGCCGTCGGCAAGCACGGCCTCGAGGCCGAGCACATAGTGGCGGGTGACACCATACTTCAGGCAGCGCGGGCCACCGGCGTTGGTGGCGATGTTGCCGCCGAGGCTGCACTCCTTCAGGCTGGCCGGGTCGGGCGGATAAAACCAGCCGAGCCGGCGCACGGCCTCCTGCAAATCGCCGGTGGTGACACCGGGCTCGACCACCGCGACGCCGTCGGCGGTGTGGATCTCCTTGATGCGGTTCATCCGCCGGAGTGACAGGGCGATGCCGCCGTGCAGCGGCACGCAGCCGCCAACGTAACCGACACGCGCGCCCTGCGGGGTCACCGGCACGCCGTGCGCGTTGGCGTAGCTCAGCACGGCGGCCACATCCGCGGTCGAGTCGGCGTGGACGACGACCTGCGGCGGGTGGGCGGCAAACCACTTGTCGGTGCCGTGTGCGGCGAGGTCGGCGGGTTCGGTCGACACTCGGTGGGGACCGAGCAGGGCGGCGAGGTCGTCAGCAAGGCTGGGCATCAGCCAGCATGAAGGCGGGAAAGCCGCGCTGGCAAGGGCCGTCTGCGTGTCGGTCTTGTGCGCCGCATCCCGGACCGCCGCCAAAACGGCTCAGGCCGTCGCCAGGGCCTTGTGGCTGCCGTCACAGAAGGGCGGGTTCTTGCTGTGCTTGCAGTTGCACAGCCAGACCTTCTGCTTCTCGGCAAGGGTGAACTTGCGCGGGCCAAAGCCGGTGCCCTTGTGCGAACCGTCGCACATCGGCTGATGGCCGCTGAGGCCGCAGGCACACCACCAGTGGTCGCCCGCCTCGAGTTCCAGACCGACGGGTTTCGTGTCGTGAATTTTGGGAAGATCGGCCATAGCAAAAGCAGTCTGCGAAATTTCGTCTCCCGGAGCAAGCCGAAAGCGCGGCTCAGGCGCGGGCGAGAGCTGCGAGCACGTCATCGACCAGGCCGGGACCGCGGTAGACAAGGCCGGAGTAGACCTGAACGAGCTCCGCTCCGGCGCGGCGCTTTTCCAGAGCGTCGGCTCCGCTGAGGATGCCGCCAACGCCAATCAACGGGATGTCGGCCTTCAGCAGGGCGCGGAAGGCGGCGATCACCTCGGTCGACCGGGTGCGAACCGGCGCACCGCTGAGGCCGCCGGCCTCACCGGCAAGCGCATGCCCGTTGACGGCGGCACGCGCGATCGTGGTGTTGGTGGCGATGACGCCGTCGACGCCAAGCTCGTTGAAGACCCGCGCCAGGGCCTCGATCTGGCTGCCGTCAAGATCGGGGGCGATCTTCACCAGCAGCGGCGGGCGGCGGCCATGCTCGCCGGCCAGTCGCACCTGCTCCTCTTGCAGAGCCGCCAGCAGGGCGCGGATCGAGTCCTCGGCCTGCAGCTCGCGCAGGCCCTTGGTGTTGGGCGAGGAGATGTTGACCGCGACGTAGTCGGCCACCGGGAAGGCGGCACGCAGGCAGTAGCGGTAATCCTTCACCGCGTCCTCGTTGGGGGTGTCGAAGTTCTTGCCGATGTTGACGCCGACGATCGCGCGGGTGCGGCGGCGGCGCAGGCGGCGCACGGCGGCGTCGATGCCCGGGTTGTTGAAGCCCATGCGGTTGATCAGGGCCTCGTGTTCCGGCAGGCGGAACAGGCGCGGCTTCGGATTGCCCGGCTGCGGCCGCGGCGTCAGGGTGCCGACCTCGACAAAACCGAAGCCAAGCGCGGCCCAGGCCTCCACGGCGGAGGCTGACTTGTCCATGCCGGCGGCCAGGCCGAGCCGGTTGGGGAAGTCGAGGCCGAGGCAATGCACCGGCGACGTGCACGGCGTCTCCCGGCCGGCGGTGAGCAGGCCGCAGGCATGGGCCAGGCGCATGGCGCGCGTCGTCCATTCGTGGGCGCGCTCGGCATCCAGGCGAAAGAGCCAGGGTTTCAGCAGAGGGTAGAGCTGGGCGGCGAGCGACATGCCACTGCAAAGCGCCATGCGCGCCGCCTGTCAACTGCCGCCACCCCTGCAAACTCCGGCGGCCGCGACCGTTTCCTCGCCATGCCCGCGCCCACCCGCCGCCGTTTTCTCCGCCAGGCCTCCGGCCTTGCCGCCACCCTTGGCTTTCCCACCGTCATCCCCGCCTCCGCCCTCGGCAAGGAGGGCCGCCCGGCGCCCTCGAACCGCACCACGCTCGGCCTGATCGGCTGCGGCGGCCGCGGCACCGACGTGCTGAAGAACTTCCTCAATGATCCGCGCGTGCAGGTGATCGCGGTGTGCGATGTTGAGCGCGAATCCGACCGCTACAACAAGGGCATCATCAAAAAGGCCGGCACCCTGGGCCGCGAACCGGCACGGCGTCTGGTCGACGGCAGCTACGATACAAAGAGCTGCGCCACCCACGGGGACTTCCGCGAGCTGCTTGCGCGCCGGGATGTCGACGCCGTGCAGATCGCCACGCCCGATCACTGGCACGCCCTGCAGGCCGTGGCGGCGGCGCGCGCCGGCAAGCACATCTACTGCGAGAAGCCGCTCAGCCTGACCATTGCCGAGGGCCGCTTCATGAGCGATGCCGTCAAGGCCGCCGGTGTCGTCTGGCAGACCGGCAGCCAACAGCGCAGCGACGTGCATTTCCGCCTGGCCTGCGAGCTCGTGCGCAACGGTCGCCTTGGCAAGCTGCAGCGGATTCGCGTCGGCCTTGCCAGCGACAACCGCGACAACAACGGCCACGCCGCCCAAACCGCGCCCGCGGCAGCACCGGACGGACTGGACTATGATCTCTGGCTCGGCCCAGCCCCGGAAGCCCCCTTCTGCCCGGCGCGCCTGCACTCAAACTGGCGCTGGTTCTTCGACTACTCCGGCGGCAACGTCACCGACTTCGGTGCCCACCACCTCGACATCGTCCAGTGGGCGCTCGACCGCGACCGCAGCGGGCCGGTCGAGTTTTTCAACTTCCAGGCCACCTGGCCGGAGCCGGGTTCGCTGTACACGACACCGCCGAAGTTCTCCTTTGAGTTCCGCTACGACGATGGCACCCTCGTGCAGGTGGCTGACAAGATGGACTTCGGCTCGGGCATCGCCTTTGAGGGCGAGCGGGGCCGGATCATCACCGTGCGCGGCGGCCTCAAGTTCGAGCCGGTGGAACTGCGTCGGCCGCTTGGCGACGGCGACGTGCGGCTCTACGAGAGCAAGGATCACTTCCGCAACTTCATCGACGCCATCCAGGACGGCGTGGCACCGGCGGCGCCGATCGAGACGGCACATCGCTCGATCACCATCGCCCACCTGGCCAACATTGCCCTGCGCCTGAATCGCAAGACCCTGCGCTGGGATCCGGCCGCCGAGCGGGTCGTGGGCGATGACGAGGCCGATGCCATGCGCAGCCGGCCGATGCGCGCGCCCTGGCAACTGGCCTGAACAGCGTTTTACCAGCAGGTGCAGCCCTGGTAACCCCAGCCCGGTCCGTCGCCATGGCAGCCGCGGGGGCAGCCCGCGTAATGGTGGCTGCGGCCGCCCCAGCCCCCGTTGCTGTGCCCGATGCTCGATGGGTGCGCGGGGCGTGGCAGGCGTCGCGATGGCGCCCAGAGCCGAGCCGGTCAGGGCGCCGAGAGCGCCGCCGATGGCCGCGCCCTCCCTGCCCTTTCCACCGCGCATTCAATCGGCACCAAAATTTGGGATGCCCAGACGCTGGGCCATCCGCCGCGGCCGGCGCAGCGCCTCGGCCATGCGCAGGGCCTCGTCGGGGCCGCGCACGTCCTTGCAGTCGGGATGCGGCTCGGGCGCGGCGATCAGGCCGAGCTGGTGGAGCACATGGGCCGTGCTGTGCTTGTAGGCGGCGGCGCTCATCTTTTCATCGAGGCGGAAGACCAGATCCTCGAAGGACTGGAAGGCCTCGAACAACTTGTACACCCGGGTGTCGAAGCGGCCGTTGCCGGTCTTGAATTTCTTGTCGGCGACGCTGTCGAGCAGCCACATGTCGCGCGCCGCGCAGATCAGCGGGCAGGCACTGACGCCGGCCCCGATGAGCAGGGGCAGGCCGAGGCGGATCGCCGTGGGGATGCCGTAGTCGTCGCCACTGTGCGGGGCGAAGGGCAGGCGCAGGTCCCTGCACATGGCGGCCCAGTAGAGGAAGTGCGGCTCGTCGAGCGTGCTGATCTTGCCGCCGACATACTTCGGGTGCCGGGCGATCTCGTGCAGCAACCAGGGCTCGTAGGGAGTCGCCCAGGGCACGAAGGACGGTTCGAGGGCGTGGGCGATCGCCGGCAGGGTGATGGACTCGGCGATTTCAAAGTAGGCATCGCGGCGCGCCTCCGGTGCGAGCTGATTGAGCAGCCGCGAGGTCATGATCATCACCTCGGCGTTGTCATACTGCTGGGCAAGATCGAGCAGCGGCCGGTAACGCTCGGCCTTGAAAACCGTGTCCTGCTCCGCACCCCGGGCGGTGACGCCGGCAATGAAGCGCTGGTTCGGGAATTCGGCGCGAAAGCGTTTCAGCACCTCGGCGTAGAGGGCGTTGTCGAGCTCAAAAATGTAGCCGGTGTCGGCATTCAGCACGAAGACCATTTCCACGCCGTAGTGCTCGCCGCACCGCTGCATCCAGCGCACGCTTTTGACAAAGCCTTCCCAGTCCGGCCGCCCATTCTGAAAGGGCAGCAGCGTCGCCACGCATAGACGCGCCTTGGTCGTGTGATCGGCCAGGCTCTCCTCGGTCGTGTGGGCCCAGACGGTTTCCTGCCAGCGGGTGGTCGGCGTGAGGTCTTTCGGATCAGAGATGAGGTCGCGCATCGGGAGGACAGGCTAATGCGCGTTGCCGGGATGGCAACTGTGGCGTGGACTTGCATTCCGCCTCGCCCGCCTGTTAGCCTGTGCCCGTCGCATGGACAGTCCCAATCTCAGTTCCCTGGCCGCCGCCCTGAAGCTTTCGCCGAGCACGGTTTCGCGCGTGCTCAGCGGCCAGGCCGAGCGGTTCCGCATCAGTCCGGCAACGCGTGAGCGGGTGCTGGCCGAAGCGGCCAAATCCGGACTGGTCGTGGATGCCGTCGCCCGCGGCCTGCGCCTGCGCACGACCCAGACGCTGGGGCTCGTCATTCCCGATGTCTCGAATCCCTTCTTCGCGGCCCTCGCCCGCCAGATCGAGCATCAGGCACGCGCACGCGGCTACTCGGTGCTGCTCGCCGACTCCCAGGAAAACGTCGACGTCGAGGCCGAGGCCCTGCGGCTGATGCGCGGCCGCAGGATCGACGGCCTGGTCATCGCGCCGGTTGGCAGCGCCTCACGCGCCGCGCTGGCGCAGCTGGCGGACCGGCTGCCCCAGGTACTGATCGACCGCGTTCTGCCGGAGTTTCAGAGTCCCAGCGTCACCGCCGACAATTTCGCCGGCGCCCGCGACGCCACCCGCCTGCTGCTGGCACACGGCCACCGGCGAATTGGCTGCCTCCAGGGTCGGCCGGACTCGTCGGTTCAAGAGGATCGCCTGCGCGGTCATCGGTCCGCCTTGGCGGAAGCCGGCCTCGAGCCGGAGCCGGGGTTGCTGTACGGTGGTCCGCACGCTCCCACCGCCGGTCAGGCTGGCATTGAAGCGTGGTTTGCCCCGGGCGGTGCCGCACCGACCGCCGTGCTCGCCTTTGGCAACCTGCTGGCGCTCGGTGCCCTCCAGGCCCTGCGGCGACTCGGACTGGGCGTTCCTGAAGACGTGTCCCTGATCGCCTTCGATGACCAGCCTTGGACCGAACTCACCGCGCCACCGCTGACGACGGTGGCACAACCGATCGAAGCGCTGGCCGAGGTGGCAATGCGGCGTCTGTTCGAGCACCTGCAAGCGCCAGCGAAAACGGCGCCCTCAGCCAGCGCCGAGGTCTTGCCCGTGCGTCTGATCGAGCGCGACTCCGTGGCAGCGCCGCCGCCCCTGCCCAGGAAAATCTGTTTGACGCCTCCACCAGCCTAGAACAAACGTTTGCGCATCTCTGATTGAGATCTGATGAAACTCCCCTCGCTCCTCCTTGCCACCGCGGTGGCGGTCGGCCTAGCCGCCTGCAAACCAGCCGACTCCAGCAGCCCATCCGCCCAAGGCGCCTCCGGCAAGCCGCGTGTCGCCCTGGTGATGAAGTCACTCGCCAACGAGTTCTTCCAAACCATGGCCGAGGGCGCCAAAAAGCATCAGGCCGCGCACGCCGCCGACTACGACCTCATGGTCAATGGCATCAAGAACGAAACCGACCTCGCGGAACAGGTCGGGCTCGTTGAACAGATGGTCGCCCAGGGCGTGCAGGCCCTCGTCATCGCCCCGGCCGATTCCAAGGCCCTGATCCCCGCCCTCAAGCGCGCCCGTGACGCCGGGGTGCTCGTCATCAACATCGACAACCGCCTCGATGCCGACACCCTGAAGCAGGCCGGGCTGCAGGCGGCCTTTGTCGGTCCCGACAATCGCGCGGGAGCCCGGGCGGTTGGCGAGGTTCTGGCGAAACAGCTCCAGGCAGGCGACGAGGTGGCGATCCTGGAAGGCGTCACCACCGCCTTCAACAGCCAGCAGCGCCGCGCCGGCTTTGAGGATGCCATGAAGGCCGCCGGCCTGAAGATTGTCGCCGTGCAGAGCGGTCAGTGGGAGATGGAAAAGGCCAATGGCATCGCCGCCGGCCTGCTCGCCGCGCATCCGAAACTGAAGGCCCTGCTCTGCGCCAACGACAACATGGCGCTGGGCGCCGCCGCCGCCGTGCAGACCGCCGGCAAGGCGGATCAGGTGCAGATCGTCGGCTTTGACAACATCGCCGCCTTAAAACCCCTGCTCGCCGACGGCCGCGTGCTCGCCACCGCCGACCAGCATGGCGACGAGCTCGCCGTGTTCGGCATCGAGGCCGCGCTGCAAGCCCTCAAGGAAAAAACCACGCCGGCAGACCAGCAGACGCCGGTGGAAGTGATCACGAAATGACGAAGGTCGAATGTCCAATGTCGAAGGGAAACCCCACCTCGCCCTTCTGAGTCTACCTGGATCAGCCACGACCTAAGCCCTTCGTACCCCCTTCGTTCCACCCTCTCCATCCGGCACCCGGTTCGTCATTCGTCATTCGTCATTCGTCATTCGTCATTCGTCATTCGTCATTCGTCATTCGTCATTCGTCATTCGTCATTCGTCATTCGTCATGCGCCGCTTCACTGACCATCTCATCCTGCT
>JBIJBO010000165.1:0-8230 GCA_044345215.1 Prosthecobacter sp. | reverse complement strand
CAGCGAGCCTGCTCTCACTCAGCCACGGGATTCCAGAGTTTGGCAAAGCCCAGGCCTTCGTAGTCCTTGCGGTTGGCGGTGGCAAATTCGGTGACGCCGAAGGCGCGCAGGCAGAGGACGATGCGGGGTCGTCGATGCGACGGCGGTCCAGGCCGGGCGTGGCGGCGTGTTGCCAGAGATCGGCATGGATTTCACGGCTGGTGGGCGGAAAGCCGACGGTTTTCCAGCGCGGATGCTGCCGGTAGCTTTGCACGACCGCCACGGCCTCCGGAGCCGACAGGGTTTGTTCCAGAACTACCGGATTGCGCAGCAGCAGATAGAACTCGGTGAGCACGAACTCACTCAGCGCCATGTCCTCGCGCTGGGAGAGATCCTCGATGAAGCGCCGGGCGGCCGCATGATGCGGCGAGGCTTCGCTTTAGCAGTAGAGTAGGAGATTGGCGTCGATGGAGAGCATCGGAAGGCGGATCAGGAGGTGAGTCGCGGATCCCCATCGGCAAAGGCCGCATCGCGCAGTTGCTCCGCCGTGAGGCCTTTCCAGCCGGCCTGCTTCGAGGTCGGCGGCTGCCACGGCGCGGCCGTTTTGGCGAGTGATTCAGGATACACCTGCAGCAAAAGCTCAGCACCCCGGCGAAAGGTTTCCGCCAGGGACCACTCGCGCTGCTTGGCGAAAACCCGCAGCTCACGAAACAACGCCTCCGGAACTTGGATCTGCGTTTTGGTCATGATGGAAATATTCCATTCCATCAATTTAATGTCGAGAAATCCCTCAGATCTTCACCGTGAACTCGTCCGTGTCGGCAAGGCTTTCCGCGAAGCCGGTGAGCAGGCGGATGACCTGCTCGACGTCGCGCAGGTCGGCGGTCTCGACGACGCTGTGCATGTAGCGCAGGGGCAGGGAAACCAAGGCGCTGGGGATGCCGTGCTGCTGGTGGAAGATGACGTCGGTGTCGGTGCCGGTGAAGCGCGAGGAGGACTCGTGCTGGACCGGGATTTTCAGGCGATCTGACACCTCGATGAGGCGGCGAACGACCTCGACATGGTTGGCCCCGCCGTGGGTGAGACTGGGCCCGCCGCCGAGCTTGACCTCGCCGTGCTTTTTGACGTCGACTGCCGGGGTGTCGGTGGCGTGCGTGACGTCGAGCACGATGGCGACCTTGGGCATGAGGCGGTGGGCGGCCATCTTGGCACCATGGCCACCAATCTCCTCCTGCACGGCGTTGAGGGCGATCACCGTCGCCGCCGGGCGCTTTTTCTTCGCGGCGAGGCGGGCGACGACCTCGGCGAGGATGAAGCCGCCGATGCGGTTGTCGAGCGCGCGCCCGACGAGCCGGTGGGCACCGAGTTCCTCGGCGGTGTCGGCATAGACGGCGGGATGCCCGACGCGGATGCCGGCCTTGGCAACCTCCCTGGCGTTGGACGCGCCGATGTCGATCCACAGTTCATGAATCTTCGGCACCTTTTCGTCGTCGCGGTTGTCGCGCAGGTGGATGGCGATGTTGCCGATGACCCCGCGCACGCTGCCCTTGTCGCCGAGAATCTCGACGCGCCGTCCGCGCGCCGTGGCGACGTCGCTGCCGCCGACGCGGTCGACATGCAGCAGGCCGTCGGCGGTAATGTGCTTGACCATGAAGCCGATTTCATCCGCATGCGCCTCGAACATGACTTGCAGCGGTTTCTTTCCGGCACCGTCGAGCGTCGCCCAGGCATTGCCGTAAGCGTCGCTGTCGACGCGGTCGGCACACTGGCGCAGTCGCGCGGCCCACTTGCGCTGGCCGCGGTGTTCGAAACCGGTCGGGCTGGGGGTGGCCAGCAGGTCGAGCAGGAAGGCTTTGGAGGACGGGGTCATTCGAGCATGAAACAACGGAAAGCGGCGGAAGAAACGGGTTTTTTGCCGTTCGCCGGTGGCGGTGACGCCGGAAGGGGAGTCGCGCGGACCGCCTGCCTGCGCGCCTTCCTAGCGGTGGACTTCAGGAGCGAGGAACGCTACATCCCTTCATGCGCTTCCTGCTTCTTTTCGCTCTGCTTGCGCGGGCCCTGTCCGCGGCGGATTCCTCGAACCCGCGTGACGTCGCCGTGACTCAGATGCCGGGGCTCGTCGCCTTCTGGGACTTCGTCAAGCGTGAGCCTGGGGGGGACCGTCGCTTCACGGCGCATGTGCCTGCGGGTGCCACGACGGACTACCCGCTCGATGCCGCGAACTACATCAAGGACTACTGGGGCGCGGGACGTGAGGCGACGTATGCCGATTTTCCGCAGTTGGGTCGTGGTCCGTTCGGCAATGCCATCCGCATCGTCAAGGAGACCGATTCCGACTTCCGCCCCTTCCTCTTCGTGCCTCGCTCGCGGCTGCATGACACGCCGCTGGATATCAAAGGCGCAGGCAAGTCGGTCACGGTCGTCGTCTGGGCGATCCGGGAGAGTGGCAATCATGCGCTGGCCGGCATCTGGCACGAGGGCACCGATTTGAAGGAGAAGACCACGACCACCATTGCCAAAGTGGAGCGCGGGCAGCGGCAATACGCGCTCTTTGCCGGCCTGAACAAGCAGGGCAGTGCCTGCGGGCATGTGTCGGAGAACGGCGCGAGTTCCTTTCTGAACAAATACGCACTGCACAAGTGCAACTCCGCCGATCTCTCGCCCGAAGTGCCGGCGGATTCGCCCGCCGAGGTCCTGGATGCCTCATGGCAGTGCTTCGCCATGACCTTCGATCATGCGAAGGATGAACTCACCGGCTGGCTGAATGGCGTCGCCGGGGATCGCTGGCTCGACAACCCGAAGAAGGACAAGCTCATCTCCTACGCCTACAACGCCTACATGCAGGGCCACTACGCCAAGGTGCCGGGCCAACAGGACGGCGAGGACCATGCCTTCCCGAAGGATCAATACTACAACCCACCCGAAGCCGAGCCGCTGAGCGTGAAAGTGCTGCGCGAGTCCGCCGAGGAACGCGTCGAGCTGCGCGAGCATCACTTCACGAAGATCGAAGTCACTGTGCGCGGCGGAAAAGAAGTCGCCCGTGATCTCGTGGCTCTTCGCCTGAATCCTTGGTGGTATCCGCACGACCTTTACACGCCGAAAGACGCCCAAAGCGGCGGCCCTTTCACCATCGGTCGTGTCATCCACAGCAGTCGCAGCGTCGGCTTCACCGGCTGGATCGGCGGGGTGGCCGTGTTTGACCGCGCGCTGGACGCGGGGGAGCTAGCCAGGTTGTCAGCGATTCGATAAAGTGGCTTTGGCTTGAGCGGAATCATTGCCTGACGAAATCCTCACGGCTCCTGACCTACTTGTCGCCATCTCGCCACCAACAAACCAGCGGGCCATGAGGCGGAGGATTGAGGCTGCGCGCTTTGTCGGAGGAGGTCCAAGGCATTGCAAATGACCTTTGGAAAATCAGCCATAATCAGCTATAATCGGTCAAAAAATCGGCCGCGCCGCCATGCTTCCCCCCATTTTCACCATCACACCCGACATTCTCCGCCTCATCGCGGAGCTGGACGAATTCAAGGGGCAGTGGCGCATGATGCGCAGCCTATCGCCCGAGAAACTCACCGGTCTGCGCAAGGTTGCCACCATCGAAAGCGTCGGCTCGTCCACTCGCATCGAGGGCTCGAAGCTCACCGACCGTCAGGTCGAGGACTTGCTGGGCCGCCTGCACATCACCGAGTTCAAGACGCGCGACGAGCAGGAGGTCGCCGGTTACGCCTATGTCATGGATCAGGTGTTCGATGCCTTCGAGCAGATCCCCGTCACCGAAAACATGATCGGCCAGCTCCATCGGGACCTCCTGCGCCACAGCACCAAGGACGAGCGCCATCGCGGTCACTACAAGACCCTGCCGAACCACGTCGCCGCCTTCGATGCCGATGGCAAAGAGATCGGCATCGTCTTCCAAACCACCCCGCCCTTTGACACCCCGCGCCAGATGGAGTCCCTCGTCGCCTGGTTCATCAAGGCCGACCGCGAGCGCTCTCTGCATCCGCTGCTGCTCATCGGCAGCTTCATCGTCGTCTTCCTCGCCATCCATCCGTTTCAGGATGGCAATGGCCGCCTTTCCCGAGTGCTCACCACGCTCATGCTGCTGCGGGCGGGTTACGCCCACGTTCCGTTCAGCTCGCTGGAAAGCATCATTGAGTCCAACAAGGAAGGCTACTACCGCGCCCTCCGCCGCACCCAGACCACCCTCAGCTCCGACAAACCCGACTGGGAAGCCTGGCTCATCTTCTTCCTTCGCTCCCTCGTGAAGCAAAAGGACGCGCTCGCCCAAAAGATCGCCCTCGAAGACACCCGCGCCGAAGACCTCCATCCGCTCGCGAAAAAGATCGTCGCGCTCCTACCCGATCACGAAACCCTTACTCTCAGCCAGATCGTGAAGCTCACCAAAGGCAAACCCAGCACCGTGAAGCTGCGCCTGAAGGAACTCGTCGAGAAAGGCTATCTCGTGCCGAAGGGGCAGGGGCGCGGGGCACATTATGTGAGAGTGATAATAGAAGCTAAGTAGTGATCATGAAGCCGGAACAGCAACCCCGACGATTCTCGCCCAAAGCGATGATGAAGGCCAGTCGGCCAGAAAATCACCACTACACGCGAGTGTATGCAATCTCCAGCGATTCCAGTGTCCAAAAGGGGCGATCTCTGACCTATGCTATAGACACACCTCATGAAATCTCTGCTCTTTGTCTTCACCACGGCTTTGTCACTCGCCAGCCATGCTGCGCAGACCGAAACCGACGTCTGCATTTACGGCGGCACGAGCGCTGGGATGATCGCGGCGGTGCAGGCGGCGAAGATGGGCAAGAAGGTGGTGCTGGTGGAGGCGGGGCAACATCTTGGCGGCATGAGCGTGGAGGGGCTGGGCGGCACGGACCTCGACAAGCAGCAGTTTTAGAACAGTCAGGCAGTCGGCGGGCTGGCGCTGGAGTTTTATCGACGCGCGAGTGCCGCATATGGTCGCACGGCGGCGTTTGAGGCGATGCTGGCGGCGAAGGGCAAGAACACGTCGTTGTGGCGATTCGAGCCGCATGTGGCGGAGGCGGTTTGGGAGGCGTGGGTGAAAGAAGCGGGCGTCACCGTGCTGCGCGGCCATCGTTTGAAGGAAACGAACAGCGTGACGAAGGACGGCACGCGCATCACTGCGCTGCACTTTGAGAACGGTGAGGAGGTGAAGGTGAAGATGTCCATCGACGCGACCTATGAGGGCGATTTGCTGGCGTTCGCGGGCCTGAGCTTCGCCGTGGGGCGTGAGGGCAATCCGAAATATGGCGAGACCAACAACGGCATCCGCACCGACACGACGCACAAGCAGCACGACAAGCCCATCGACCCGTATGTGACGCCCGGCGATCCGAAGAGTGGTCTGATCTTTGGCGTGCAGGATGCACCGCTCGGCGAGCACGGCGCGGCGGATGAGAGCATCCAGGGCTATTGCTTCCGCCTCTGCCTCACGAAGGACGCGAAGAACCGACTCCCCATCGAAAAGCCCGCTAACTATGATCCCACGCACTACGAGATGCAGCGGCGCTACCTCGCGGCGGGCGGCGTCATCTCCGCGCCGCATGCCGCGGTGCCGAATGGCAAGACCGATCCCGGCACCTGGCACTCGCTGGCCTCCAATTTCACCGGCAGGAACCATCGTTACCCGGTCGCCAGCTACGCGGAGCGAGGCGATGCTGCGCGCGAGCCGCGACTACATCCAGGGGCTGTACTGGTTCATGGCCCATGACGAGGCCGTGCCCGCGAAGCTGCGCGAGGCTTGGGCCGCCTGGGGCCTTTGCCGCGATGAGTTCACCGACAAGGGCGGCTGGCCACGCGCCTTCTACGTGCGCAACGGCCGCCGGCTCGTCGGTGACTTCGTCTTGACCGAGGCCCATCTGCGCCGGGCGAACCCCGAACCGGTGGACGACAGCGTCGGCCTGATCTGGTGGCCGTCGGACTTTCACAGTGCCCGCTGCCTGGTGAAGGAGGGTCGCGTGTGGAACGAGGGCGCGGTCTTCAACGTGTCGAAGGAGCCCGACTGGCAGCTCTGCGGCATACCCTACCGCAGCCTCGTGCCGAGGGCGGCCGAGTGCACTAACCTGCTCAGCCCGACCTGCCCCTCCTCGAGCTATGTGGCGTATGGCGCCTATCGCATCGAGTTCACCTTCATGGCCGCCGCCCAAGCCGCTGCGACTGCCGCAGTGATGGCTCTAGAAGCCGGGGTGCCCGTGCAGGGCGTGAATTGCGGCAGGCTTCGCCAGCGCTTGCTGGCGGACGGACAGGCGCTGGAGGTGCCTTCGAACGAATAGTGATGGAGCTTCTGGCCCTGCCAGACCTGTCGCATTCCGCCCAGTCTTTGTCGTGTCATCCCATCGGCAAACTCCGTTATGCTTCTGCCATGCATGCGCCCGCACACCCAATCCGTCGCGCCTTCCTGCAATCTGCTGTCGGTGCCGTGCCAGTTCTGGTGCATGCTGCGCCTGATGAATGCGCGACAGCCGAAGCCCCGTTTTGATCTGGAGAACGAGGCCCCCTTCTTTGGTTACAAGCCTGACATTCACGCATGAACACGACCACCCGCCGCACCTTCATCCAAACCGCCGCCATCGCCTCCGCTGCGCCAACGATCATCGCCGCTGAACCCAAAAGCAGCGCCAAAGAACGCCGTGTCATCGAGACAGACGTGCTTGTGTGCGGCGGTGGTTGTGCGGGCAGCGCGGCGGCACTCGCAGCCGCACGATCAGGCGCAAAAACGCTGCTGGTCGAGAAAGCTCCTTTTGCTGGCGGTATCATCACCAGCGTGGGGCTGCCGTATTTCGATGGCATCGCTCACATCGACACAAAGCGCATTGTGGTGCGCGGCATCGCGCTCGAAATGCTCTCAAAGTCCGGCGGATGCGCTCCAGACGCTCAAACGGTGACGAAGCACAATCCGACCATTCCGAACACCTTCGAGTTCAAGCTCCTGCTCGACCGCCTTTTCCAGGGGCAGAAGGATAACCTCAGCCTGCTCTTCAACAGCTTCGTTTGTGACGCCCACAGCAACGACGGGCGGATCGAGTCGGTGACGGTCGCCAACAAGGACGGCCTCGTCACCGTGAAGCCCCAAGTCGTCATTGATTGCTCCGGCGATGCCGATGTGGCCGCCTGGTCCGGTGTGCCTTTTGAGCAAAACAGCGAAGTGCAGCCGCTCACGCTGCATTTCCGCATCGGCAATGTGAAGCCCATCTCGCCCGCCGAAAAACAAGCCTGCAAAGACGCCCTCAAGGCCGCTCAAGCCGCAGGCGAGCTGCCGCACTACTACGGCCCCGGCATCATGTTCCTCTTTCACGGCAGCGAGGTCTATATCCACGGCGTTCGTGTGCCCGCGAACCCCACCGATGCCGCCGATCTCTCCCGCGCCGAGATGCAAGGCCGCGCGGATGCCCATGCGATGTTCCGTGCCTGGAAACAAAACGTGCCTGCCTTCAAAGACGCCTACTTCATCGAAGCTTACCCGTGGATCGGCGTGCGTGAATCCCGTCGCATTCTGGGCCAGCACATCCTCACGGAGGACGATCTCATGAAGTCCCGCCGCTTCGATGACGCCATCGCCACCGGCTGCTGGTATCTCGACATTCACCCGAACAAAACCGTCGTCGGCAGCGCCAACGACTTTGATCCCAAGAAAGTGCAGCCCGAGCCCTACGACATCCCGTATCGCTCCCTCGTGGCGCAAAAAGCCAGCAATCTCCTGGTGGCCGGACGCTGCCACAGCGCCACCCGCGGTGCCCATGCCTCCACCCGCGTGACCGTCACCGCCATGGCCATGGGCGAAGCCGCCGGCGTCGCCGCCGCGATGAGCTTGAAAGCGAAGGTCGAAGTCGCCTCCTTGGACGGCGTGAAAGTCCGCGAGCAGCTCACGAAGCGAGGCGGCGGGCCATTTACGGATGCCTGAACACCAGCAGCAGAATCCATCACCATGAAACTCAAGCAAATTCACTTCACCATTTTCCTCCTGACAGCATCGATCATGCTCGGCGCCGCAGAACCCTCCGACCACTCGCACTGGAAAGATGATTTCTCGGACTCCGCCGACTTTGCGAAGCATTGGTCGAGCTATGGATTTCTCGCGGCGGGCATCGATGCGAAGAATCCGCTCGGCAAACCGGTTGGCGGGAAGGATTCGCGGCCGGAGTGGTGGCAGATTGTGGATGGCGCATTGCGCGGGCAAAACTTCCCGGAGGAGAAGCATGGCTCGGGCATCTCACGCAAT
>JBIJBO010000164.1:0-8240 GCA_044345215.1 Prosthecobacter sp. | reverse complement strand
CACCCAACTGGACGCGGTTCTCGTCACTGCGGAATCCGAATCGCAACCGATCATCCAGGGCCCCTTCCTGCCCGATGTGGTTGACGGCAAAATCTTTGCCGGCAAAAAAACCACGGTCATCGACTTCGACTCGATGCCGCAGATCCAGACCGACAACTACCGGCAGGCCTTCGCCAAGACCCCCGGCCTGCTGGTGAGCGAGCTGCCGAACAACTCCTTGCTGTCGCTCGGCAGCCGCGGCATCGGCGACCCGCATGAGTCGCAGAATCTGCTCGTGCTGAAGGACGGCGTGCCCTTCGTGCTCGATCCGTTCGGTTACCCGACCGTTTATTACGCGCCACCGCTGGAAGCCATGGACCGCCTGGAGTTTGTCCGCGGCGGCGCGTCGCTGCTTTACGGTCCCCAGCCGGCCGGTTCGCTGAACTACGTCACGCACCGACCCTCGCTCGACAAGGAGTTTGAATTCAGCACGCAGAACATGGTGGGGTCGAATGACTTCTATTCCAACTACACCTCGGTGGACGGCACGATCGGGCGGCTCAGTTACCTGATGAATTACAACCACCGCAGCGGCGAAAGCTTTCGCACCGCCAACAGCGACTACGAACTGAACGGCGGCACGATCTTTCTGGGGCTGGATCTGCAGACCGACACCCGCTGGTACCTGAACCTCGACCTTTACGAATCCAACTCCGGAGAACCCGGGGGCCTGAACTTCCGCAACGGCGGCAACAACCTGAACTACAACCGTGACCGCGACCAGAACCAACTGGATGACGACCGCGTCATCGTCGAGCGCTACTTTGCCACGCTCGGGCTGGAGCACGACCTCTCAGCGGCCACCCAGGTGAATTGGAAACTCTTTGGCGGCTACTCCAACCGCACCAGCCATCGCCAGCGCGGCACCGGCTTCGGCACAAGGCCGACCTCGTCACTGAACACCACCTCCGAGCACCGCTACTACACGGTCGGTACCGACCTGCGCTTCAGCCATGCCTGGACCGCCTGGGGCGAGGAACACCAACTCACGGCGGGCCTGACCTCCACCTACACCCACGCACCGATCGAAAACTCGCTGGGCTCCAACCCTCGCGCCATCGGCGGTGCCGTTTTCAATGACATCACCCGTCGCTCCGCCTATGTGGCCTTCTTCGCGGAAAACCAGTTCAAGTTCGGTCGCTTCAGCCTCATCCCCGCTCTCCGCGTTGAAAATGTCTGGCAGACCATCCAGGACAATGTGCGCCGCAACAGCAACACGCTGGCCCCTCTGGCGGAACGCGACCAGGCAGATGCTCAGCACGTGCCTCTGGCCGCCCTCGGCCTGACCTACGACCTGACCGACGTCAGCACACTCTACTTCAACCTGTCCCAGGGCTACAAGCCGCCGACCTATGCGGATTCGCTGCCGATCGACAACAACATCGCCAACACCAACCTCGACCCCGGGCACACGCTCACCTATGAACTCGGCTACCGCGGCCGGCCCTCCGAGTTCTTCCACTGGGACGTCAGCGGCTTCTTCATCGACTACAAGGACCGTTTCGGTCAAACCACCGCCGGCGGTGTGACCACGGTCCAGAATGTCGGTCGATCCGAGAACTGGGGCATCGATGTCGCCACCGAACTCGACCTCATCGCCGCCGCCGCCAAGCTCACCGGCGGCGATCCGGCCGCCGCGACGCAGCGCTTCGGCCACCTTGCCTTCCATGTCGCCTATGAGTGGCTGAACGCCGATTTCGTCGACGGTCCCCAGCGCGGACTGGAACCCCAGTATGCACCGGAGCACCTGCTGCGCGTCGGCCTCACCCACCGCTGGCGCGACCGCTTCAAGATCACCCTGCTGCACACCTACGTCAGCCAGCACTTCGCCAATGACAACAACACGGCCAACTTCAACATTCCGGCCTACCATGTGACCGACCTCATTGCCGAGGCCAAGGTCTGGAAGGAAAGCGTCACCCTGCTGGCGGGCATCAACAACCTGCTCAACGAGGACTACTACAGCCGCGTGCGCGCCAACGGCATCGACCCCGCCTATGGTCGCAACTTCTACGTCGGCGTGCGCCTGAACTACTGAGTGCCAGAGCTGACAGCGCAGGGCGGGTCCGTTTCCAGACGGACCCGCTTTTTTGCGACTGACGCAAAGCGGCCGCCTCAACCGGCGCGGCCCCAGCGCTGGAAACACTCGATGGCCTCGTACTCGGCCAGGCCGAGCGCGTCGTAGGCGCGGGCGTTCTCGCGGTTGGTCTCCGGCGCGGCGAGTTCGAGCGAGGACAACGAACCGTAGCGTGCCACGGCGCGCGCCTTGCGCTCCAGCTGCATCGGGCTCAGCGGCACGGCCATGTCGATCTCGTGCGGCTCCAGCGCCTTCTCCTTGCCACGGTACAACCAGAGGCTGCAGGTGCCGGCCCATTCCTCGCCGGCACAGCCCTTGAGGGCGGCTTGCAGGATGCGGAAGCCGAGGCCGGCAACACTGCTGGGGTCGGCGGCATCACCGGTGGCGTAGATCTGGTGCGGCCGCGCCTCGCGCAGCAGGGCGGCGACGAGGTCGACATCGGCCTGTGTGCTGCGGAAGCGACGGTAGCGGCCCTGCTCATAGAAAGGCAGGTCCAGGAAGGTGAGCTGCTCGTTCGGCAGGTTGCAGGCGTGCGCGGCGTCGCGCAGTTCGCCACGCAGAACGAGCGATTTCAGCTGGCGGATCAGCGGCGGGTCCTCGCCGAATTCCCCCTTCTCCTCCAGCAGGCGCAGGATCTCGCGGGCATAGGCGGTCTGGCGCGCCCAGGCAGCACTGTCCTTGACGACGCCAGCCAGTTCCTGCAGGGTGCTGGCGAACTTGTCGACCTCGCTGTCGGGCACGCGCAGGTTGCCGCTGGTCAACGCCGCCAGGCGCACGTCGTGGCCCTGTTCGATGAGGCGCTCCAGCGTCGCGCCCATGGCGACCACCGCGTCCTGCGGTTCGGGGCTGAACACCAGCACGCGCTTCGGGTAGGGGCTGGCGCGCTCGGGGCGGTAGGTGTCATCCTCGTTCGGCTTGCCGCCCGGCCAGCCGGTGATCGTGTGCTGGAGCTGGTTGAAGATGCGGATGTTGAGCTGGTAGGCGGGCCCCTGCTCGGACAGCAGGTCGCTGAGGCCGTGCTCGTTGTAGTGCTCGTCGGTCAGCTTAAGCACCGGGCGCTTGGTCTGGAAGGCCTGCCAGCAGACCGCGCGCCGCGTCTCGCGCGGCGTCCAGGCCACCGGCCCGACCAGCCAGGGCAGCTTGACCCGGGTCAACTCGCGCGAGGCGCCGCTGTCGATGAAGAAGCGCGCGTCCGGATGATCCTGCAGGAACGAGGCGGAGATCGCCTCGGTGACCGGACCCTCGACGGCCTTGGAGACCATGCCGGCCTTGTTTTCACCCCAGGCCATGAGCACGAGCTTCTTGCCTCGCAGGATGGTGCCAACGCCCATGGTGATGGCGAAGTGCGGCACGTTTTCCTCGCCGCGGAAGTCGGCGGCCGCATCCTGGCGGGTGACGCGATCAAGAGTGATGCGGCGCGTCATCGAGTCGCGGCTGGAACCGGGTTCGTTGAAACCGATGTGGCCCGTGCGGCCAATGCCCAGAATCTGCAGGTCGATGCCGCCGGCGGCGTCGATCCGCTCCTCATACTCGCGGCAGTGGGCGAAAACCTGGTCGCCCGGCACCGTGCCGCTCGGGATGTGAATGTTCGCCTTCGGGATGTCGATGTGATCGAAAAGCTGCTCGCGCATGAAGCAGGCGTAGCTCTCCGGGTGATCCGCGCCGAGGCCGTAGTATTCGTCGAGGTTGAAGGTGATGACATTGCCGAAGCTCAGGCCCTCCTCCTTGTGCAAGCGGATCAGCTCGCGATAGAACGGCACCGGCGTGGAACCGGTCGCCATGCCGAGCACGGCGTTTTTGCCCTGCGCCGCACGCGCCTCGATGAGCGTCCGAACCTCGGCGGCGAGCGCCCGGGCCGCACTGGCAGAATCGGGGAAAATCTGGGTCGGAATCTTCTCGAAAGCTTCGGATGGCGGGCGGCGGGACATGGCGGTTGGGTGAGACTACAACGGACCGCATGCCGGGGTTCCGTCAAGGACGGACCACGGTTTCACAAGGCCGCCGACTCCCGGGAAATGTGCCGCCCGGACGGGTCGTTTCCATTTGCCATGCTTTTGCGCCTCCTGACCTGCCTGCTGGCCGCCACCACGCTGACGGCCGCTCCGCCCAACATCGTGCTTTTCATCAGCGATGACCAGGGCTGGCCCGACCTCGGCTGCATGGGGCTGAAGCCGATCGCCACGCCGAACCTCGACCGCCTTGCCGCCGCCGGGGTGCGGGCGACGCATTTTTACGTCACCTGGCCGGCCTGCACGCCGTCGCGCGGCAGCCTGATGACGGGGCGCTACCCGCAGCGCAACGGCCTCTACGACATGGTGCGCAACGACCTGGTCAATTACGGTCACCGCTACTCGGCCGAAGAGTACGCGGTGTCGCCGGAGATGACCCTGGGCCTCGATCCCCGGGAACGCACGCTCGGCGACCTGCTCAAGCCGGCCGGCTACGTGAACGGCGTCGTTGGCAAGTGGGACCTGGGGCAGGCGAAGCGTTATCTGCCGCTGCAGCGCGGCTTTGATTTCTTCTACGGCCACGGCAACAACGGCATCGATTACTACACCCACGAACGCTACGGCGTGCCCTCGCTCTTTCGCGGCAACACCCGCATCCAGGAGGACAAGGGGACCTACGTGACCGAGGTCTTTCGCCGCGAGGCCCTCTCCTTTGTCCACGAGCATGCCGGCCGAAAACCGTTTTTCCTCTACCTCCCCTTCAACGCGCCCCACGGTGCCTCTACCCTCGCCGAGGACAACGGCGGCCAAAAACCCGGCGTGCAGGCCCCGGAAGCCTACAAGGCGCGCTTCCGCGACACGCTGAAGGACGAAAAACTGGCAGGTTATTATGGCGCGGTGGCCTGCATGGACGAGGCGATTGGCGCGGTCATGGACGCTGTTGAACAGGCCGGCCAGACCTCCAACACGATTTTCCTCTTCCTCTCCGACAACGGCGGCAGCGGCAACGGCGGCAATGCCCCCCTGCGCGGTGCGAAATCAACGCTGTGGGAGGGTGGCCTGCGCGTGCCCTTCCTGTTCGCCTGGCCCGGCAAGGTGCCGGCCGGCCAGGTCACCGGCGAGTTTCTCACCTCGCTGGAAATCCTGCCCACCCTGCTCGCCGCCGCCGGCGCGCCGGCACCCGGGGAGCTGACCCTCGACGGCTTCGACATGCTGCCCGTGCTGCGCGGTGAAAAACCCTCGCCACGCACCGAGATGTTCTGGCAGCGCCGCGGCGACAAGGCGGCGCGCGTCGGTCCCTGGAAATGGCTCGCCTCCGCCAAGGGCAAGGGGCTGTATGACCTGCGCAGCGACCCCGGCGAAACCCGCGACCTGTCGAAGGAAAAGCCCGAGGTACTGAACATGCTGGAGGAAAAATTCGCCGCCTGGCGCGCCGCCATGGACGCCACGGAACCCCGCGGTCCCTTCCGCGATTATTGAACGCCATGTCCAACCTGCTCGTTCTCACCGGCGGCCGTGCCCTGCTGCCCGACCGCACCCTCGACGACGCCGCACTGCTCTGCCGCGACGGCCGCATCGAGTGGCTCGGCAAATCCCGCCGGCGCTGGCCGCGGGAAGCGACCGTCATCGACGCCCGTGGCGGCTGGATCGCCCCGGGGTTTGTCGATCTCCATGTTCATGGCGGCGACGGCGCCGACTTCATGGATGGCACGGCGGAGGCCGTGCGCAGCGCCTGCCGCGCCCATGCCCGCCACGGCACAACCACCCTGTTCCCGACCACCACGACCGGTTCGCCGACTCAGATCCTTGCCATGCTCAAGGCCTGCGCCGCTGTGCAGACGACGTGGTCGCCGGCCGATGGCGCGCGCATCGCCGGCGTGCACCTGTACGGACCGTTCTTCGCCGCCGACAAGGTCGGCTGCCACCCTGTCGAAGGCCGGCGCGAACCGTTGGCGAAGGAGTATGCCGGCTACTTTGCCGACGGCCTGGTGCGGATCGCCACCTGCGCCGCCGAATTGCCGGGCGCGCTCGAGTTCTACCGCGCCGCGCGGCGCCGGCGCTGCCTGATCACCTGCGGCCACTCCAACGCCAGCTGGCCGGAGATGGCCGCCGCCTTCAAGGCCGGCATGCGCCATGTCGACCACTTTTGGTGCGCGATGAGTTCCGTGGCCTCGGTGCGCGCGCGACTCGGCGTGCCCATGCGCGGCAGCATGGCCGAGTTCGTGCTCGCCGAGCCGGAAATGAGCACGGAAGTGATTGCCGACGGCTGCCATCTGGCGCCCGAGCTGCTGCGCTTCGCCTGGCAACTGAAGGGCGCCCACCGGCTCTGCCTGGTGACCGATGCCAATCGCGCGCTCGACCTGCCGCCCGGCCGTTACCGTTTCGGTCCGGAGGGCGACGGCTCCTGGTTCAACAGCGACGGCAAGGTCGGCTGGGCGCCGAATGGCAGCCTGGCCAGTTCGATCATGGGCATGGACCACATGGTGCGGGTCATGCAGCGCGCCACCGGCGCCCCGCTGCACGAGATCGTGCGCATGGCCTCGCTGACTCCGGCTGAGCGTGCCGGCATCGCCGCCGAAACCGGCAGTCTGGATGTGGGCAAACGCGCCGATGTGCTGCTGCTCGACCGCCGGCGGCGGGTGCGGCGTGTCTGGCTGGAAGGGAACGAACCGGGGCTGACCGGCGGCAAACATCGTCCTTTGTGAACTCACACCCGACCGATCCCGACCAAGAATCGCCCTCCTGTGCCGCCAAAAGCGTCGCATTTGACAAATTGTGCACGGCGAAAAAGGCGTGTAGAATGGCGTTTCAGCGTCGCCCAGCCTTACCATGTCCAGCGCCCCGTCCCCAACCGAATTGAAATCCCAGCCCGGCATTGCCGAGTGGAAGGCCATCATCGCCCAGTATGCGGTGCCGTCCCTGCCGAAATCGCTCTGGCAGGTCTTCAACACTTTCGCGCTCTACTTCCTGACCTGGTACCTCATGTGGCGCAGCCTGGAGATCTCCTACGCGCTGACCCTCGGCCTGTCCGTGATCGCCGGCATGCTGGTCGTGCGACTCTTCATCATCTTCCACGACTGCGGCCACGGATCCTTCTTCCGTTCGAAACGCGCCAACGACTTCGTGGGCTTCATCACCGGCATGCTCACTTTCACGCCCTACGGGCATTGGCGCTGGCAGCATTCGGTGCATCATGCCACCTCGGGCGACCTCGACCGCCGCGGCGAGGGTGACATCTGGACGCTGACCGTGCAGGAGTACTTGGAGGCCTCGCCCTGGAAGAAGTTCGCCTATCGACTGGCGCGCAATCCCTTCGTGCTCTTTGTGCTCGCGCCGCTCGGCATTTTCCTGATCTACCAGCGCTTTCCGTCGCCCGCCGCCAAAGGCAAGGACCGCTTGTCCGTGCTCTGGATGAACCTCGCCCTCGCCGCCATGGTCGGCGGTGCCTGCTGGCTGATGGGCTGGAAGGCCTACCTGATGCTCCAACTGCCGGTGACGATGGTCGCCGGCGCCGCCGGCATCTGGATGTTCTATGTCCAGCACCAGTATGAGGAGACCTACTGGGAAAAGCGCGAGACCTGGGACTACACCACCGCCGCGCTGCAGGGCAGCTCCTTCTACAAGCTGCCGCGGATCCTGCAGTGGTTCACCGGCAACATCGGCTACCACCACGTCCACCACCTGAGCTCGCGCATCCCGAACTACAACCTGGAGCGCTGCCACCACTCTCACCCGATGTTCCAGCAGGTGAAACCCATCACCCTCTTGAGCAGCCTGAAATGCCTGTCCCTGCGCCTCTGGGACGAACAGTCGCGCAAGCTGGTCGGCTACAGCCACCTGAAGAACCTGCAGCGCCAGGATCGCGCGGCGGCCTGAGGCCCTTGTCAGGCATCGAGCAGATGCCCCAGTGCGAGGTGGTGAAACAGGCGCACCTGATGCGCCTGCCAGGCGGCATCGCGACCCAGTTCCGCCGCCAGCAGGGCGGCCACCCTCGGGGCCGCCTCCAGCGCCGACTGTGCGTCAAGCAGCAGGGCACGCGTGCGCCGCGCCAGCACATCCTCGACCGTGCGCGCCATCTCGTGGCGCACCTGCCAGACGACCTCGGCTTCCACAAACTCGAGCCGCGGATGCAGTCGCGCACCCAGGCCCGGTGCGGCGGCAATGAGATCGCGAAT
>JBIJBO010000035.1:0-26703 GCA_044345215.1 Prosthecobacter sp. | reverse complement strand
TCGGGCAGCTCAAAGGGCTGGGCAACCCCCTCCTTGAGCAACTGGTCGAGGCCGTCGCGAAAGCGCTTGTACTTGGAGGTGTTCTCGTTGTGCAGGTAGGCAAAGCACTCGGGCGCGAAGCGCGGCATCTCGTCAAAACGGATCTTCGGATCCTCCGACAGCGTGTCGCCGATCTGAAAGCCGTAGTTGCCGACCAGGCCGACAACGTCGCCGGCCCAGGCCTCGTTCACCGTCTCGCGCTCCTGGGCGAACAGCCGCTGCGAGTTGCCCAGGCGCATCTTCGTGCCGGTGCGCGTGTTGATCGCGCTCATGTCGCGCTGGAAGCAGCCGGAGACGATGCGGATGAAGGCGACGTGGTCGCGGTGGCGCGGGTTCATGTTCGCCTGGATCTTGAACACGAAGCCGCTGAAGGCCGGGTTGTCCGGCATCAGGATCTCCTCGCCCACCTGGCGCGGCGCCGGCGGCGGCGCCAGATCCAGGAAGCGGTCGAGCATGAGCTGGACCCCGAAATTGTTCATGGCGCTGCCGAAGAACACCGGCGTCAACTGGCCCTTGCGGATGTTGTCCATCGAGAACGGCGCGCCGACCATTTCCAGCAGCTCCAGCTCCTCGCAGACGCGGGCGTACACCAGCGGCGGCAGGGCGTCGCGCACGGCGTCGTCGTGGATGTCCTTGACGTTGACCGGCGCGCGGAACTTGCCGCCGACCGTGCGCTCGAACAAATGCACCTGGCGCGTCTCGCGGTCGTACACGCCCTTGAAATCGACGCCGTCGCCGAGCGGCCAGTTGATCGGGCAGGAGGCGATGCCGAGCACGCGTTCCAGCTCGTCGAGCAGCTCCAGCGGCGGCCGCGCCGGCCGGTCGAGCTTGTTCATGAAGGTGAAGATCGGCACGCCGCGGCGGCGACAGACCTCAAACAGCTTCAGCGTCTGCGCCTCGATGCCCTTGCCGGCGTCGATGACCATGACCGCCGCGTCGACCGCGGTGAGCACGCGGTAGGTGTCCTCGGAGAAGTCCTTGTGACCCGGTGTGTCGAGCAGGTTGACCACACAGTCCTTGTACTCGAACTGCAGCACCGTCGACGAGACCGAGATGCCGCGCTGCTTCTCCAGCTCCATCCAGTCGGAGGTGGTGGCCCGCTGGTTCTTGCGCGCCGTGACACTGCCCGCCAACTGCACCGCGCCTCCGTACAGCAGCAGCTTTTCGGTCAGCGTCGTCTTGCCCGCGTCCGGGTGCGAGATGATGGCAAAGGTGCGGCGGCGGGCGATTTCGGAGGCGGCAGACATCGGGAACAGGGTATTTCCACCCGGCCACCGGTGTTCTCAAGGGGAATCGGGGGTCAATAAAGCTGTTCCTTACCTTCGCAGCGCCGCGCGGACCATGAGGACTTCGGCGACGTTTTCGGCGGTGAGGAGGCCGACGAGGCGGCCGCTGGCGGGTTCGAGCACGGGCAGCAGCGGGCAGGGGGTGGCGCGCAGGCGTTCCAGGGCCTCGCCGAGGCGGCAGGCGGGATCGACGGACTCGACGCAGTCCTCGGCGAGGTCGGCGACCCGGTGCTGGCTGCCATGTTTGGCCAGTCCCTCGATGAGGCGCTGGCGGCTGAGCACGCCGAGCAGTTCGCCGCCGCCGTCGAGCACGGGGAAATCGTGCTGCGAACCGGCGAGCAGCAGGTCGACCGCATCGCCAAGCACGGCCTCGGCCGGCAGCACCTGGAAATCCGTCATCATGGCGTCGCGCACGCGCAGGCCGCGGGTGGCCTCGGATTCGGCGACCGCGGCCGCCTCCTGGCCGGCGGCCATGAAGATGAAGAAGGCGATGAGCAGCAGGATGGGCTGGAAGGGGATGCCGCCGAGCAGCATCCAGAGCACGACCGAAAGGGCGATGCCCTGGCCGATGGTGGCCGCCCAGCGCGTGGCCTTGCCGTAGTCGACGATGAGAGCGAGCAGGGCGCGCAGCACCCGGCCGCCGTCCATCGGGAAGGCCGGCACGAGGTTGAAGGCGACCATGAGCACATTCCAGAGCAGCAGCTTCTCCCAGAAGCGGCCGGGTTCCTCGAACCGGAAGCCGGCGGGATCGAGGTCGGGCCGCAGGCCGAGCCCGAGGAAGATCAGCGCGGCAATGCCGACATTGACGAGCGGGCCGCAGACCGCCACCACCAGCTCGTGCGCAGGCTTGCGCGGCATGCGCTCCAGGCGGGCGACGCCGCCGATCGGCAGCAGGGTGATGTCCGGGGTGCGGATGCCGTAGCCGCGGGCGGCGAAGACATGGCCGAACTCATGCAGCAGCACGCAGAAGAACATGGCGCTGATGAACAGCACCGCATCGAGCGCGCCGGCGGCGCCCTGGCCGCTGCTGAAGCCGTGCAGGGCGACGAAGGCCAGCAGGATGAAGAAGGTGACGTGGATGCGCACCTCGGTGCCGGCGATGGTGGCGACTTTGAAGGACCATCTCATGGCGCACCGATAGCGCCGGTGCCGACAAAAGCAAAGGGCGCATGGAGCAGAACTCCATGCGCCCGGTCACCACTCAACCCAACAGGCGCCACGCTTGACGCCCACGTCGTCTCAGGCCTTTAGAAACGGATGCAGAGATCGAAGGTGAAACGGTCGTCGGTCAGTCCTTCCGGACGAATGACGGCCTTTTCGTAGGCGACCCCGAAGTCGAGGTTGTCGAGCAGGCGGGTGCGGAAGCCGGCGCCCAGGGTGCCCTGCGTGCGGTTGCCGGTGCGCGAGGCGCCGAAGTTCATGACGTCGTAGCCCTCGGTGTCGAGCGCCATGTTGTCACCCTCGTCCATCACGGTGAAGGCGTTGAAGGCGATGAAGGGAATGAACCAGCGGCAGGTGTAGTAGTCGACCATCGCCGAGTAGTGCGCGACCGTGCTCTGCTTGCTGCCGTTGTTGGGAAGGCGCACGCCGGCATTGCCGCTCAGGTGCAGGTCGCCAAAACCCTTCTGGGTCGAGACGAACAGGTTCCACTCGCCGCCGCCACGACCCTGGAAGACGTCGCGGTCGCCGGTCGGGATGTGGAAGGTGAAGCCCGGCGTGAGCAGGAACTGATTCGCCGCGTCATCGATCAGGGCGTACTTCAGACCGAGGGCGAGGTCCATCCAGCCGTCCGGATTGCCGAGCGCGTCGTTGTCGATGTCAAAGTAACCGTCCTGGGTGGCGATGACCGCCAGGCGGTCGGTCAGGGCGTAGCGCAACTGCAGCGCGTAGAGTTGGGCGTCGCCGCCGCCGAGAAAGTCATCATGGATGTTGTGCCGCACGAAGATCGGCCGGATCTCGGAGCGGATGACCGCGTCCTCAAAAAAGATCGGGTTGGTGACCGGCGCGATCGTGTGCGCCTTCCAGTCGACCGCATCCTGCGACATCACAGGGTTTTTGGCGGTCAGGGCGGGAGCACCGGCGTGGGAGGCGGCGGTGAGGAGGGAAACGGCCGCGCAGGCACCGAGATTGCGCAACCACCTGTGGGAGTGTGGAGGGTTGTCCATGACTCCACCTGAGCACGCTGCGCTCCGCCGCGATACGCCTCCCTTGGCATAGGCTGGGCAAGGATTAACGCGCCAGGTTGCGCATGGTGTGGCGATCCGGCACATCCAAAAAACGCACGGCGCGCCTGGCACAGCACCGGTTTGAGCGCACAGGCCTTGGCGATCGGGCAGGCGTTGGTCGCCGGCGTGAAACACTCCACAAGGGCGCCGCTTTTCGTGAACCGGACAATCTCGCCGGCGGCGGATGTCGGACGTGTGCGGTTTCAGGGTCAGGACGCCGCCAGCCCCGTGACTGACCACCAGCCATCCGGCGGAGTTCAGGGCTGGTTTATTCGCAGTCGTCCTATTCTCGCATCATCTTTGTTCCACACGACCCTGGGTTGCCGCGGCCCTGTTCTGACTGCTCTGGCGAAGGCGCTGGCTTGGTCAGCGCGACACCTCCAAGTGAGTTCAGCGCAGCGGCACCGCCACGAGCTCCTCGCTGTCGCGAGCGAACAGCATGCCGTCGGCATAGGCCGCATGGCTGCGGTGACCGGCACGCAGGATCTGAACGGCCAAAACCTTGTCGAATCCCGCCGGGCTCGCCGGCACCACCCACAGCTCGCCCTGCTCGGTGACGACCAGCAGGCGGTCGCTGACCAACTGCAGGGTGCCGCCCTGAAGTTTGTCAGTCGCTTCCCAAACAACCTCGCCATCGGCCAGTCGCACGCAGCGCAGCTTCATGCCGGTCTCCTGGCGACCGTGAAAGCCGTAGAGATGACCTTGGTGCACGACCGGCGTCGCATAGTGACAGTCGAGCACCTCCTGCCGGCTCCACACTTCCTCCAGCGCCGGTTTGTCGGTGATCCGCAACAGGTTGGCACCGACGCCATAGCCGGCTGACACGAACCAGCGGCCATCGCCACAGGCCAGGGGCGTGGCGGCATTCACCGAGGCATCCATCGTCGAGCGCAGCGGCCGCGCATCGAGCACCGTGCCTGTGCTCGCCTCCACCAGCCAGAGCCGGTTGCGCATCCAGGCCAGCAACCGGTCCGCGCCGACCGCCACGGGGGAAGCGTACCCGGCTTCGTCGCCGACCGCGCTCACCACCGGCGCACCGGTGCGGACATCCAGCGCAATGACTCCGGCGTCGCGCCCGTCCAGTTCCCCGCCCGCGGCAATCCACACGCGTTCGCCCACCACCAGAGGTGACGGCGCGCGGCCAAAGAACCCCTGTGGCGACCCCGCCTTCGCGGCGGTGTCAAAAGCCCAGAGTTCGCGACCCGTGGCAAGATCCAGCGCGGTCACACGCCCCTCCGGGCCATGGGTGAACACCCGGCCGTCGGCCACCGCCGGCACGGCGCGCGGGCCGTTGTCGAAACCGAAGCTGTCGACGTAATCAGTCACATAGACGCTGCGCCACAGCGTCTTGCCGGTGCGCGGATCCAGCGCCTCGATGGTCATGTCACTGCCCTCGCGGTGGAACAAAATCACCTTGTCCCCGGCCACCACTGGACCGGCGAACCCGGAACCGGCCGACCGACGCCAGAGCACCTCCGGCTCGCGCGCCATGACCACCGGCAGGGCAGCCTCCCCCGCTGCGGCACGGCCGTCGCGGGTCGGTCCGAGAAACTGCGGCCAGTCGGCGGCCGGCAGCGGCAGGGCTAACAGAGCGAGCAGAAGGACGGGGCGTGCGGGCATGCCCACCGATAGCGGTGGAGGCCGGCGACCGACAAGCGCGGATTTTGCGGCCTTGCTTCCCCGTCCGGGTCCGGCTAGGTGGCGGCCGCATGGATGCAATGACGCCCCCCGACTGGAACCACTGGCAGCCCACAATGCGCGCCACCCTCATGTTCATCCTGGATCGCGAACAGGGGCGCGTGCTGCTGATCCGCAAGAAGCGCGGGCTCGGCGCCGGCAAGATCAACGGCCCGGGCGGCAAGCTCGATCCCGGCGAGACCCCGGCCCAGTGCGCCGTGCGCGAAACCCAGGAGGAGCTCGGTGTCACTCCGCTCGATCCGGTCAAGCGCGGCGAACTCTGGTTCCAATTCGTCGACGGCTTGGCGCTCTATGTCGATGTTTTCCTCGCCACCCGTTGGCAGGGCGAACCCGTGGAAACCCATGAGGCCGTGCCCATATGGACCTCGGTGTCGGCCATCCCCTACGACGAGATGTGGGCCGACGACCGCTTCTGGCTGGGCAATCTCCTGTCCGGCACGCGCTGTTTTGTCGGCAAATTTCTCTTCGCCAACGACACCATGCTCACCCACGAGATGGTCTGGAACGAAGCCACCCTCCCCGCATAGTCACCTTGCTTGCCAATCGGCTGGAACGAGCCTCGTCAGCGACCGGTCAAGGCGCGTCCTGCAACTCCAGAAGCAGCGTCATCATTTCCTGCGCCGCAGCCGCAGCCACCTGGCGCAGGCGCGAACGTTCGGTGTGGTCACCGAGCTCGTAGGTGACCGAGGGAATGCCGAACTGGGCATGAGCCCAAAACATGGAGGTGGTCGGCGTCGGCACCGGGCTCGCCGAGCGACGCACTTCGTAATCCGGCACGCGTGCCTGGAGGGCGTCGAGCCAGCGGTGTGTGAAACCGGGCGGCGACGTGACCGCCTCAGCTGGCTGAACGTAAAACACGTCCTTGAAGGTCGAGTGGAAATCGAGGTGCAGGAACAGCCGGCCACGCTCGCGCAGGGCCAGGATCTGGTCGCGCACCGCCCGCGTCTCCGGCTCGGCGAAATCGCGCCAGTCGCGGTTGAGATCGACCCCGCCCAGATTGTGCCGCCAGTGGCCGGCATCGACGCCGTCGGGATTCAGCAGCGGCAGGATCATGACATGAAATGCCGCCCGAAAGTCGCGCGCCAGCGGCGTGTCGCCCGCCAGTTCCTCGACAAAGCGCATCAGCGCCAGCGATCCAGTGGTTTCGGGGGGGTGCTGGCGACCGAGGATGACGACATGGCGACCGCAGGCCGGGTTGCCGAGATCGAGCCGGCAAAGCGGCGTGCCCCGCACTGAGGAACCGAATTCCGTGCGCTCGACAAAGGACAGTCGCTCGAGGGTTCGGGTCCAGGCGAGCAGTTCGGCCGTCGACACCGGCTCCTGGGCCGCCACCCACAGCGGCTCCGCCCCGACCTCCAGTTGCAGCAGCGCCTCACCGGCATCGGCCGCGCGCTCATGGGCCTCGGCAGGCAGGGTCACCCAGTGCACGCCATCCGTGCTGATTTTCGGAACGTAGCGCAGCGAACCGCCCTGACAGCGCAGGCGCACCTGCAACGTCTGGGAGGTCCCGGCGCTCACCCGAAAGAAAAACCAGGGGCTGTTGTTGACCGGCAGGTTCTCCGGTCGGATCACCAACCCGTAACCGCCGTTGGGCAGGGCCTCGCAGGCCGACAACCGGGCGCCGGGAAAATCCGCGTCGAAGACCACCCCGTCGGCAAAGGCCCAGTGGCGCGGCGGACCGGCAGCGGCGGATGGCGGCGCAGGCTCCGGCGCGCAGGCGGCAAGCAAGACGACCGACAGCAGGCAAAGACGGTGGAACATGACGGCATTCCAGTCGCCGCAGGCTCAACGGGCAAGCCGAAACCGACTTTGCCATTGCCTTGCCGCCACGAAATCCGCAGGATGCCGCCATGAAAATCGCGCACTGCCAGTTGGAAGCCTGGTGCGGGGAATTCGACATCAACCTGCGGCGCTTCGAGGAAGGCCTGGCGCGCGCCGACGCCGCCGGCGCCGCCATCGTCACCTTCCCGGAATGCTTTCTCACCGGCTATCCCGACACTGAGGAACCCGCCCGCGCCGGCGCCTTCGCGGTCGATTCGCCGCGGATGCAGCGCGTCCTCGACGTCACCAGCCGCCACGAGGCCCTGGCCATCGTCGGTTTCAACGAGCAGCGCGGCACCGACCTCTACAACAGCGCCGTGGTGGCGCACCGGGGCCACCTGCTCGGCACCTACAGCAAATGCGCCGCCTACCAGAAGTTCCACCGCCAGGGCCGCGACTTCCCCGTTTGGGAGCACCATGGCCTCAAGTTCGGTGTGTTGATTTGCGCCGACGGCGGCTACATCGAGCCGGCGCGGATCCTTGCCCTCAAGGGTGCCAGGGTCATCTTCGCCCCGCACTTCAACTACATCCGCGACACCGGCCTGATCTCCCACTTCATGAAGGTGCGCACGGATCACGCCGCGCGCGCCCTCGAAAACGAGGTCTACTTCGTCCGCGCCAACAACGTCGTGCTCGATCCGGCGAAAAGCGGCATCACCCGCAACCCCGGTGTCGGCTACGGCGACAGCTACGTCATGGATCCCGGTGGCGAAATCCTCGTGCAAAGCCGGCGCCACCAGGAAGATTTTCTCCTCGCCGAGATCGACCCGCAACCGCCGCGCCCCAACGCCTGGGGCCTGAGCAAGTCGGCCTGGAGCTGGCGCGAATTCGGCCCGCTGCTGGAGGCGGCCATGAAAACACCGCCTCACTGAAACGGCAGGCGCGGACATTTCATTTGCCCGCGGCGCGCCAACGAGGACTGTGGGCAACCCCATGATCAGCCAGCTCCTCGACTACGTCCTGCACGTCGACAAACACCTCCAGCTCTTCGCCCAGGAGTACGGCACGCTCATCTACATCCTGCTCTTCGCCATCGTCTTCTGCGAGACCGGCCTGGTCGTGACGCCCTTCCTGCCCGGCGACTCCCTGCTGTTCGCGGTCGGTGCCCTCGCCGCCCAGAGCCTCATCCGCCTGGAAATCATCCTGCCCCTGCTGGTCGCCGCCGCCATCCTCGGCGACAACCTCAACTACTGGATCGGCCGGCGCGCCGGCGGCTGGATGGTGCGGCAGCGCTGGTTCAAAAACGATTACCTGGTCAAAACCGAGGCCTTCTTCGTGCGCCACGGCGGCAAGGCCATCATCCTGGCGCGGTTTGCGCCGATCATCCGCACCTTTGCCCCCTTCACCGCCGGCCTCGGCCGCATGCACTACAGCCGCTTCCTGCTCTTCAGCCTCGGCGGCGGCATCATCTGGGTGGCCAGCTTCGGCATCGGTGGCTACTTTCTTGGCAGCATCCCGATCATCAAGAACAACCTCAAGCTGGTCTTTCTGCTCATCATCGTCGTCTCCCTCCTGCCCATCGTCATCGAGCTGATCCGCCACCGCCGCGAGGCCCAGGCCGACCGCGCCAGCGGGACAAAAGGCTGACGACAGGCACGCCCGCCTGTGCGAAACTGGGGGATGCGCAACAAGCTTCTCAAGCTGCTCGGCCACGACGACTACGCGCCCGCCAACGTCCCCGAGCTCCTCAAACGGCTGCGACTCCCCCCGGACCGGCAGATCGACCTGGAGGCCGCCCTCGAAAGCCTGATGGCCGAGGGCCGCATTGTCCGCACCAAGGGCGACCGCCACATCCTTGCCGACGCGGCCGACCTCATCCCCGGCGTCATCCAGATCACCCGCGGCGGCCGCGGCTTTGTCCAGCCGGACGCTCCAGGACAGACCGAGATCAGCATCGCCGAGAGCGCCACCGACACCGCCATGCACGGCGACCGCGTGCTCGTGCGACTCAACCTGAAGCCTCTCGGCCTGCGCAAGCCCGCCGGCCCCGAGGAGCGCAGCGGCAGCGTTGTGCGCGTGCTCGAACGCAGCCGCTCCCGCTTCGTCGGCACCCTCGAGCGCGGCAAAAAATTCCTCCATGTCACTCCCGATGACCCGCGCCTTCCCTCGGCCGTGCATGTGCCCGAGCCGCGCGATGTCGGCCGCCCGGCGCGCATCGGCGACAAGGTCGTCGTCGAAATCCTCGGCTGGGAATCCCGTCACGTGCCGCCGGAGGGCGAGGTGATCGAGGTGCTCGGCGCGCCCGATGAGGAGGGCGTCGACATGCTCTCGGTGCTGCGACACTACGACCTGCCCCTGCACTTCCCCAAGCCCGTGCTGCAGGAGGCGCTGTCCATTGCCCGTTCACGGCCCGACAACCAGCCCTCGCGCGAGGAGTGCACCGGTCGCACCGACTGCCGCCGGCACCGGGTCGTCACCATCGATCCCGACGACGCCAAGGACTTCGACGACGCCATTTGCGTGCAGCGCGAGGCCGACGGCCGCTGGCGGCTCTGGGTGCACATCGCCGATGTCTCCCACTACGTCCGCCCCGGCACCGCGCTCGACCAGGAGGCGCGCAAGCGCGGCAACTCGACCTACCTGGTCGACCGCGTCATTCCCATGCTGCCCGAGGCGCTGAGCAACGAGCTCTGCTCGCTCAAACCCGACCTCGACCGCCTGACCAAGTGCGTCGAGTTCGTGCTCGAGCGGGACGGCCGCGTGGCGCACGCAAAGTTTTATTCGGCGGTCATCCGCTCGCAGCGCCGCTTCACCTACCAGGAAGCCTTCGCCATCCTGCAGCGCGAACCGCGCGACGCAACGGAGTCGATGCTGCACGACGCCCACGGCCTCGCCCAGAAGGTGCGCGCGCGCCGCTTCGCCAACGGCTCGCTCGACCTCGACTTTCCGGAGAACAAGATCCGCCTCGACGAACAGGGTCGCGTGCTGCGCATCGAGCGCATGGAGAACGATGTCTCCCACCAGCTCATCGAGGAGTTCATGCTGCTCGCCAACGAGGCCGTCGCCGGCCGCCTGCTGGCACTCAACCGCCCGGCCGTGCACCGCATCCATGAGTCGCCCAAGGAGAAGCGCCTCAATGACTACCGCGAGGAAGTGCTCAGCCACGGCGTCCGCTGCGGAAACCTCAGCCACCGCCCCGAAGTTCAGAAGCTGCTCGCCAAACTCGGCACCCTGCCGATCGGCCAGGCCCTGAAGATCGGCTTCCTGAAGTCGCTCATGCGCGCCCGCTACGCCACCGAGGCGCTCGGCCACTACGGCCTCGCCAAGAAGCAGTACACCCATTTCACTTCGCCGATCCGCCGCTACGCCGACCTCGTTGTCCATCGCGCCCTGTTTGAGCGCGTCCACCTCCAGCACGAGGAGGCCCGCCGGATTGCCGACCACATCTCCACCACCGAACGCAACTCGGCCGACGCCGAGCGCGACAGCCGTGAGGTGAAGCTGTACGCCTTCCTTGAAGCCCAGCTCAACGCCGAACAGCCGCAGACCTATGCCGGCCTCGTCACCGATGTGCGCAACTTCGGGTTCTTCGTCGACGTCGCCGAACTCGGCATGAGCGGCCTCGTGCCGCTCTCGGCCCTGGCCGACGACTTCTACATCTTCGATCCCGGCCGCGGCCAACTCCTCGGCCGGCGCACCCACCGCCTCATCCGGCTGGGAGAAACCCTGCCGGTGCAAATCCTGCGCGTCGACCGCGTCACCAAACGCATCGACTTCCGTCCCGCCGAGGCGGAGTCGTCGCGCGGCAACCGCCCGCCGCAGGGCCGGGGTGAAACCGACCGGGAAAACGACACGCGCCGCCAGCGCCACAATCCGCCGCGCGGCAAGAAACCAGCGCCCCGGGACAAACCCGGCCGCGGCGCGCGCCAACCGGATGAACCGCCGCAACCGCCCCAGCGGAAGAAAGGCCTGTCCGCCAAAACCACCCCTCCGTCGGCGCCCAACTCCCTGCGCAAGGAGCGTGGCATCTCCCCTGCCGCTTCCACAAAGAAGCCACTCGAAGACGCCGCCAAAAATCCCCCGACTCGACCCCGCACCGGCCCGGACCGACCGCGTCGCAAGAAGCGTTGAGAAGGCTCATCCGGGGACAGAACCTTTTGAGCCTCTGACGAGTCTGGTTGGCGTCGGACTCGTCTGACAAGTCTGACGAAACTAGGAGCAGCTCTCACTCCGCCACCTTAACCTGCAGGCCTTCCAGCACGCCCATGACCAGCGCCTTGGCGCCGGTGCGCACGGCCAGCGTGGCATCGGGACGGAAGAACGGACTGTGCAGGCTGGGCAGTGCCGCGCCGTTTTCCTGAGCCTGGCGGTACTTCGCTTCGGGCACAACGCCGAGCCAGAACATGCAGATCGGCCGGCGTTCCTCGGTCTTGCCGTAGCGGGCAAAGTCCTCTCCCACCATGCTGGGCGGTCGCTCGGAAACGGCGTCCTTGCCCAGCACCGTTTCCAACCGCCCGCGCAACCGGCGCGTGAAGGCCTCGTCGTTGAGCAGAACCGGGGTGAACTCATCACCGAGGATCACCTCGGGCAACAGGTCCTCCGGCAGGCCGGCGGCGAGGCCAATGCCGCGGCTGATCCGCCGGATGGAGTCGAGCACCCGGGTCCGCGTCTCCTCGCGGGTGGCGCGCACGGTGAGCTGCAAGCGCGCCTGATCCGGGATGATGTTGTGCTTGGTGCCGGCCTGGAAGGAACCCACCGTGACCACCACGGCATCGAGCGGATGGGTTTCGCGACTGGCAATCGTCTGCAGGGCCAGGACGATCTGTGAGGCGATGACCACCGGATCCTTGGTCGCCTGCGGCTGGGCGCCGTGGCCGCCGACACCGTGCACGACGATGTCGAGGTTGTCGACGCTGGCCGTCATGCCGCCGGGCGTGATGCCGATCTGGCCGGCCGGCAAGTCCGCCGAGCAATGCAGCGCAAGACTGAGATCCGGCTTGGGAAAGCGCTCAAAGAGGCCGTCGGCCAGCATGGCGCGCGCGCCGCCGCCGCGTTCCTCGGCCGGCTGGGCGATGAAGACCAGCGTGCCCTGCCAGCGCCCGCGCTCGGCCGCCAGCACCCGTGCGGTGCCGGTCCAGCAAGTCATGTGCACGTCATGACCGCAGGCGTGCATGACGGGCACCTCCTTGCCCGAGTCATCGGTCGCCTTGACCCGGCTGGCAAAGGGCAGGCCGGTCAGCTCGCGCACCGGCAGCGCATCCATGTCGGCGCGCACCAGCACCGTCCGTCCCGGGCCGTTGCGCAACACCCCGACGACGCCCCAGCCACCGACCTTTTCCGTGACCTCGAAGCCGCAGGCACGCAGTTCCTCGGCCATGCGGCGACTGGTCTGCTCCTCATGGAAGGACAGCTCGGGGTGGGCGTGAAGGTGGCGGTAAAGCTCGTCGAGTGAGGCGGCCTCGGCGGCGAGACAACGGTCGATGGCCTCAAGCGTGTCGTCACCGGCAACCGAGGACGCAAGAAGAAGCAAAAGGAAGGCAACGAGGCGATGCATGTCGAGACACTAACCGGTTGCTCCACACGACGGCAAGTGCCGCTTATCCCTTATCCCTTCCCTCTGCCTGGCCGGCAGGCCGGCAATGACGCAGTCGTAGGAGTGGCGGATGAGCTCGTGGACGAGGCGGGTGGGCAGGCTGCCGTCGAGTGTCAGGGTGTTCCAGTGGCGCTTGTTCATGTGGTAGCCGGGACGGATGGCGGCGTGGCGGTCGCGCAGCTCAAGGGCATACTCCGGTTCGCACTTGAGGTTGAGCCGCGCCGGGACGTCGTCGGGCATCAGCAGGGCGAACATCTTGCCGGCGACCTTGTACACCAGGGCGTCGGGACCGAAGGGGGTGTCCTCCACGGCGTGCGGCAGGGACAGGCAGAAGCGGCGGGCGTCCTCGACAGGCATGCCGGGCAAGAAAGGGCTTTTCCTGGTGTCCGCCATAAGATTCAATGACGCCACGAACCGCCATGAAAACGCGCCTGCTCCCCTGCCTTGCCCTGCTGCTCTGTCCGCTGTCGCTGCCGGCAGATCCGGTCGCCACCCTGCGCTCGGCGCTGAGCCTGCACGCCTCCTTCGACCAGGGCTTGGATGCCGATTTCTCCCGGGGCGACAAAGCCTGCCGGGTGCGCCAGGGCAAGGAACTGGTGCCGGCATCGCCCGGCCCGGAACTGCGCCTGGCGCCGGATGCCGGCCGCTTTGGCGGGGCGCTGCACTTTCCGAAAAAGGGGGCGGTGCGCCCGCAGTTCGCCGGCCCGGGTGTGCTCGGCTACAACGACAAGAGCTGGAGTGCGACGGTGTCGGTCTGGCTGCGCCTGACCCCGGACGAGGATCTGGAACCCGGCTACTGCGACCCCGTGCAGATCGTCGGCGATGACGGCAAGAAGGGCTTCATTTTCCTCGAGTGGTCGAAGGACGAGAGTCCCCGGTTCTTCCGCTACGCGGTCCGGCCGCTGCACGCGATCTGGAATCCTGACAATCTTGCCTGGGACCAGATCCCGGCGGCGAAGCGTCCGATGGTGCAGCTCGCCGGCGCGCCGTTTTCGCGCCAGCGCTGGACCCACGTTGTCTTCACGCTCGACCGCCTGAACGACGCGGCCGCGCCGCCCTCCGGTACGCTTTATCTGGATGGCGAGGCCAGGGGCTCTATCACCGGCTGGGACCTGCGCTTGGGCTGGGATCCGGCCAAGGTGGCCCTGGTGCTGGGCGCGGCCTACGTCGGTCATGTCGACGACCTCGCCGTCTTCGACTGCGCACTGGGCGCGGCCGAGGTGAAGGCGCTGTTTGAATTGGAGAACGGCGTCGCCGACCTGCGCTGAGCGCGGTTTACTTCTGCAGGTAGAGCAGCAGGCGGTCGTGGACGAGCAGGGCAAGGTCGGGCTTGCCGTCGCCATTCAGATCGGGCGCGAGGTAATCGTGAGGCTCGTTGCTGAGGCCGACCTTGCCGCGATACTGCGGATCGACGTCGAAGACGCGGAAGAACAGCGTGCTCTGCCAGGTCTGACTGGTCGTGGCGCCAGCGGCGAACAGCTCGAGCACACGGCTCTTGCCGTTGTCGATGCAGAGCAGGTCGTCGCAGTCCGGCGCGCCGGTGAAGGCCGCGGGCAGCAGGTCGCTGGCGGCGGTGTCCTTGAGTTCCGTGTCGAAGCTGGCGGCGGTTTCCAGGGCCAGGGCACTGCCGGTGAAGGGATTCAGATCCAACACCGTCTTGCCGATCATGAGCAGGGCGCTGTCGCCGCCGCGCTGAACGAGCCGGCACTCCTCCGGGCTCAAGCCCGAGAGCGCATGCGTGTGGGCGCTGCGGAAGACGCCATCGTCGCCAGGGACCATCTCGTAAAGCTTGCGCGCGGTGGTGTCGGCGAGCAGGGCGCGCGGCCGGCCATCCTCGCGGGCGACCACGACCGCGCTGATCTGAGCGCCGGCCTCGGGGGCATTGAACTGCTCGACCGTGACCGCCCTGCCATCGGCGCCGACGCGGAAGGCGCGGGCGAGCTGGTCGCGGGCGACGATGACCTCCGCGCGACCGTCGCCATCGAGGTCGGCGGTGGTGAGGGCGGCGGGCGCGAGTTTGTTGAGCAGGTTGTCGGGCAGGCCCTCAGCGCGGCGGAAGGCGGGGGTGCCGTCACGGGCGAGCAGGATCTGCATGGGCGCGAGGCTGGAGAACAGGGCGAGGTCGGTGCGACCATCCTGGTCGGCATCGACGAGGCGCAGGGCCGAGGGTTTCAGGGGTGCGCCGGGCAGGTCGAGCGAGGCGGAGACGAACTGCTTTTTCGTCGTATCCCAGCGCAGGGTCAGCAGGCCGACCCGTCCCTTCGCCTCGGTGAGCAGGAGCACGGCGGGGGTGCCCGCGGCGCCGAAGGGACCGGCCGTCAGGGCGAGCAGGGTGTCGCCTGTTTGATGCAGGCTTTCCGGGTAGGTTAGGCGCCCCTTCCGCCAGCGCGACAGGCCGAGGGTTTTCTCCGCCGGACTGAGCAGCAGCAGCTCGGCCTTGCCGTCGCCATCGACATCCTGCACCGCCAGGCCCTCAACGCCGCTGAGGGCGGGAAACTCGCGTCCCTCGGCGAAGCCGCCATCGGCACGGCCAGCAAAGAACCAGAGGCGCGCATTTTTCGGTTCGGCGAGCACGACATCGGCGTGGCCGTCGCCATCGAGATCGCCAAAGGCACTGGCACCGGTTTTGGCGTCGGCGGCGGGCACCGCGTGGCGGATGCTGGCGGCGCGATCGGAATCACGGCCTACCGCGGCGCGGGTGAGACGTGCGACCTCGACCATGCCGGTGTCGTCGCGGATCCAAGCGAGGCCGTGGCCGCCGCCGTGCAGGCGCAGGGGCTGGACCCAGCAGCGGCTCTGCGGGATCTGCAGGCGCCATTCCTCGCCGAAGGCGGCGCCCGGCTGCTGCAGGCGCACGAGCACGGCATCGCCCTCGGGCGCGGTGCAGAAGAGATCGGCCCGGCCATCGCCATCAAGATCGGCACTGCGCAGGCCGCCGCAACCCGTCTCACCAACCGCATAAATCCGCGGTTCACCCCAGTCGCCTTTGGCGGGCTGGCGCCAGACGCGCAGGCGGCTCTCGGTGAGCAGGGCAAGATCAGCGCGGCCGTCGCCATCGAGATCGCGGGCAAGCAGGGACTCGGGATCCTCGGACACCGAATCGAGCACGAACTCGGTTTTGCCGGTCCAGCCGCCCTGCGCGTCCTGCCGGCGCAGGACGAGCTTTTTGTCGTCGGTTGTGTAGGCGATGTCGGGGCGGCCGTCGCCATTCCAGTCGCCGACGGCGAGGGCATGGGCGAGGCGGCCAATGACGAGCGGCTGCTTGTCGAGCCGGGAGACTTCCAGCACCGGGTTCCAGCGGTCCGGCCGCGAGGAGCGTTCGGGCTCGCCGGGCCGCGGCCCTTCCTTGCGCTGGAGCAGGAACTCGAGGCGCGCACGGTCGCGGTTGATCAGAACGAGGTCGGCGAGGCCGTCACCATTGAAATCCGCCGAGCGCAGGCCAGTGGTGTTCCAGTCGAGCTTGACCACCTCGGGACCGTCCAGATAAAAGCCATCGGCCAGGGCGACAGTGGCGCAGGCGGCAAAGAGGGCGAGATGGCGCATGGGCGGCGGGGCGTGTGCTTCAGGGGGCTTGCAGCGGCAGGGTAAGCAGGCGGTAATGGATGGCATCGGCAGGCTGGTAGGCGGCCCCGATGGCCTGGCCGAAGTAGCGCGACCACATCGCGTCGGAAGGCGGGGACGACATGTCAAAGATGCCAGCGCCGTCGCCGCCGGAAGCCGGGGCCTTCGGACCCTTGGCTTTTTTCTGCAGCGCACCGCCCATCTGGCTCTGGGCCAGGGTGGCCGCCTCAACCATCAGTTTCATCAGCCGGCTGCCATCGGTGACCGTGACCCCGATGTGGCCGGGCGGCAGTCGGCCGAGCAGGGCGCGGGCACGTTCGCCCTCCCAGAGACCAGGGCCGGAGGGATCCTTCATGCGGGTGAGCACGGTTTTGAGCAGCGCTTGCGGACCGGTGCTGAGGAGCAGGTGGGAATCGGCAAGGCAAAAGGCAACGCCCGGGTTATCCTCCGCGGCGGCAGGCGTCTTGATGCTGTAGATGGTCTGGCCGAGGAACTCGGTTTCCTCGAAAGCGGCGAAGCCGGCGCCGACGAAGCGACGAATGCCCTCGAGAGCACCGCCGAGGCGGTTGCGATCGCGAACCTTGAAGGCGATGACCTGGCTGGGCGAGGTGACACTGCCATCGGTGATCTCAATGTAGTCGTCGCCAAAACTGGCAAAGAAGTCGTCGCGCAGCTTGACGCCAAGCTGGCCCTCGACCACGCCGAGCTGGGCGGTGGCCAGGGCGGCAGCAGGTCCGAATCGGCCGATCAGGGTCAACAGTTCATCCCAGAGTTCGACGAGGCTCAAGCGGGCGCTGCTGCCGCTGATCACGTCGGGCGGCACAAAGCCCGGCAGTTCGGCGGGGCCCGCGACATCGGTGCGCAGCAGGGCAAGCAAGCCGACAGGCTTTTCCGCGTGCAGCAGGGCAAAGTCGAAGTGCGACTGCTCCCTGCCGAGGTCGAACATGAGGGCCATGGCCTGCATCTGCTCGAGGCCAAAGGCATCGATCACCTGGCCGGGCGCGATCGGCAACGGGCTGTTGGCTCCGGCCTTTTCTCCCGCCTTCAGGGCCGCCTCCCTGACCCAGCGCATGAGCACCTCGCCGTTGAAGTAGATCCGCAGGTCGGGCGTGCCGCCGGCCAGGGTGTCAAGACGGGCAAGGTGGCCGGTCACGACCGGCGAGGCTTCGGGCGTGCCGTTCTTGAGCGAGGCGATCGTCTGCTCCATCAGCTTGCGCGAGTTGCCCTCGACGAGGACCTCGCCGACGAAGGCGTGACCAGACTCCCAGAGGATGTCGTCGTCCTCCGAGTTGCTGAGCAGGCTCACCTCGACACCGGCGAGCTCGACCGTGCGTGCCTTGACCTCCTCATCACCGGCCAGAGCCAGCTCGTGTTCGCGCTTCTTCATCTCGCGCAGTTCGTCGATCTTGCCGCCAACCTCGCTGAGCGCCACGAAGGGAAGTCCCTTTTCAACCTCCTCCGGGCTGTCGGCCGCGAACGCGGCGAGGCTGGCGCCAGGGTAGCGCCGGAGCGTCTCGGCCAGGCCCTCGCCAGTGGTCTCCTTGAAAAAGGCGTTCCAAGGGGCGACACCGTCCCGCATCATCGGGGCAGTCCAGCGCTTGAACTCCTCGTCTTCGAGCAGACGGCCAAAGCTGCCGTCATTCCAGTCGTCGACGAGTTCCGGCGTGTTCTTGACGGCAATGACGCCGAGGGTGTTGGCCGGCAGCAGCTTGTACCAGTCCTCAAGGACGCCGGCGCGCAGGCCGGAGGCAAAAAACAGGCAAAGCGCGGCCAAGCCGAGCAGGCGGGTGGGAGTCGTTTTCATGGATTTGGCTTGGGATCGGCGGCGGCGGGCGCGGGTGGTGACAGGTAGCGAAAGCCGCTGTTGGGATTGCGCGGGTCGAAGGCGAAGGCGTCGCGGTTTTTCAGGAAGAGCTTCAGCAGATTGGCCGGGATCGAAAAGCCAAGGCCCTCGACGCCGACACCGGCAAGCTTCATGTTGTTGACGCCGACGACCTCGCCGCGGGCGTTGAAGAGCGGCCCGCCGGAGTTGCCAGGATTGATCTGGGTCGTGCTCTGGATCGACCAGGCACCGCGGGTGTCGCGAGCGCGCACGCTGACGATGCCCTGCGAGACCGTGCGCTCAAGGCCGAGCGGGCTGCCGATGGCGAAGACCGGCTGGCCCTGGCTGAGGGCGTCCGAATCGCCGATCGGCACAAAGGGGAGTTCGGCGGCGGCGGGGTCCTCGATCTGCAGCACCGCGAGGTCGAGGAAGCCGTTCATGGCGACGATCTTCACCTTGGGAAAGACGCGCTTTTCCAGACCGCCACCCGCCTTCTGGTAGACGATCACGGAGATCTCGCGCTCGCCGGCGATGACATGCTGGTTGGTGATCACATGGCCAAGCTTGTTGATGATGAAGCCCGAGCCGAGGCCGGAGGCGGTCTGGATCTGCACGACGGCGCCACCGACGCGCTCGACGTTCTGATCGACAGGCAGCGGGTCGCGGCCGGGTTCGACGTGATAGAGATCCTCCGAGCGCGACTCGGCGAGCGGCGTGGCTGCCGTCGGTGTGACGGCTTCGCGGGCGGCAATTTCCGTGATCGGCACGGCAAGCACGCTGAAGCCGAGATCGACGAGCACGCCGTCCGCGCGTTCGCGCAGGAGTTCGCCGCGGATCTCGGCACCGTTGTTGAGGCGCAGCCGCACCGGCTCACCGGCCCGGCCATTCGGGACGATCGCCAGAATGGCAAGGAGAAACATCCAGCGGCTGCTCACGCACGCGACGTTAGCCGGCAGGCGCGTGGATACGAGAAAAAAGCGCTGGCCATGAACGGAAATATCACGTCCGCCGACCCGCTGATTCACGGCTGCAGCATCTTCAAAAGCTGGGCGGCCTCGGCGAAGTCACCGCGCAGCGACAGTGCCCGGCGCGCGGCCTGCACGGCCTCCTCTCGGCGGCCGAAGCGGGCGAGGATGGTGGCGCGGGCGTACGGGATGCTGGCATCGCGTGGATCGGCGACCTCGCCCTGGCGCAGCGCGGCCAGCGCGTCCTCGGTCTGGCCCTGGCCGTTGAGGGCAAGGCCGAGGTTGTACCAAGCGCGGGCGTAACCGGGATCGAGCTTCACGGTTTCGCGCAGAGCGGCGATCGTGCCGGTCATGTCGCCGGTCTCACTGAGGGCGAGGCCAAGCGCGTAGTGGTATTCCGCGTGGCGCGGGGCGAGGCGGATGGCATCGCGAAGCTTGAAGATGGTCTTCGGCATGTCGCCGGCGGCGTTGTAGAGCATGGCAAGGTCGTGATGGAAGGGCGGGGAGTTCGGGTCCCATTCCACCGCGGTGCGCATGTGCTGGATCGCCTTCGGCAGGTCGCCGCGGGCAAAGTGGTACTGGCCGAGCTGCATCTGGCCGCTGGGCTGGTCGGCATTGAGGCGCAGCATGTGCTGGAGATCACTGCCCGCCGCCGAAGCGGGATCCACCGCGTCACGGAGCGACCAGGCGGCGGCGACGCGGACGCTGCGGGCAACGTCGTCGAGCAGCTTTTCCACGCGGCTGCGCAGGCGGTTGTCCTGAAGCATGGGTTCCAGCACGCGAGCGGCCGACTGGCGGACAAGGGGATGCGGATGATCGAGCTGGGCGGCCACGGCCTCCTGCACACGCGGCTCGCCGATCCAGCGATCGAGGCTGAGCGTGGCGCTGGCCTTCCAGGCGGGGATTTCCTCACTGCCGAGCAGTTCCAGCAGGCCGTCGCGGCCCTCGGGCCGGCCCAGGCGCGCCTGAGCCATGGCGAAGGCGCGCTTGCGGGTGTGGCGCTCCATCTTCGGGCCATACCATTTCTCGACGGCCTGCAGGGCCCAGTCGACGCTCTGGTCCTGATGGCACTTGTTGCAGGCGTTGGGCACGCCATGCTCCCGGGTGAGCAGCGGGTCGGGGATGCTGAAGCTGTGATCGTGGCGCGGGTGGCGCTGCATGTAGGTGGTCTGCGGCATGTGGCAGTTGATGCACTGGTTGCCGGTGCTCTCCATCTTGTGGAAGCTGTGCACCTCGGGCACGATGGCCGGCGCATTGGGAAAGCCACCGGCCGTGTGACAGCGCATGCACAGCTGGTTGCCGGGCAGGATCGTCTCCATGCTGTGCATGTCATGGCAGTCCATGCAGCGCACACCGGCGTGATGCATCCGGCTGCTCAGAAAACTGGCAAACTCATAGTTCTCATCGCGGATCTGGCCGTCGGGGTAGTAGATGTCGCTGCCGTCGGTGACGGTGAGCAGGTAGTGATCCCAAAACGACTCGCCGGGGACGAAGTCGCCGGTGATCTCGCCGCGTCGCGCGTGGCAGCCGGCGCAGTTCTCCATGTGCTGGTCGCGGCTCCACTTGACCAGGTGCGGATCGCCCTTGGCGCCGCTGTTGGAGCGCTGCCAGTCGTCGTGCGCCTTCATCGGCCCGTGGCAGGACTCGCAGCTGACGGTGAGCTGAGCCATCGTCGTGTGGTAGCGGTCAGTCTCGGGATCATAGTTCTTGCGCAGGCGGGTGTTGTGACAACTCGCGCACATCTGGTTCCAGACCATGCCGCGCCCGGTCCAATGCCCCCACTCGCCGGGCTTGCGATCCTCGTCGCCATAGACATTGAACCAGTCGCCCTTGTGCGGATCGAAGCAGGCCTCCATGGCATGCAGGCGGCCGCCGGTGCCCTTGACCAGGAACTGGCGCAGCGGGTCGTGGCCGATGACGCGCTCGACCTTCCAGGGGCCGGAGCGATTCTCGAAGCCGGGCGAGAGAATTTCGAAGAGCTCGCCCCTGAGGCGCGCCTCGGTGGTCTGGCTGCCGTGCTGGAAACGCTGCGCCGGTTCGAAGGCGGCGAGGTCGAGTTGGGCATTGGGCAGGCGCTCGGCGAGGCCATGGTTGGACCCCTTCCATTTCGCGTGTTCGGCGGCATGGCACTCGGCGCAGGAGGCGTCGCCGGCATACTGGGCAAAGACCCCCTCTTCCCCGGGCATCACGTAGGGGGCGATCTGCACCGCAGGCACCGGGTCGACCGGCACGACGAGATGGCCGGGGGCCGGCTGGAGGAAGGCGTAGATCACGGCACCGAGGGCGGCGAGCCCGCCGAGCCAGACCAGTCGCCCGCCCGCGCGGACGGGCGCGGTTGCGGTGGGTCCTGCCGGCCGGTTTTTCTTCATCTTCCTCATTACGCGGCGGAAGCCGGCGAAGTCAACGCCGCGCGCTTCAACGCACCGCCGGCATGCCGGCGGACAGGCTGTCGCCCAGCCAGCGGACGAGGCTGCCGATGGCCGCGTGCTTTTTCGACAGCGCTGACAGGGCCTGCCAGTCCATGCGCGGGCGCAGCACCGGGGCGGTGACGCGCTGCGGGCGCAGCTTGGCGAGCACGCTCTCAAACTCGGCCACGCCCATGGCGTGCAGGTCGCGGGCGGGCGGCAAATCATCGAGCTGGGCGGCATGAATGCCGAGGCTGCTGATGCCGACACCAAACTGGTTGCCGAGGCTGCGCAGGGCCTCGACGAGGGCCTCGTCGTTGAGAGGCTCGGCGACGACCATCTCGCTCTGCAGGGTCCAGCGCGTGGCGCTGAGGGTCTGGAAGAACTCGGCGGCGCAATTTTCGTGGTTGATGCCGGTCTTCAACTGCACGCCGGTGACGATCGCCTCGGGTCCGCCGAGGTGGCGGCGGAGGCCGAGCATGGCGGTGTCAAAACGCGTGACGTCGTCAGGACCGGTCTCGAGATCCCATTCGGCGACCACAAGGTCGGGGATGTCCCAATGGCTGCGCACCTCGGCGCCTGGGCCGGCCCGCCCCTGCAGGAGGAAGGGATGCTGCGCACGCAGGAGGCAGAGGCGCTCGAAGATCGCGAGCAGGCGCGGGTGACGACCGGCTCGCTGATCGCCCTCGGCACCGCCAAAGAGGTAGCCGGAGGTGCTGGCCGGAACCGTGCGCGCCTGGCGGAGGTAATAGCCCTGACCCTGGTCCACCTTGGCTATGGGCGAGGTGGCATCGTAGGAGAGGATCGAGAAGTGATACCGGAGGGTGGCGTCGCTGTAGTCGCCGGCAAGCCGCAGTCGCACCATGCGAATGAGTTCCGTGCCTTTGATGGCCTGCTCGGGATCATCGGGCAGAATGCCCGGGAGGATGGCTCTGAGTTGTTCGCGCAGGTTCATTCCGGCAGGCAGTGCATGGATCGTGCAGGATGCAGGAGGGAAGCGGCGCCGGTCAAGATGGAAACGCAGATTCTTTGACTCGGATGCGCACGCGGCGGTGGTTCAGCCAGCGCACACCGAACATGTCGAGGGTCGCGCGCAGGGCGCGGTTGCCGAAGCCATATTTGCTGACGCCGTGCACGCGCGGCCGGTGATTCACCGGCATCTCGGCGACGCGGTAGCCCATGCCACCGATGAGAGCTGGCATGAAGCGGTGCATGCCGTTGAAGGGCAGCAGCGCCTCGCGACACTCGCGACGCATGGCCTTGAGCGTGCAACCGGTGTCGCGCACGCCGTCGCCGACAAAGCGCGAGCGCACGGCATTGGCGATGCGGCTCTGCCAGCGCTTGAAGGCGGTGTCCCTGCGTTTGGCACGGTAGCCGCAGACGAGGTCACAGCCCTGTTCGAGCCGGGCGAGCAGGGCGGGAATGTCGGCAGGATCATTCTGCAAATCGCCGTCGAGCGTGACCAGCACCGCGCCGCGCGCCGCCTGCAATCCGGCGAACATGGCCGCGCTCTGGCCTGCATTGGCGGCAAACTCAATGAGCCGCGTGCGGCCGTCACGGTGCACGCGAGCGACCGTGGCGTCGGCGCTGCCATCATCGACCAGCACAAGTTCATAATCGAAACCGGCAAGGGCGGCGGCCACCTGTTTCTGGAGTTCCTCCACATTGTCCTGCTCGTTGTAAAGCGGCACAACGACGGAGATGGCGGGCATGGATGTCATGACTCAGGATGCCTGACCGGCGGTCGCCTCCAACTCCGCCAGGCGTTTTTCCACAACTTTGAGGCGGTGAAGTATGTCGGGAATCTTGCCCGGCAGGGTGAGCAGGCGCCTCCCCTCCAGCAGCGGCCTGGCGGGAAAGCCGGTATAGGCACCGGGGTCGGTCAGACTCTTGGTGACGCCGGACTTGGCAAGCAGGACCACCCTGTCGGCGATCTCAAGATGCCCGGCAATGCCAACCTGACCGGCCACCGTGACGTGATCGCCGAGGCGGGTGCTGCCGGAGATGCCGACCTGGGAAACAATCACGCAGTGCCGGCCGATGCGCACGTTGTGTCCGATCTGCACCAGGTTGTCGATCTTCGTTCCCTCGCCGATGAGCGTTCGGCCAAAGCGGGCACGGTCGATGGTGGTGCAGGCCCCAATCTCGACGTCATCGCCGATCTCGACGATGCCGACCTGCTCGATTTTGACGTGACGACCGCCGGTGAACTCATAGCCAAAGCCGTCGCTGCCGATGACGGTGCCGCTGTGGACAATGACGCGCCGCCCGAGAACGCAGCGCTCGCGCACGATGCTGCCCGCGTGCAGGACACACCCCTCACCGAGACGGGCCCCACGTCCGACATAGGCGCTGGCATGGATCGAGCAGCCGTCGCCAATTTCCGCTTCCGCCTCGATGACCACACAGGGCCCGATGCAGACCTGTGCGGGATCCAAGCGGGCACCTTCCGCCACCTGCGCAGAGGGATGGATACCGGCGCGAAAGGGCAGCGGCGCCGGTGTGAAGTGACGGACAACCGCTGAAAAGGCGAGGGTCGGGTTGTCCACCGCGACCAGGGCGGGTCCGCTGGCGGAAGCCGCCTCCAAGTGGCCGGCCACGAGCACCGCGGAGGCCTGGGTGGTCTTCAGGGCCGGCACGTAGCGATCATTGCCAAGAAAGGTCACCTCGCCACGTGCAGCCTCGGTGATCGAGTTGATGCCGGTGAGCACGGTGTCGGGATCACCGCGGCGAATCTCCCCGCCGACCAAGTTGGCCAGTTGCTGGAGCGTGAGGGAGCTGCTCATCTAAGGCGGCAGTAAGGGGCCACGATGATCGGTCCGGCGTGCCCGACTGCTGGAAACACCGTCCCTCAGGGTTTCTTGGCGGGCGCAGCGGCCTCGGCGGGCTTCTTGTTGAGCTCGGCCACGACGAGGTCCGTGAGATCGGTGGCGTCCTTGTAGTAAAGCAGCACCGGCACGGTCGACAGGCTCATGCCGGAGCGGTCGAAGACAAAGTCATAGCCCTCGGCCTTGGCCTTCTCGCGCACGGCGGCGAGGATTTCGTCGTAGATGCCGCGGCGGATTTCGACATCCTCCTGCTTGAGCTGGTTGGTGCGGCGATTCTGGGCCTCGCTGATCTCCTGCTCCAGCTCGCGAAGCTGCTTGGCCTTGTCCTCGAACTCGGCGGCCTTTTTGCTGCGCACCTCGGGAGAACTGATCGGATCGCTGATCTCCTTCTTGAGCTTCTGCATCCCGTCCATCAGGGTTTTGTAGCCCGACCAGCGCTCGTTCATCTCGCGCTGGGCCTTGTCGACGTTGGCCTTGAACTTGTCGGCCGCCTCCTTGGTCTTGGTGAACTCGGAGAAGGCCTTGGACATGTCGACAACGCCAAACTTGAGGTCGGCGGCCGCCGCACCGGAGAGCAGGGCGCCGGCAAGGATGAGGGAAAGCAGGGGGCGGATCATGAAAGGGAATAAGAGGCGGGCTTCAGAACTTGTAGCCCATGTTGAACTGGAAGCGCGGGCTGTTGCCGGTAAACTCGTCCTTGTGGACCGGGATGCCGAGATCGAGTCGAATCGGACCGATGGGCAGGAACATGCGCAGACCGATGCCGGCGTTGGAGTAGAGCTGACCGTCGCCGACAATCGGGCCCCCGTTGCGAACACCCGCCTTCGTCGTGCTGGCAGCATCGACATCCGTGTTGATGTAGGCGAGGTCGTAGAAGAAGGCGCCGCGCACCTTTTCGATGATTGGGAAGCTGTATTCGGCGCTTGCAAAGATGGAAGAGCTGCCACCGATCGGCTCTCCGGAGACATCCTTCGGGCCCGCCTCACGGAAATCATAACCGCGAACGTTGTTTGCACCGCCAAGGAACAGTCGCTCGTAGATCGGCACACCGCCCGTGCCCCAGGAGTCGACGATGCGGGCCATGCCCTCGAAGCTCAGAATGCCGTCGCCCGGCAGACTGAAGTACTGAATGCCCCCAAAGTTGGCGCCCCAAACCTCGGCATCACCGCCGAGACCGGAGGCCATCAGGCCCGCCTCAACCTTGTGACCCTTGCGGGTGATGAAGACACTGTCGCGGGTGTCGTGGACGACGCTGAGGTCCACCTTGCTCTGGACAAATTGTCCATCCTCATCGCGCAGGATCTGGGTGGTGCTGCGACGGTCGTCGACGTTGATGTCGATCGCCTGCAGGGTGTACAGACCCTCGATGTAGGCATGGTCACCAATGGGCTTGCGCAGGCCGATCGAGGTGCCGGCGTTGGTCTGGTCAAAGCGGTCGGACAGATAGAACATGTTGCGGTAGAACAGCTCCGTGGTGAGCGCGAGCTTCTGGCCCATGAACCAGGGTTCGGTGAAGGAAAGGTTGAAATCCTGGCGCTGCGGACCGAAGCGGATGTTCATGTTGAAGCGCTGGCCGGCACCGCGAAAATCGCTCCAGTCGCTGATGTCGAAGTTGGTCTGGGTGACGTCGATGAAGCCGACGATGCTGTCGATCGAGCTGAAGCCGGCACCGAAGTTGATGGTGCCGGTGGGTTTCTCGGTGACATTGACCTCGATGTCCTTGAAGCCGGGCACCTCGGTGGCGACCGGACGAACGGTCAGCGGGTTGGCTTCGCCGGGACCTTCAAAATAGTTGAGGTTTTGCAGGCGCTGCTGGGAGTTTTCCAGGAGAACGGTGTTGAGCTCGTCGCCAGGCGTCAGCGGCAACTCGCGACGAATGACGCGGTCCTGGGTGTTGCTGTTGCCGCTGATGTTGATCTTGCGGATGAAGGACTTGCCCCCCTCGTAGACACTGAAGGTGACGTTGAGCTTGCCGGGACCGGCATCGGAGAGACGGGTCTCCACACGGGCGTCGGCGTAACCGCGCGAACCATAGTAGTCCTGGATCATTTTTTCGTCACCGCGAACGTCGGTTCCCGAGTAAGTCTGACCGGGTTCGGTGAGCACGGCGGGCATGAGTTCCTCCTTGGTGAACAGGGTCAGGCCCTCGATTTCAAGGCCGGCAACCTCGTACTTGCCGCCCTCGGTGATTTCGAAAACAAGCGCGACACGGTCATCGCTGACCGTCTCACGACGGTAACCGACCTTGACGTAGACGTAGCCCTGGTCCTGGTAGGCTTTCTCGATCTTGCGGACGTCCTCAAGAACGGCCTGGTTGTCGAGCTTGCCGGCCTTTCCAAAAAGGCGCCAGAAGGTCTTTTCCTTCGAGGCAAGTTCGGCGCGGAGCTTCTTCTCCGGGATCGCGGTGTTGCCCTCAAAGCGGATCTCACCGATGAATCCCTTGCCGCCCTCCTCAACCTTGAAGGTCAGCGTGGTGAAACCGGGCTTGCTGGAGGGAGCGGTCTCGTAGGTCACCAGCGC
>JBIJBO010000163.1:0-8492 GCA_044345215.1 Prosthecobacter sp. | reverse complement strand
ATTCTTCAAAGACCCGGAGCCGGCAGGGTCGTTGCTTGCGCCGCTCAAGGCAGCCCTCAACGGACTGGCCGGCGGACCGGGCGAGGGCGCCATGCAGGCCCTGCTCACCATGGCTCTGCTATACACCGGCCTGATGATCTTCGGCGCCGCCCTGGTGCGTGTGCCGGCAGCCGACTGGCGCCCGCAGGGCTTCACCCCCAAACCCGCCGCTGCCGGCGGCATGATCACCAGCGCCAGTGTCGCCGTCGACACCGCCTGGAAGACCCCGCAGTTCTGGCTGCTCTGGATCGTGCTGTGCATGAACGTGAGCGCCGGCATTGGCATCCTCGGCCGTGCCGCCGACATGTGCCAGGACATGTTCGGAGTCAGCGTCGCCATCGGTGCCGGCTTCACCGGCCTGCTCAGTCTGTTCAACATGGGCGGTCGGTTCGTCTGGTCGTCGATCTCGGACTTCACCGGCCGCAAGACCGTGTACTGCCTGTATTTCCTGTTTGGCGCGGTTCTCTACGCCCTGCTGCCCTACACCCAGCAGACCCAGAACCGCACCCTCTTCGTCGCCTGCACGGCCCTCATCATCAGCATGTACGGGGGCGGTTTCGCCACCATTCCCGCCTACCTGAAGGACCTGTTCGGCACCCACCAGGTCGGCGCCATCCACGGGCGCCTGATCACCGCCTGGAGCATGGCGGCCGTCATCGGTCCCGGCCTGATCAATGGCCTCTACGACCGCCGCGTCGCCGCCGGCGTGCCGCGCGCCGAGGCCCACAACGACACCTTTCACCTCATGTGCGGACTGCTCATGGTCGGCCTCGTCGCCAACCTGCTCGTCCGCCCGGTCCATCCCAAACACCACGTCAAGGAAGCCCCCTGAATCATGAAAGCCGCCTTTGTCTGGCTCGTTGTCGCCATCCCACTCGCCTGGGGCGTGGCCAAGTCCGTGAAAAAAGCCCGGCCGCTCTTTTCCGGCGCGGCCGCCACCGCCGCCCCCTGACCGCCGCCGCCCCGTCCATCGGCCTTGCCCGCAGGGGATTTCGCATCCATCGTGCACACCCCTGCCGTCATGTCCGCCCCGCATCTCCAGCCTGATTTCGCCGCCTTCCGCGCCCTGGCCGCGCGCGGCAACCTTGTGCCCGTCACGGCGGAGCTGACGGCCGACTACGAAACGCCGCTGTCCGCCTTCCAGAAGATCCATGACGGCCGCTGCGGCTTCCTGCTGGAGTCGGCCGAGTTGACCCAGCACTCGGGTCGCTACTCCCTGCTCGGCAGCTCGCCACGCCTCATCTTCACCGCGCGCGGCCGCGAAATCGACATCGAGGAGCGCGGCACCCGCCGCCACTTCACCACCGCCAGCGATCCCCTTGAGGAATTGAAGCATTTGATGGCCGCCTTTCGACCGGCAGACCCGCACACGGTGCCGGTCTTTCACGGCGGAGCCGTCGGCTACCTCGGCTACGACATGGTGCGCTTCTTTGAACCGAGCCTGTCGCCGCCGCCCAAGGATGAGCTCGGCCTGCCCGACATGGTCTTCATGATCACCGACACGGTGGTCATCTTCGACCACCGCACGCGGCGCATGTCGCTCATCGCCAATGTCCACACCGACGAACACGCCGACCTCGAGGCCGCCTATGCCTGGGCCCGGGCCGAGATCGCGCGACTCATGGACAAGCTCGCCCAGCCGCTGGCGGTGAAGCCCCTGCAGGCCATCGCACCTGTCTCCAACGAACAATTGCCCGCACCCGCCGGCAACACGACTCGCGAGGAGTATGAGGCCATGGTCGTGAAGATGAAGGAATACATCCGGGCCGGCGACATCTTCCAGGGCGTGCCTTCGCAACGCTTTGAAACGGACTACGCCGGCACACCGCTCGACCTCTACCGTGCCCTGCGCCACGTCAATCCCTCGCCCTACATGTTCTGCCTGCAGTTCCCGCAGGGCTTCGCCCTGGTCGGAAGCTCGCCGGAGGTCCACGTCAAATGCCTCGACGGCCGCATTGACATCCGCCCGATCGCCGGCACCCGCTGGCGCGGCAAGACCCGCGCCGAAGACGACGCCCTCGCCGACGAACTGCTCAACGACCCCAAGGAACGCGCCGAGCACATCATGCTCGTCGACCTCGCCCGCAACGACGTCGGCCGCGTCGCCGAATTCGGCACGGTCCGCGTCAGCGACCTCATGATCATCGAGCGCTACAGCCACGTCATGCACATCGTCAGCAACGTCGACGGCCGCCTGCGCGCGGACCGCGACGCCTACGACGTCATGCGAGCCACCTTCCCTGCAGGCACGGTCAGCGGCAGCCCGAAGGTGCGCGCGATGGAAATCATCAACGAGGTGGAGAAGAGCAAGCGCTGCGCCTACGCCGGCGCCGTCGGTTACTTTGGCTTCGACGGCAACCTCGACTCCTGCATCGCCCTCCGCACCTGCGTGCTCAAGGATGGCAAAGCCTACGTGCAGGCCGGTGCCGGCGTCGTCGCCGACTCCGATCCCGCCTACGAGTACCACGAAACCGTCAACAAGGCCGCAGGCATGCTGCGCGCCATCGAATGGGCCCGCCAGCTCGGTGCCTGAGTCCCTCCGCACCCACTTCCCGCCCGCACCCTCACTCATGACCGTCCCCGTTCCCCAGCGCCTCATCCACGTCGGCCTCGCCGGTCTCGGCAACGTCGGCGCCGGCGTGTTCAAGAATCTCGAGAAGAACCGCGACCTCATCCGACAGCGCACCGGCGCCGACATCCGCGTCAAGCGCGTCGTCGTCCGTGACCCGGCGCGCGCACGCGACGTCGCCGTGCCGTCGGAAATCATCGGCAGCGACTGGCGCACCCTCGTCGAGGATCCGGAAATCCAGGTGATCGTCGAACTCATCGGTGGCACCACGACCGCCCACGAGCTAGTCTGCGCCGCCCTGCGCGCGAGAAAGATCGTCGTCACCGGCAACAAGGCGCTGCTTGCCGAGCGCGGCCAGGAACTGTTCGCCCTCGCCGAAGAATGCGGCGTGCCCATCTATTTCGAGGCGGCGGTGGCCGGCGGCATCCCCATCATTCAGGTCCTGCAGGAGGGTCTGGTCGGCAACCGCATCCAGTCGATCCACGGCATCATCAACGGCACCTGCAACTACATCCTGACGCGCATGAGCCAGGCCGGCCTGAGCTATTCCGACGCCCTGCGCGAGGCCCAGGAGAAGGGCTACGCCGAGGCCGACCCCACCCTGGACGTGAGTGGTTGGGACGCCGCCCACAAGGCGATCATCCTCGCCTCCCTCAGCTACGGCTTCTGGATCCGGCAGGACAAGATTCATGTCGAGGGCGTCGAGGCCATCGACCCGGCCGACTTCAAATTCGCCCAGCGTCTCGGATACACCATCAAGCTGCTGTCGGTCATCCGTGCGGACGAGCAGGGCCTCGTCGAAGTGCGCACCCAGCCTGCCCTTGTGCCGCTCTCGCATGTGCTGGCCAGCGTCAGCGGCAGCTTCAACGCCGTCCTGGTCCATGGCGACATCGTCGGCGAAACCCTTTTCTACGGCCGCGGCGCCGGCCAGGACCCGACCAGCAGCTCGGTGATCAGCGACCTCTGCGAGGCAGCCGCCGTGCTGGTCTACGGCTCCCGCCACAGCGGCTTCGTGCCGCACGGCCTGTATGGCAAGAGCAAGCCCGTCGAGGACACCGTTTCGCACTACTACCTGCGACTCACTGTCGACGATGTCCCGGGCGTCATGGCCCAGGTGGCGGCCGTGCTCGGCCGCCGCCAGATCGGCATCTCCTCCATGATCCAACCCGAGGACCTCGAGGACACCAGTGGCCGCACCACCATCGTGCTGATGATTCACGACGCCCGCCTGGGCGACATGCAGGCGGCCCTCGCCGAAATCGCCTCCCTGGCCTGTGTCCGCGAAAAACCCTCCTGGATGCGCGTCGAGACGCTGCAGGGTTGAACTGACGCCTGTCGATAAGTTCACACGAAACGAACTGCGGTGTCGGATTCGTGAGATTGGGTGAGGGATGCTTGCGCTCCCAAAACCTTTGTCTCGTCTGGCCCACGACACTCTGTTCGAGCGGCTCCACGGCGGCAATCTGGTTTACAACACCTGTTGGGAAGACCCGCGGGTCGATCATGAACTGCTCGAGTTGCGTCGGGACAGCCGGGTCGTGATGATCACAAGCGCCGGTTGCAACGCTCTGGATTACCTTCTTGCCGACCCAGCCTCGATCGATGCGGTCGACGTCAATCCGCGGCAGAACGCTCTTCTGCAACTGAAGGTCGCATTGATTCGGGAATCCCCGCATGCGGAACTGTTTCAGGTTTTCGGCAACGGTCATCACGCTGACTTCGAAGGCCTTGTTCGTTCGCTTCAACTGCCGGGCTATGCAGCCTCCTACTGGCAAAAGAAGGCTTACTACTTTCAAAAAAGCCGGCTCAATCCCACCTTCTATTGGCGAGGCACCGCCGGCCAGATGGCCTGGCTTGCCCTGCAAGCCTTCACCGGAATCAACCCGCGTGCGCAGGCTTACCTGAACGCCCTGCTGGTCTCAACCTCGGTGGCCGAACAAAAGAACCTCTATGAAGCCGTTCGCCCCCACCTGTGGCACGACTTCATCGAATGGCTGCTCAAACAGCCCTTCGCCATGGCCCTGCTTGGAGTCCCGCGCGCACAAATGGCCCTCATCGAGGGCCATTTCCCAGGCGGCCTGCCAGGTTTCATCCGCGCCAAGATGGAACGCGTGCTGGTTGACCTCCCCTTCTCGGACAATTATTTTTGGCGCGTCTATCTGACCGGCCACTACACGCCCGAATGCTGCCCCCGCTACCTGCTTCCCGAGCACCAGGAGACACTGCGAAGCCGTGTGCCAAGGTTGCAAACGCACACCTCAACCCTGGCCAACTTCCTTCGTGAAAATCCCGGGCCCTACAGCCATTTCGTCCTGCTCGACCACCAAGACTGGCTCGCCTCCCACCAACCCGAGGCCCTGGAAGAGGAATGGCGGCTGATCCTTGCATCCAGTCGTCCGGGTGCACGCATCCTGCTCCGCAGTGCCAGCCTTTGCCCGGAATTCATCCCCTCCTTTGCGCGGGAACGGCTGCACCCCGACCCGCGCAGTGAAAGCCTGCATCTGCTGGACCGAGCAGGCACCTACGGCTGCACCCTCGCAGCCAAAATTCTGTCATGACGGAAGCGCTGGCCGGCTACTATCGTCTGCACTCCCGCATCTATGATGCGACCCGCTGGACGTTTCTTCATGGGCGCCAAAGGATTCTCGACATTGCCTCCGCGGATCTGCCGCCAGCGCCAAGAATCTTGGAAATCGGGTGCGGCACGGGGCGCAACCTCGCCCACCTTGCCCGCAGGCATCCCAAAGCCCGCATCACGGGACTGGATCTCTCTGGCGACATGCTGGACCGGGCGCGTCCCAAACTTGCCATGCACGGCGAAAGAATCCAGCTTCTTCATCGTCCCTACGATGGAGCTGCTGGCGAGGGGGAGGGCTTTGATCTCATTCTCTTCAGCTATGCCTTGTCCATGATGAATCCCGGGTTTGAGGAGGTGCTTGCCGGAGCACGCGGAGAACTGCAATCCGGAGGGCGCATCGCGGTTGTCGATTTTCATGACAGCCCTCACCGGCTGTTCCGAAGTTGGATGGGCCGAAATCACGTGCGCATGGAAGGCCAGCTGCCGGGAGTGCTGCGGCGGGAATTCGAACCCATCCGCTGCGAAATCCACAGCGCGATGGCGGGGCTCTGGCGCTGGCTGATTTTCACCGGCAAAAAACAAGCCTGAATCCGTCCCGCTGGACGCTTGCCAGCACTGAAAAGCCGCCTTAGGTTGCAGGCTCCTATGGCCCAGCAATTCAAGATTCTCGTCGCAGATCCCATCGCCGAAAAAGGCATCGAACTCCTGAAGGCGGAGCCGTCCTTCTCCGTCGAGGTCAAGCTGGGACTGAAAGCCGAGGCCGACTTCGCCGAGGCCGCCAGGGATGCCCACGCCATCATCGTGCGCAGCGGCGTCAAGGTGACCGCCAAGGTCATCGAGGCGGCCGGCAACCTGAAGGCCGTCGGCCGTGCCGGCGTGGGGGTCGACAACATCGACGTGCCCGCCGCCAGCAAGCGCGGGGTCGTGGTGATGAACACGCCCGGGGGCAACACGATTTCCACCGCCGAGCAGGCCTTCACCCTGATGATGTCGCTCGCGCGCAAAACGCCGCAGGCGCATGCCAGCATCGTCGCCGGCAAGTGGGACCGGAAGAGCTTCCAGGGCACCGAGGTCAACGGCAAAACCCTTGCCGTTCTTGGCATGGGCCGCATCGGCGCCGAGTTTGCCAAGCGCGCCAAGGCCTTTGGCATGCGCGTCGTTGCCTACGACCCCTACCTTTCAAAGAACCGGGCCGAGAGCCTGGGCGTCGAGCTGTTCGAAAAACTCGATGATGCGCTGGTCGAGGCCGACTTCATCACCATGCACATGCCGATGACGCCGGACACGAAGCACATGCTCAATGCCGCGCGCATCGCCAAGCTCAAGAAGGGCGTGCGCATCGTCAACTGCGCCCGCGGCGGCCTGATCGACGACAATGCCCTCGCCCAGGCCCTGGTGGAAGGCCGAGTCGCCGGCGCCGCGCTCGACGTCTTCGAGGTCGAACCTCCACCCGCTGACTATCCCCTGCTCCAGGCCCCAAACACGGTGTTCACGCCGCACCTGGGCGCCTCCACCGACGAGGCCCAGGAGAATGTGGGAATCGAGATCGCCGAAGTCATCGCCGCCCACCTCCTGCAGGGCACGGTCGTCAATGCCGTCAACATGCCCAACGTCGATCCGCGGACGCTCGCCGAGCAGGGCCACTTCCTGAAGTTTGGCGAACTGCTCGGCCGACTGCTTTCTCAGTTCGCTCCGGCGCGCACCGGCCAGGTGAGCATCAGCTACAGCGGCAAGGTTGGCAGCGGTGACACCTCGCTGATTTCGCGCGCGATCCTCAAGGGCTTCCTGGAACGCGCCTGCGGACCCGAGCAGGTCAATTACATCAATGCCATCGGCACCGCGGAAAACCTCGGCGTCCGCCTCAACGAGAGCCGTGTGCCCGAGGCTAGCGAGTTTACCGACCTTATTGAGGTGCAGGCCTGCAATGGCACCGAATCGGCGAGCATCGCCGGCACCTTCTTTGCCGGCGAGCCGCGCATCGTCAAGGTCAATGGTCGCCACATCGAAACGCGCCCGGAAGGCACCCTGTTGCTCATCGAAAACATCGACCGTCCCGGCATGATCGCCGCCTACAGCACGGCGCTTGGCAAGAACCACGTCAACATCGCGGACATGTCTCTCAGCCGGAACAAGGAAGGCGGCACCGCCCTGACCCTGCTGACGCTTGACTCCACCCCGGATGCCGCCGTCATCGCCGAACTGGAGGCCATCCCCGGGATCAGCCGCGTCCACTGCGTGGTCGTCTAAGCCGATGCTTGATCTGCGCGCCAGCGCGCGCTTGTTGACGGGCCGCCAGCGGGCGGCCCGTTTTCATGCCCTCCCCATCCGCCATGCCGAGGCTCAGCCGTCGGGCGCTGCTCGCCAGCTTCTGGACCATGGCCTGCACCGGCCGACCCACGGGAGAGGTCGGGGGACGCACGATGGGCACCAGATGGAGCCTGCGCGCCATCGGTGCCGGCGAGCCCCACCGTCGCCTGATTCAGCAGCACCTCGACCTGCGCGAGGCCCAATTTTCCCACTGGAGCGACGACTCCCCCCTCAGCCGGTTCAACACCCAACCGGGCACAGATTGGTTCGACGTCCCGGTGGAAGTCGTTCAGGCCCTCGAAGCCATGCGGCGGGTGGCCGCCGAGACCGAAGGAGCGCTGGACGCCACCTGCGCCCCGCTGGTGGATGCCTGGGGCTTTGGCAGACGCAAGCCCGGTTCACCGCCTGCCCGCCCCCCGAGTGACCGCGAGCTCGCCGGCCTGCGCGCCCAATGCGGCTGGCATCTGCTTGAATGGCGCCACGAGCGACCAGCCCTGCGCAAACACCACCCGCTGCTGCGCATCAACCTGGCCAGCATCGTCGAGGGCTTCGTGCTGGACGAGCTGCGCCCCCGACTCATCCAAACGGGACTGGCGAGCTTCCTGCTGGAACTCGGCGGCGAAGTCCTGGCCCAGGGCTTGGCACCGGACGGCTCGCCCTGGTGCATCGGCATTCAGGCCCCCGACCAGCCGCGTGGGGTGAGCCTGCAAAGCCTTCCGCTTTTGAACGCCTGTGCCGCCACGAGTGGCAGCTATCGCGAGCGACGCGAGTTCAAGGGCGAAACGATTCACCACCTGATCGATCCACGCAGCGGCCGACCGGCGCGGCACCGGGCCGTCTCTGTCACCGTCGTCGACACAAGCGCCACACGTGCCGACGCCCTTGCCACAGCCTTCATGATTCTGGGACCCGAAGCTGGCCGAGACAGGGCCAAGGCCCTTGGCGTGAATGCCTTTTGGGTGATCGCGGCATAAAAAACGGGCCCACCCGAAGGAGGGC
>JBIJBO010000034.1:0-27501 GCA_044345215.1 Prosthecobacter sp. | reverse complement strand
CCAGTCGTCCGGCGGCCTGGCCGGTGGCGAGGCAGGTGCCCATGACGCGCACGGAGGCCAGGGCCTCGTGATCAGCGGAGAGGCAGCGGCCCGCAAAGAAAAGGCCGGGGGCGTCGGCGCGGCGCAGGCAACCGGCCGGGATGCCGGCGGGTTCGGGCCGGTCGAAGTAGCGGAATTTCGGCCCGCGCGCGGTCTCGCGCCTTTCCATCGGCCAGCCTGCCAGCGCCACCTCGTCGGGGAAGCGGCGGCAGGTCGCCAACTCGTCACCGCGCAGCAGGTAGTCGCCGGCGTAGCAGGCGCTTTCGCGCACGCCGAGCCGGTCGGGATGCCGCGGTGGCGGTGTCTGGGCAAAGTCGGGGTGGTGGGTCCGCAGCCACGAACCGAGGGCATCGAGCACGCTTCGGCCCTCGGCCAGGGCGGCGTCGTGGCGCGCGGGATCGAGCGGATCCCAGTCGCTGCCGCCGGCTTCAAGGTCGATCGTGACAAAGACTTCGCCGGTCAGTGGACTTTCGCGAAAGGCGGCGCCGAGGGCGGCGGTCGGCAGCTCGCCAGTGCCCACGCCGCGCGCCATTGCGGCGGCGAGTTGGAGACGCCAGGTCTCATCGCGGGGACTGCCGATTTGGGTGAATGCGCCGATGTAGGCGGGGCGGTACAGGCAGGACGGCGGCGGCTGCAGCCAGGCGGGATTCGCCAGGCGGGCGCCGGTCGCGTCGCCGGTGGCATCGACGAGCGCGCGCGTTTCCAGAGAGCGCTTTTGCCTGCCATCACGGACTTCCAGCCGCCAGCCCATGTCTGCGCGCTGCAGGCCGCTCCATTCCCAGCCGTGCAGGCGGGTGAGATTGGGTTCGCGGTCGCAGAGTTCGGCGGCGAGCGACGCGAAGTGCGCGGGTGACTGGCGCAGAACGTACACCCGGCCCATAAGGTCGGGCGCGGTCTGGCCGGTGCGCGCCATCATGAGTCGGCCGAATTCCTCCGGCAGGCCGGAATTCAGCCAGGCCCAGGCCCGTGTGACGTCCGGATGGAAGAGGCCACAGAAGGTGTGCACCTGGGCAAGGCTGCCCATGCCACCGGGGCGGTCGCCGCGTTCGAGCAGCAGGGTGCGGGCACCGGCGCGGGCGGCGACCAGGGCGGCCGCGATGCCGGCGCTGCCGCCGCCGGCAACGATGACGTCGGCCGGGCTCATGGAGTCGGTGCTTCGATCGGCAGACGGTCGATCCACTCGGCCAGCGCGGCGGCCGTGGCGCAACGCGCGCGTGTGAGTTCGGCCGGCGGCAGGCGGCGGCCAAAGGCCTGCTCCACGACAAGGATGAGCCGCATGAGCGCGAGCGAATCAAGTCCGCAGGCAAACAGGTCGGTGTCGGTCGCCAGCGGTTCCTCCGCCTCGACGATGGCATGCTCGTCGAGCAGGGCGAGTACGCCTTCGGCAGTGACGGCAGTGGGCATGGCACATCATGCAGGCGGCGGTGCCGGCCTGCAACATCGGGGCGGTTTCAACGGCGGGCACCCAGGGTTTCCATGCCCAGCACGCGGGTCAGAAAGGCCCAGGTGTCCGCGGTTTCCTCGATGACCTTGGTGAGGGCGGTCCCGGCGCCATGGCCGGCACTGGTCTCGATGCGGATGAGCACGGGCGGGCCGTCCTTGGCCTGGCAGGCCTGCAGGCGGGCGGCGAATTTGAAGCTGTGGGCGGGCACGACGCGATCGTCGTGGTCGGCGGTCTTCACCAGGGTGGCCGGATAGCGCGTGCCGGGCTTGAGATTGTGCAGCGGCGAGTAGGCCAACAGGGCTTTGAACTCCTGCGGGTCCTCACTGCTGCCGTAGTCGCTCTTCCACGCCCAGCCGATGGTGAAGCGGTGGAAGCGCAGCATGTCCATGACACCGACCGCGGGCAGCGCCGCGCCAAACAGCTCGGGCCGCTGGGTCATGCAGGCGCCGACGAGCAGGCCGCCGTTGCTGCCGCCCTGAATGGCAAGTTTGGCGGGCGAGGTGATTTTCTCGCGCTGCAGCCATTCGGCGCAGGCGATGAAGTCGTCGAAGACGTTTTGTTTGCGCAGCTTCGTGCCGGCCGCGTGCCATTCGGCTCCATATTCCCCACCGCCGCGCAGGCAGGCCTGGGCATAGACGCCGCCGAGTTCGAGCCAGGCGATGCGACTCGCCGAGAAGGCCGGGGTCAGGCTGATGTTGAAGCCGCCGTAGCCATAGAGCAGGCAGGGATTGGTGCCGTCCAATGGCAGGCCCTTTTTGTGGACAAGGAAAAGTGGCACGCGCGTGCCATCCTTGCTGCTGACAAAGACTTGGCGCGTATCGTAGGCGTCGGCCTCGAAGCCGACCCGCGGCCGCCAGTGCGGCGTGCTGAGGCCGGTGGCGACGTCGTAGCGGTGAATGCTGCCGGGTTCGGTGAAGCTGGTGAATGTGTAGAAGGTTTCGCCCTCGTCGCGGCGGCCGCTGAAGCCGGCGACCGTGCCGAGGCCGGGCAGTTCGAGGCGGCGAATCAGGCGACCGTTGAGGTCATGGGCGCGCATCTCCGAGTGCGCATCCCTCAGGTACTCGCACAGCAGTTGGTTGCCGACGATCGACACGCCCTCGAGCTTGTCCCCGCTTTGGGCGACGATTTCGCGCCAGTGCGCGCGCTGCGCACGGGTGACGTCGATGGCGATGACACGGTAACGAGGTGCCTCCAGGTCGGTGCGGAAGTAGAAAAGGCTGCCGACGTTGTCGAGGAACTCGTAGGCGGCGTCAAAGTCGTTGAGCAGTTCCACGACGGGGGCGTCAGCCTTGGTCAGGCTGCGGTAGAAAACGCGCTTCCGCGGGTCGGTGCCCTGGGTGACGGTGAAGACCAGGTAGGCGCCGTCGTCGCTGACGCGGGCGTGCAGACCCCAGTCAGGGTGGTCGGGCCGTTCGTACACCAGGCGGTCCTCGCTTTGCGGCCTGCCCAGCTGGTGAAACCAGACCGTCTGGTTCTTGTTGGCCTCGGTGAGCGCCGCGCCCTCGCGCGGCTGCGGGTAGCGGCTGTAGTAGAAGCCCGAACCGTCCGGCGCCCAGGAGGCACCGCTGAACTTGATCCACTTCAGCACATCCTTCGTGTCGGCGGCCGTGGCGATGTCGCGCACACGGAATTCCTGCCAGTCACTGCCCGCCTGCGAAAGGCCGTAGGTGAGGAAGCGGCCGTCGCGGCTGGGGGCGACGACGGTCAGCGAGGTGGTGCCGTCGGCGGAGAGCGTGTTGGGGTCGAGCAGCACGCGCGAGGGGCCCTCGGGCCTGTCGGCCACGTGCAGCACGCTCTGGTTTTGCAGGCCGCTGTTGCGCGTGAAGAACCACTTGCCGCCCTCCCGCCAGGGAACGCCGGAGCGTTCGTGGTTCCAAAGCTCTTCGAGCCGCGCGCGCAGGGCCTCGCGGCCGGGGATGCCACGCAGCCAGGGCAGGGTGACCGCGTTCTGCGCCTTCACCCAGATTTGCGTCTCCGCACTGGTGTCGTCCTCGAGCCAGCGGTAGGGATCGGCGACCTGGACGCCGTGGTAGGTGTCCGAGATTTCCTGCCGGCGGGTTTCGGGATAAACCGGGGACTGGGCAAGAGTGAGGGCGGGCATCAGGCAAAGAATGAAGGATTGCATGGTCGGCTTGCACACCGGGCTGCCGCGGTGCACCAGCGAGCAGGTCGCACGGTTTCGGCCGCGGGCAAGCCCGGTGTCAGGAACGGGTCAGCGCCAGCCGCGCGGCGACGGCACGGTGCTGTGAGGCGCGTTCGGCTTCCGTGGTGCAGGTCATGGCCGACCACTGGCGGCTGAAAAAAATGTAGTCGATGCGCAGCCAGGGGCCGCCACCGCTGAACGGATTGCGGGTCTTGCCCGGGAAGGTGAAGCCAAAACCCGAGCCGGCCTCGGCGTGGGCATCGCCCAGTTCGCGCGCCAGCCGCTGTCGGATCAGACCGGTGTGGGGCGAGTTGAAGTCGCCGGCGACCAGCGCGGGCAGGGGATCCTGGCGCACGGCGTCGAGGATCATTCCGGCATCGGCGAGCTGGCCGTCCCAGAAGATCTGGTTCTGGGCGCTGCGCTCAGCCCAGGCGGTGCCGGGAAAGCCGAGCAGGCCGTAGACCAGGCCACCGCGCCACTGGCTAAGCAGCACATCGCGCGGCGTGCGCAGGTGCACGGAATACACGGCGATGCGCCGGCCGTTCCAGTCGACCACAAAACGCGCCGCGCGTGCTTCGCGCGGCGTGGCGCCTGCGGGCAGCAGGGTGCCCTCGAGAATGGGAAACTTGCTCAGCAGCGTGTGTTCACCGATGCTCTGATGGGCGATGTATTCGCCGTAGTCGTTGGATCTGGCGAGGCTGCGCTCGCGAAGCGCGGACTCTTGAAGCAGGAAGAGATCCGGCTGCTGCCGGCGTTTGAAATCGATGGGGCTCTGGCCGCCGTGTTGCCCGCGGTTCCAAGTCATGAGTGTCAGTGAAGGCGCCGCATAGTCGGCGGGCTGCGGTGCTCCGCGCCCCTTCTGCCAGCCCATGAACGGGCCGAGGATGACCCAGGCTGCCGCTGCCAAGAGCGGCAATGAACGCCAGCTTCTGACAAGCGCAAAGGGCAGCAGCAACAGTCCGGGCAGAAGCCAGAACGTCGGCGGAACGAACAGCAGCAGGGCCAGACCGTGATTGGCTTCGCCCACATGGCGCAAAGTTGCCAACAAAACCAGACTCAGAGTGAGCGTGACTGCAGCGAGCACCGGCAGAGCCTGCGCGGAAGACAGCACCCTCGGATGGCGGGATTCCATCTGGAAATCGTGCAAGCGAACCTATTCGGGAGTTTCCCGAGGTGGAACCACCTTCTCGAGCCGAATCTCTGTGTCCGAGGTCATTTCGGGCACGAGTGAAGGGTCTTCCACCGTGGGCAGGCCAGGAGTCAGCTGCGAGGCGTCGCCACCCGAGGACTGCCAGCGCTTTTCCTCTTCACTCAAAGAGGCTGGCTGCTTGATCCACAACGCGACGAGAACCATCGTGAAGACAGTCAGCAGGCCCAGCATCAGCAAGGCTTCCAGAATGCTGAATCCCCGACAAGTCTGGCGGGGCCAGGTGGCCGCGTGAGGGGGTGATGCCATGAAGTGGGACCTCAGAAAATCTCCTTCTCGCGCCGAAGATCGCGCGGAACATAGTTTTTCTGCGTATTGGAAAGGCCCTGTCCTCCGTAGTAAGATCCGTTATGGCTGTGACCCAGGGGATGGGCTGAGCAGCCTGACAGCAACAAGCTGGCGATCAGGAAAAGTGGGAGACTCAATTTCATGATGGGGGGCAAGCGAGGGTTAACGTGTCCTTCTGACATTCCACAGAATCTTCCTTGACGAGGGGAAAGCAAGACAAATCGCAGCCGGGGTCACGAACTGCCCGATGTTGAATCCGTGCTTTTTGCAATCGTAAAATTGTCAAAATTCTGATATTTATAAAAAAAGAATCAGATTTCTTTGGACAGGCACCGCGTATGCGCGAAGATTTGAAGTCGCTGGCTCCCCGACATGCGAACCGTCCTACAACGCTTTTTGTCCTTCAACGCCGAAAATGTGGCGAGCGACATTTATTGGGCGTTGGGTGTTGTTTACTTGATCCTGCTCGCATCGGCGATCGCCAGTCTGTTTCAATCGGAACACCGCGCCAAACTGGCCTGGCTTGTGGCTCTGGTGTTCCTGCCGCTGGTGGGCCTCTACTTCTACGCCTTCATGGCTCTGCTCCGGGCCGACTACAGTTTCCTGACCCGTTTTGGCATCAAGGCCTTTGCGAAATCAGCCATACGCCCAAACTGATCTTTCATGCAGCGGAACTCCCGAACGCCCTTGCATTCCACCTCAATGAGCTTCATCACCTTTAGTGCGCCAATCACCAAGCGGCAGAAGATTCTGCACGGGCTTCTGCAGGCCCTCTTCCTGAGCGCGGTGGTCACTGTTCAGGCGCAGTTTGTCGAGCCCATGCTGCCATTGCAGCCCTCCGAGCCGGATGGCTTTTTCCCCACGCTCAACGACGTGTCCGTGTTGCGCAGCCAGGACTACGCACGCAGCAGCATGCGTGAGGGCAACATGAATGTGGATGGCCCGGACAACCGTTTGCAGACTGCCAGCGGCCCCTACCATTACCTCAGCCACGAGCCGAATTTTTATCAGCTCTATCCCGAGGTTTTCAGTCCTGTCGACGACGTCCTTGGCGTGTTCACGCCGCACGACGCCTGGACGCTCGAAAACGATCGCCTGAGCAACGCCTCGATGACGGTGGATGGACGTCTTGGTTTGCTCACAAGGCGTTATGATTCGGATCAAGCTCATGTCAAACTTGGCCTGTTGAGTCTCGATGTTCTCTGGCTGGGCGGTGGGGTGGTCTATTCCGATTTCCAAGGGGATCGCACCTACTCCGGGGACAACGGCGACGGCTGGACTGGCTACATCGATCTTGCCGTTCGCGGTGCTTTTCGCCTTACCGACACCATTTATTTGTCGGCAGTGGCGAACCTCATGTATCTGCCGTTCGAGCAACGCTTAGCGCTCCGCTTCGGCAACCACAACGTGCCGGCACTGTTGACGCGACTCAACTGGGCCGATTCTCGGGGGCCCTGGGACTTCATGCTGTACAGCGAGTTCCGTGGCGTCATGGGAATTGACGCTTACGTCGATGCAGATTCACCGGAACTGGACCGCTCCGGCCGTTACTTTTTTGGCTTCCGCGAGCGTCGCCGAACCAACGAGTTTCAGACGGACGAGCAGGCGTACTTTTCAAACCGTGTTGCTTTCAATGCAACTCGCGCAGTTTTCGATGAACAGTGGCGATGGGGCTTCGCTGCCGACCACACGGATTTTTGGCGGACTTGGGATTTTGTCGAACACCGCACCCGTGATCATGTCGGCACCTGGCTGGGTTACGAGGGATCCGTCATTCCTTTCGCGCCGAAGTTTTCCTACGACATCTTTTCCAATGACGGTTACGAGGGACTTTGGCACCGTGCTGCCGCAAACCTCACGGGCCGCCTGACCGAAAATGTCAACTGGCGCGGAATGGCTGGTTATCGTTACACTACGGGAACGGAGCGCGAAACGAACGGCTTCATCTGGGAAGTGGCGCTCGACCACAATCTCACGCGAAGCACGCGGCACTCGCTGGAGTTTGGAGAAAACTTCTACAACAACGAGTTCCTGCCGGAAACCCTGACTTCGCGGTACGCACGCTACACCATACAGCAGCGTCTGCATCAGAGTTTCTACGCCCGTGCCTTCGGTCAATTTGCCAACAGGGAAACCGTTCAGGATGAGTGGGCTCAGCGCGATCGCTGGAGCATTGGCATGTCACTGGTTTACAACCCCTTGGACTTCACCAGCATCCTTGGCACCGCTCTGTACGAAAGTGCCGACCAAATCGGTGATGATTTCGGCGACGCAGACCGCTGGATCTACAGGTTGGAGCTTCAGCAGCAGCTTGGATACCGACTCACGGGTCGCTTGTTTTACCAGTATGAAGACCGGCAGTCCCGGAGCAACGGCTTCAACGAACACATGGCCGGCATGTCGATGCGCCGCTTCTTTTGATCCGTTTTTAACGCACAACCTCAACCTCCCTCTGTACTCATGAAAACCAAGAAACAGTCAGATCAATTTAGGGGATTGCTCCATCGAGGCCAACGCCTTGCAATTGGCTCCCTGCTCGTCCTTGCCGCTCCGGTCGCGGTCGAGGCCCAGAACGCGCTGCAGCTGCCCGATCGCGGTGTCGAAACCAACAAGGATGCCCCCTCCGACTTCCACAAGTATTTTGGCCAGCGCATCAACTCCTGGCGCGACCGTCAGCGTCAGATTGCCAAGTTGGATTTGGATGCGGATTTGAATCAGGATGGCGTGCTTAGCAATACGGATCCTGCCGATAACGGCAGCTTTGAAGCCACTCCGCCCGGCGTGGTGCTCGGCAAAGGCGAGCTGACCCGCATGGTGATCCGCCTGATTCCCTATCGAGTTGATTTTGACGGAGAAGTGGTGGTCACTCTTGAAGTGGAGGGCATCAATCGCGGTGTTCGCTCTGGCGAATATGCAAGCCTCGATGAAGAGCTCGCGAGCTCCGGCCATGTGCGCATTTGGCGCAACAAGGACAAGAAGGAGCTGCTGATCGACTCCCGAGATCCATCCAAGCGCGTGGTGGAATTCACCACTGATTACAAGTCGTATCCCTACAACCTGCCACTCGCGGTTCCGCGTTTCGTTTATGTTGAAGGGGTGAAGGAGTCGCCGCGTTACTCGGGTGATGTGCGTCTGCTTGTCACGGTTTCCCATCGCTCACCGGGCCAGGTTTCCTACGCTCAGATGACCAGCGGCAAGGATGTCCAGCCGCCACAGATCGAATCTTCGCCCCAGAAGGTCGGCATCAAGAGCTTCCGCACCAGCTTCGACCACGTGTTGATGACTGTCATCAAGGATCCGCATCCGAAGGAGTTCATCAACGGCAACAACGAGGGCGTCTGGGTTGCGCCCGAAGGCAAGAATTATTGATGTTTCAAACGGGGCTGCCCGCATACACGCCCTGGCCTCGCTGAAGTTGCGCCGTTAGGTGACCAGTTTCAGCCTTGCCGGGGTGTTTTGTTTGCAAAATGGATGCTCCATGGTGCCGTTTTTTGATCATGTTCATGATGCTACGTTCCGGTTGTTTTCCCGCCTGCCTTCTTGTGGTGCTGCTTGCCAGTTGCCAGAGCTCGTCCGAAATGCCGAGCGAACCGTTGCCCGCGGCTGCGCTGACGCTTCGCGAAAATGCACCGCTTGTTGCCCCAGCGCTCACTTTTGCACCAGGTGATGTTCTGGAACTTTTTGTCAAGGAGGACGCCACCCTGAATGGCAGCTATCCAGTGCGAGAGGGCGGCTACATTGTCATCCCGCGTGCCGGTCGCATTCAGGTTGCCGGCTTGGATCGCACCCAGGCGGAGTCGCGTGTGAAGGAGGTTCTGCAGCGCACCCAGCTGACTGAAGCGACCGTGCTGGTGGAACGCACGGCGAAACACGCGGGACTCGCCCAGGGCACCACACCGATTGCGGCCATGCCCAAGGTCATGGTTTTCCTCACCGGTGCTGTCCCGAGGTCGGGCGCTCACCACATTCCCCTTCCCAACGGGCGTTCACTCGGCGTCTACGAAGCCTTGTTGATCACCGGCGGCATGAACAAGTTTGCGCGCGAAGACCGCGTGGAAATCTTCCGCACGGACAGCCAGGGACGCCGACGCCGCGCCGTCGTCGATCTGCGGCCCGTCCGCATTGGCCAGGCGGATGATCCGCCGGTGGGTGAAGGGGATGTCATTCATGTGCCCGAGAAGGTTTTTGGCTTCTGATGTCCCACGCCCTGTCCGGCGCATGAAGATTGCGCCATCAGCGACTTGTGTCCGTGCCGGGGCTTGCTAAGTGCCCACCAGCACCTTCACTCTACCATGCAATCCAAGCAGCCTCATACACCCAAGTCGGACAAGCTGGACGGCTCCAAAGTGCTGAGGCTGCTGCTGCAGTACGAGGACTATTTCCGGCTCATGGCGCTGTTGTTCGCCGCCGGCCTGCTCGCGGGGGTCAGCTATTACGTGTATGCCCGATCGACCTACGAATCGACGGCGCTGATCCGGGTCAATCAGTTTGTCGATGCCGCCCGTGCGGCTTCGGGGGGGCAGCGCGAGAACCAGATTCTGCTCATGCGCTCGCTCTCGCGGCAGTTGTTGTCCGACTACTACCAGCTTGAGACCGCCAAGCGGCTCGGCCTGGCCACCAATGCAACGTCCGCGCAGGAGCTACGGGCGGCCCTCATCCCGGCGGTGCGCATCGGCTTTTTGGACCAGCAGCACATGCAATTGCGGGTGGTTTCGTTTCGGCCCCAGGTGGTGAGGGAGTTTCCCCGAGCCCTCATTGAAGCTTACGAGGAGGCGCGCAAGCGCGCGCGCGATGAATTTCGCGACAAGGCCATTCAAAGGTATGTGCAAGAACTTGCCGAGGTGCGCACAAAGGTGACGGCGCAGCTTGACTCACGCCTCAAGTATGAGGAGGAAAGCGCCCTTGCCAGTGCGCAGATCGAGCTTGAACGGTTGAGCAATGTGCCTGTCCAGCAAGTGCGCGTGCGCTACAAGCTGGAGGAGATGGACCGCATCGCCAAGGTGCTGCAGGAACAGGCGAACCTGAGCACATCCGGAAAGCTGGCCCTGATGACCAGTGTCGGGACTGACAAGGACGATCCGCTGGCCGCAGGCCGCATCATCCGCAGAACCGGGGACAGCCGCGTGGGTGCGCCCGCCACGTTCCAGAGCCCGGACATGGCCAAGGACTTCACTCAGGTGGTGGTGCAACCGGACATGGTGGAGGGACTCCAGCCCTGGCAGGAGTTGGACAAAAAGCGGCGCTCGCTTGAGGAAAAATTTGTCGCCAACCGGGTCCGCTATCTGGAGGATCACCCGGAAATGATCAAGTTGCGCGACGAGCTGCGCGAAGTGACCTCCGCGCTTGAGCTCGAGCTTGAAGTGGCGCGCAAGGCCTTCGATCTGGAGAGGGAGCGGCTGAAGGAAGAGCTCACAGAGTTGGATGGCAAGCTGCCCGCCTACTACCAGGCGGCCAAGAGTTATGATGAAAAAAAGCTGTCCTACGAATTGATGCAGAAGGGCCAGCTCGCTTGGGACAAGGCTTATGAGCAGCTTGCCAAGCAGATCGAAAGCCTCGAATTCAACGCCGCCGATGAATCGGCTTTCAGTCTGGAGTTTCGCGGTTTCACCGACATCCGCAGCGAGGCACCTGTTTCTCCCAGCAAGACCAAGCTGTTGATGCTCGGTTGCCTCCTTGGCCTCGGCCTGGCTGGCGGCGTTCCGTTTGTGCTGCGGAAAATGGACAGCACCATCACCGACCTGAATGAGTTCGAGGGCACGCTCGGCATCCCCGGCATTGGCCTGGTTCCCCTCTCGAATCCCAAGGTCCTGGAGCAGGTCAATCGCTCGAGCACGCTGGGTGCCACGGTGCCGAACGCCCTGCTGGAATGCTTCCGGCTCATCCGCAGCAGTATCATGCTGAATCCTGGCCCCAAGGGTGAGCCGCGCGTCATCATGCTCACCAGTGCCCGCCCTGGCGAAGGCAAAACGACGGTCTCCGCGAACATCGCCTGGGCTTTCTCCTCCATGGGCGAGAAGACCCTCCTGATTGACTGCGACTTGCGGCGCGGGCGCGTGCATTCGGTTGCGGGTGTGCCGAATCTGCCGGGCCTGACGCGGCTGCTCAGCGGCCAGGCCAAAATCGATGAATGTCTGGTCAAGTCGGAGGCGGACAACCTGTGGCTGCTGCCGCGCGGCCCCGTTCTGGCGGGAACCACCGAACTGCTCAACACCGAGGTGTTCGCGAATCTCCTGAATGAGCTTCGTGGCAGATTCTCCCGCATCATTCTGGACACGCCCCCGGTTCTCGGGCTCAGCGAGACGGCCTTCCTGCAGAACCATGCGGACGGCGCCGTGCTGATCGTGCGGGCGGCGTCGACCACGCGCGCGGATGCGACCCTGGCCTTCCAGCAGCTCCAGAAGCTCGGTGGCCACTTCTACGGCTTCGTGCTCAATCGCGTCGACTTCTCGAAGATTCAGAACCAGTACTACTACTACTACTACTCGTCGAGCTACTACGATTCCAACTGGCAGGAGGAGGAAGTGGTCCAGGACAGTCCTTCACCGAAACATCGGATCGAGTCCTGACGCGGTTGCAACTGCGCTGCTGCCAAGAGGCTGGCTGGCGCTCAGGCCGGACTACAGGTTGGTCAGGATGTAGTCCCAGATCTGCAGCACCATCCAGGTGAGGGTGGCAGTGGCGGCAAGATCGCGCAGGTCAGGGCGAGTCCAGACCTTGACGGCACCCGCAAGTTCGGAGCCCTCCGCGAGACTCAGACGGTGGATGGCGGCCGCGACGGCGATCATGAGGAAGTATTCGCTGTGATACTCCCGGTTGATCATCCAGTTGGAGACGCTGTAGCCCAGCAGCAGCACCAGCGTGGCCCGCCGGCAGAATTCACGCTGGCGATCGGCAGTGCTGAAACCCGGCGCCGAGAAAATCAGTCCGCGCTGAGCGGTCCAAAGGCCCGCGATGTACAGGAACAGGCCATAAAGGCCGAGATCGGCACCGATCTGCACATAGCTGGAGTGAGTGGCCTTGACAAAGGTTTCCCCCTCCCAGGTAATCCAGGCGACAAACTGTTTCCAGCCGATGCCTGTGTTGCTGGACTCCAGCATGGTTTTGGCCATTTCCCAAGCCATCAGCCGCCCCTGCACACCCTCGTCGTTGCCGAGACTGCCCATGCCGGCCATGCGCGGCAGAAAGCTCAGAGCGGAAAAGCCGGCAGTGCCGGCAGCCGCGAGGGCGAGCAGCTTGATGCCCAGCGGGCGCCCGATGACGAAAATCATGACCACGAGACCTGCGCCGACGAGATAGGAGCCCTTGGAGGAGGCGTGATAGACGCATGTGGTGGCGAGGGCGGCACACAGAGGAAAGGCGAGCAAACGTCCGCCCGCTGAACCCTTCCAGAAATACACCAGGTAACTGAGTGGCAGTGCGACAACGACGGTGTGCGAGAGCGAATTGGGATTGTTGTGCAGCCAGGTGCCGATGGCAAGACGGCCGGCATTGCGGGTGGTGACGTCCTGGGCGCCGGTGAGATCGAGGCCATATAGGCTGGCAACGGCCATGGCTGCCACCGCAAGCAGCATGTAGTTCCACATTTTCAGGTAGCCGGCGACCCGCTCCCAGCTTGACAGGGACTGAACCGTCAGCGCGTAAAAAACGGCGAGGGGGAGATAGCCCATGAGGGCGGCCTTGGTGTCGGGTGCGTTCCAGACCACGTAGGCGTAGTAGGTCAGAATGACCCAGTCATGCGGCGTGCGCAGCAGGCCGGGCAGGGGGGACCGTTCACGACTGGTGAACCAGGCGACCAGCCAGGCAAGCATGAGTGGCTTGACGACGTTGAAGCCCGCCCAACCCGCCATCCAGTCCTGCGGACGGATGTAGTATAGGAAGAGGAAGAACAGGGCGAGGCGGTACTCCATGGGGCGGGCTGCCGGCCGGCAGCGTGGACCAGCCAGCCTTGCAATGCAACCGTGGGTGCAGTGGAGAAAGTGGCTGTGGCTGCGGCCGCAGGGCAGCGATTGAAAACCGCCGCCACGGCGCTTGATTCCCCGGCTGTCCGCGCCGACAGAAACACTTTCCGCCCCTCCCCCGCATGTGGTTCAACAGCTTCGAATTCTGGGTGTTCTTCGGCCTGGTGGCGATCGGCTGTTGGCGGCTCGCCCATGCCGGCCGCAACCGGTTGCTGCTGGCGGCCAGCTATTTTTTTTACGGTTGCTATGACTGGCGTTTCCTTGGGCTGATTCTGTTCTGCACATGGATCAATTATCTGGCTGCCGCCAGGATTGAGGCAGCGTCCAATCCCGTGATGCGACGCCGCTGGCTGGTGTTCGCGGTGGCCATCAGCCTGGGGGTGCTTGGCATCTTCAAGTACCTCGGTTTCTTTGTCCACGAGGTCGCGCGCGCGCTGGCCTGGGCCGGCCTTGATGCGGGGCCTTGGACTCTGGAGATCCTGCTGCCCGCGGGGATCTCGTTTTTCACCTTTCAGGCGCTCAGCTACACGATCGATGTCTACCGCGGCGACACCCGACCCTCTCGTGATTTCGCCGACTTCGCGCTGTTCATCTCCTTCTTCCCTCAGCTGGTGGCCGGGCCCATAGAGCGCTCCTCGCATTTGCTGCCGCAGATGGAGCGACCGCGGCCGGCCTGCGATGCCGAGCGGTTCCGCCGCGGACTGCACCTTGTGCTCACGGGCCTTTTCCTCAAAGTGGTGCTGGCCGACAACATGGCCTGGCTCGCGGGCTACGCCTTCGGCGCTGCGCCAGCGTCCCTGGCCGGGCCGGATGTCCTGCTGGGCGTGTACGCCTTCGCCTTTCAAATCTATGGCGATTTCGCCGGCTACAGCGCCATTGCCTGCGGCACCGCCTGCTGGCTGGGCTTCGATCTGATGACCAATTTCCGGCGACCGTATTTCGCGCTCGATCCGCGCGATTTCTGGCAGCGCTGGCACATCAGTCTGTCCACCTGGTTGCGCGACTATTTGTACATCCCGCTTGGCGGCAACCGCGGCGGCAGCGGGCGCACGGCACGAAATCTCATGCTCACGATGCTGCTCGGCGGTCTCTGGCATGGCGCCGCCTGGACCTTTGTGGTCTGGGGCGGCATTCACGGCCTCTGGCTGGGCCTGCACCGCGCCTGCCTGCGTCTGCGCTCGGACCCGGCGGGTGCAGCGCGCTGGCTGAAACCGTTGAAATGGGCGGTGACCTTCCACCTTGTCTGCCTGACCTGGCTGGCCTTCCGGGCCGACAGTTTGCGTGGGGCGCTGGCGATGCTGGGGCGCCTGGGGGCCGATTGGCGACTCACCGACTACAGCCTGACCTGCCTCGGCATGATCGGCTTTTTTGTTTTGCCCTGGGTGGTTTATGAAGCCTGGCTCGAGCGCCGGCGTGACGACGACGCGCTGCTCAAGGCGGGCTGGGGGTGGCGCGCTGCATTCTACTTGTATCTCATTCTGATGCTGCTGTTTTTTCCGCCGCCGGCGCCGGCTGAATTCATTTATTTCCGCTTCTGATCCCAACCCTCCATGCCTACGGAATTGCGTGTTCTAGCCGTCCTGCTTGCCGCCCTGCTCGGTCTGGAGCTGGCGGCGCGCGTCTTCGAGGGGAGGCTGTCAAAGGATGTGAACCATTTGAGCAGCCTGCCGGTGCAGGCGGCACGCCTCCGCAGCGCCCCTGAGGGCCACTGCAAGGTGCTCATTCTCGGCAACTCGCTGGCCCGCGAGGGCTTGGATCAGGAGGAGCTCAAGCGCAGTCTGGAAGCGGGCGTGGGGCGACCGGTGATGCTGGCCGCGATGCATCCCGATGGCAGCCGTGTGGAAGAGTGGCGCTACGGATTCCGCCGCTATTTCGATGTGGCCGGATCGAGGCCGGATTTGCTCCTGGTCTGCACCGGCCGTGCCCACCTGCTCGACGGCCTGCGCGATCTGGACACGGTCGCCGCCTTCCACGTTTCCTGGCGGGATCTGCCCGACTTGGTGCGCGAGCAGGAGCTCGGTGTCGATGCGCTTTGCCAAGCGGCGGCGGCGCGGTTTTCGCGCCTGTTTGCCCATCGCCGGCGCGTCCAGCCCCTGCTGTTTTATCATGGCATGCCGCGCTATGAGCCGACGGTGAACCTCATTCAGGCTGCTGCTCAGGAGACGGCACGCGCGGGCGGCGCGAACGAATCCGTGCGGACCCTGTCGGCATTGCTCCGAACCTGCCGTGCCGCAGGCACGCGCGTGGCGGTGTTGACGGTGCCCCTGCCGGATCCCTACGATCTGCCGGACGTCGTCAAGACCGCCCTGCAAGCCGAGGGGGCCGCCTGCTTTGACTCGCCGCCGAGGCTGCCGGCAGAGCGGTTCCCCGACGGCTATCACCTGGACCCGGAAGGGGCGGCGGCCTGGACTCGCGCCCTTGCGGCGCGGCCGGACTGGCAGCAGTGGCTGTCGCAGGGGACGGGGAAGTCACAGTGAGTAGCCGTAGCGGCGCGCCAGTGCACCCGTCGCCTTCAGGATCACCGCCTCGTCCTGAGCGCTCAGTCGTGAGTTCCATTCCTGATTCAACCGCACTTCAATGTGATCCTGGGTGAGCCGCATGGGGTTGCCTGCCAGCGTGTGCTGCTGGCGCAGCCGCAGGGTTTCCGGAATGCGGATCTCCTCGCCGAGAAACTCGCTCAAGGTTTCGGCCGAGGCCTCACGCTCCAGGCAGAGGTCCTCGTAGCGGATGAGCAACTGCTGGTGGGAGGGAATACGCCAGGCGGTTCTTTCGATGTTCACATTGCGCGAGCGCCAATACTCCGCGGCTTGGCTTGCGCTCGGCGCTTGCTGGCTGTCTTCCGAACCGTAGGTCACGCCATCGCGGGCGAAGTTCTTCACGAAGGAATGGGCCACCGCGCGCGGATCGCGCACCAGATGGATCAGGCGCAGGCGCTCCGGTGCCAGGGCATAGAGATGTTTGAGCAGCACAGGGTCCTTGGAGGAGTCGACAATGACCCGCGCTCCCGTGTGCCGGGCGGCGGTTTCGAACAGGGTCAGTGCCCGCCTGCTGCCGTCGCTGAAGTCGCGGATTTCCCGGGAAAGCGCCTTGAAGAGTTCCAGCGTGCCCGGGCAACCGGCGACGATGAAGGCATCGTGGAGGAGTTTGGCGATGCCCGAGCGTGAGCGTTTGATTTGGACGTGCCAGTCCTGCAGCCGGCTGCCGGCCCCGTCAGGGCGGTTTTGCAGCTGCTTTTCGAGGCCGGTCCAGAAGCCGCAATCGGCCACCTTGGCGCCGCAGGAGCAGACCGGCCAGAAGCGGAGTTTGCAGATTTCCCCGAGATTGAGGCAGCCTTCGTTGGTGCCGAGGATGCTTTCGAGAAGGGTGGAGCCGGAGTAGCCGGTGCTGGCGATGTAGACGAGGGATTTCACGGGAAAGGGGGCAACGGGGGATGGCAGCCTTGCCTGGCGGAGGCACGGCTCACGCACCGGGACGCGACCAGCGCGGGCGCCAGGCCATGAACGGGCGCTCAAAGACGGCAAAGAGCAGGAAGCAGGCGATGAGGATCAGCGGGGTTGCGACGGCGAAGTGCAGTGCGTAGGCGGTGGTTTGATCGGTGGTGTCAATCCAGCGGGCGGTCAGACGTGTGATGGCTGAAAGCAGGACCACATGGTAGAGGTAGAAAGTGTAGCAGATGCCACCGATGCTCACGGGCAGCCAGTGGCGCAACAAAGCCGTGAAGAGACGGCCGTTGAGGGCGGACAGACAGAAGGCCAGCAGGAGCAGGGGGGCGAGCACGGTGCTGCCTGGAATTTGCCGGTTCCAGAACAGGACGGCGATGAGGGCGGTTGCGCTGAGCAAGCCGGTCAGATCGGCAAGCCATCGCGGCTTGCGTCCGCCGCTCCATTCGCGAAGCCAGAGGTCCGCGAGCAGGAAGCCGGAGAGGAAATGCGGCAGTTGTGCCGGCAGTGAGACATGAGGCAGAGAGCGTGAACAGGCGGCCAGGCCGATGAGCGAGGCGAGGATGACCCCGCGTCTCAAGGGGGTGGAACGCAGGGCGAAGACCTTGGCAAGCAGCGGCATCAGGAGGTAGAATTGGGCCTCGACCTCGAGCGACCAGGTGACACCGTTGATCGGAGAGTTGCTGCCGAAAAACAGCCAGTGCGTGTAGGTGCACGTGGCGGGATAATGGGGTGCCAGTTCAAGGGCCGGGGTGCCGAGCAGGAGCACTTTCAGTGCGAACAGCAGGGTGATGTTGATGAGCAGCGGAGGCTCCAGCCGAGTCAGGCGGCGGAGGTAGTAGCCGCGCAGTGAGACCGGCCGGCCGCCCGGCAGGTGTTGGCGTGCGAAGGGCAGGGCGAGGATGAAGCCGCTGATGACAAAGAAAAGTTGAACCCCGTAGGCGCCGCCTTCAAGGGCGCGGGTCATCAGGGACTGCTCCGCGGCCGGCAGGCTGGACTGGTGGTTTACGACCGCGTGGTTGAGGTGGAGCAGGAAAACTCCGGCCAGGGCGAAGAAGCGCAACCCGTCGATTTCGGCGACAAAATCGCCGCGGCTGGTGACGCGCTGGAAGGGGCGCATCCAGGCGGGGGCACTGGCGAGGCCGGTGGCATTCATGACTTCGGCGGGTTGAGCAGCAGGCCGAACTCCGTGGCGAGCCGGGAGGCGGCCTGAGCGGCTTCACGGGCTTGGCTGGAGTCGGCAATGACGGGATCGGGTCGCCAATGGTGGGCAAAGAGGCCGCGTGTCCAGGGCTCACCGCGGCTGAGGGCCAGGCTTTTCAGGTGCTCCTCCAGCAGGCGCGTGCTGCTCTCGTGCTCCACGCCTAGTTCCAGCAGCCGGCGGCGCGGTGTCAGGTCCCGTGCGGCAGAGATGAAGGCGGGCAGTTCCTCAGGCAGGCGGTCTTCGTTCAGAAAGGCGCCGGTTTGTTCCTGGATGAAGCAGGCCGAGCCGATGCAGGCGCCTTTCAGGAGGGCAATGGGCGTGTCCGCCATCATGGCTTCAACGACGGCAACGCAGGAGCCCTCGCGCAGCGAGGTGATGAGCGCCGCTTTGCTGCGGCCGAGCAGGTCGACGACTTCGGCGTCGCTGATGCGCGAGCGCAGGGTGATGCAGTCGCGCACGCCATGGTCGTGCATTTCACGCTCGAGAACCTGCACCGTGCGCTGTCCGTGGGGCTGGCCGATGAGCGTCACCTTCGGGCGCTGGGCCGGCGGCATGCGGGCGAGGGCCGAGAACAGGACATGGTGGCGTTTGTAGCGACCAAAGTTGGCGACCATGACCAGGTCGATGTCGCGCTTTTCGCGCGGTTGCGGCTGGTAGAGCGAGGCGTTGACCCAGCTGGAGGCAAAAAGTTGGACCGGCTCGTACGAGGGGTGCAGGCGGGGGAAAATACGCAGGTCCTCGACATTGCTGATCGTGCAGGGCAGCGTGCCGGGATGCAGCCGCGGGAACAGATAATTGGTGACCGAGTGGGGCGGCGACCAGGTCGGCGCGACCACCAGTTGGTAGCGGGCCGCGAGAGCGGCGAGCCTGTGCGGGCCGAGACGCAGCAGATGCTGCCACTGCGATTCGAACGAGATGAAGAGAACGCCGCGCTCCCGCTCCGAAGAGGGTTTCAGAATGGCGGCCTTGGCCACGCCCACCTGGGGTGTCTCTGGTTCCTGCCAGGACCACAGGTCGGCGCGTGAGAGACGGTCTAGGCGTGCCAGCGTCCAGCCTTCAACGACGCGCATCCATTCCTGGGATGGAGCGCAGCGGGCGGCAGCGCAGGCGTGTTCGAGCCAGCCTGGATGGCGCGCCGGCAGAGCCATGGTGCGCGCCAGCCGGAGCAGGGACTGGATGGCTTGCGGGGTGCGTCGGTACCGCAGGAGATCGTCCAGGCGGGCGGCGCTGCGGCGCAGGGCGGAGGCAGGCGTCATTTCACGAGGGTCAGCAGGAGATTTTGGGCGGGGAAGAGGCCCGACAGTCCTGTTGCTTCATAGTAGCACTGCAGGGAGTGGCTGCGGTTGACGAGCGGTGAAATGAGCCAGTTCCAAAAGTAAGGCAGGCCGTGCAGAAAGCGCAGTTTGACAGCGCAAATCTCGCTGAACGCGAAGTCGAAGTAATAGCAGCCCCGCCGCTGGTGCTCGAAAGTATCGCGGACGAAGAAGCGGAAGGTTTTCACGGAGAAACGGTTGCGATGCGTCGGGTCGACATAGTTGTTGTTCGAGGTGTAGTGCGGCACTTCGATCTGCATGCGTCCACCGGGTGCCAGGATGCGGTGGCATTCCTTGAGCAGTGGAACGAGGTCGACATGTTCGAGCACGTCGTTGCAGAGAAGACTGGCGAAGTGGTTGTCGGGAAAGGGCAGCGGCAGAATGTTCAAGTCATGAACCACGTCGACCCCCGGGAGTGGGGCGATGTCGAGATTGATCCAACCGGGGCGGATGTCGGTGCCGCAGCCGAGATTGAGCTTGGAGAGGGGGGGACTCATGAGGGTGAATGGGAGGGCAGACAGTCGTTGATGTAGCCATCGGAGCCGCGCAGGGACAGGATTCTGGCCGGCACGCCGGCGGCGACGGCACGCGGGGGAACATCGTGGGTGACGACGGCATTGGCCCCGATGGCGGCTTCATCGCCGACGGTGAGGGCACCGACCACGACGGCTCCTGGGCCGATGTAGACCCGATTGCCGACGACCGGGCAGCCGGCCCGTGGTGCGCGGCTTTTCAAGCCCAGCGTGACATGCTGGGCGAGGTTGCAGTTGGCGCCGATGCGGCAGCGTCGGTTAACGACGATGCCGAAGGGATGTGGCATGTAGAGACCGGGGCCGATATCGGTGGTGAAGTCAAGGCAGACACCGAGTTTGAGTGATAGCCGGCGGAACCAGAGCTTGCAAAGATGATAGACTCCCCAACGGGACCACGTCTGGGAGCGAAAGTGGCGGCAGAGGCGCAGCAGGCAGGTGAGCCGGAATCCAGGTTCACGGAGAAAGGTGCTCACCAGACCTCTCCAGCCTGCTGCGCGGTCGTATCGGTAGAGGTCGGCTGCGACCAATCGCTGGAGTTCACCGCACTTCATGCGAGCGGCACTTGGAAGTTGATGTGGTCGACCTGGGTGTAGGAGTTTTTGGCCAGGCGTGCGTGCATGCACCGGCGGAGCCAACGACGCAGGGGCTTGAGCAGGCGGTCGGGCAGCAGGCCGAGCAGGCGCTGCCGGAGGCTTTTGGCAGTGGCTGAGGCGGTGACGGATTTCCCCGGTTCCTGCCACATGCTGGTGTAATTGCTCTGACCCGGCCACTCGGGCAAGGCCTTCAGGTCGGTCATTTTTTCCGCGCAGACCAACAGCACGAGTGGCCGTTTGCCCGGAACCTGCGGACGGCAGCCAGTGACGGCAGGATCGCGCAACCGGAAGAGCTTGGCCTTGCCGGGTGCCACATCGAACTCCGCCAGCCAGACTCCGTGCAGGCGGAAACCGTTTTGCGGGATGAGGAAGCGGAAAAAGAGTTCGGGTTGGAGTTGATGGAAGCCGTGGCCGAGCCAGCCGTCTGCGGGGGTGACGCTCAGCAGGCAGCCGCCGGGCTTGACGAGGCTCATCGCGTTGAGCAATGCCTGGGGCAGGTTAAAAACATGCTCGAGTGTGCCACCGTCAAAGACGACATCAAACTGTTCCGGAGGTTGACCCTCGGGCCACGGAAGGTTCATGTCATGCGTCAGGCCTGCGCCTTCATAGTCGCAGTAGTCGAGCGATTCCACCCGGATGGCGCCAAGGCGCCGGAAGAAAGCCTCCGCCCAAGTCTCCTTTTCCAGCGCACTGAGGTCGGCACCGTAGAGCCGGCTGATCTGGTTCAGCGCGGGGCAGTCGAGGAGCGATGTCTGCCTGCCAAGCATCAGCACGGAGGTGAAGCAGACGCCGGCGCGGCTTGCGCCGGTTGCTAGGCTGGCTTCCCAATAACTCAGGGCCATGGTTTAGTCGGGTAAGGGTGGGTTTGGACAACAGAGGATTCAGTCCATAAAGCGCCGGAACCACAGTTCCAGCAAGATGAAGTTCCAGATCATGCGCGCACCCCCTCCGCCGCTTTCATAACGGGAAAGTTGTGAAGCCACTTCGTCCGGATCAAGCAGGCCTCGGCGGCGTACGTTGGAGGGAGTCAACAGGCCGCGTGCATAAGCGGCGAAGTTGCCCTGAAACCAGTCGGCCAACGGCACCAGGAAACCGTGCTGGCGGCGTTGGACGATTTCCGGCGGCAGCAGGCGCCCGGCGAGGTTGCGCAGAACCGCCTTGGTGCGGCCGCCGCTGAGCAGAAGTTCCGGTGCCAAGCCGGCGCAGACTTCCGCAAGGTGGTGGTCGAGGTAGGGGACGCGGGCTTCCAGGCCATGGGCCATGGTCATGCGGTCCACCTTCATCAGGAGGTCTTCGCGCATGAAGACGGCACGGCTCAAATGCAGCATGCGCTGCTCGGGATTCGTGCTGTCGCAGGTGTCGAGCTCCGTCTGCAGGCGTGATTTGACGGTCGCGTGATGGTGAATCAAACCGGGGGCCAGACGTGACAGGGTGGAGCCGGGCAGGCAGGTGTCGATTTGGTCGTTGGCGAGCAGGCGGTCGAGTTCACTGCCGGCCTGCCATAGCGGGGCGAGGTGTTCGAGGCGCGCTTGCACAAGTGGCAGCCTGCGCAGCAGTGGCCAGAGCAGGCGTGCAGCAGACATCGCATGTCTGCGCTGATGAAAGAGATGGTGACGGAGAAATTTGGTGTAACCAGCGTTTGTTTCGTCGGAGCCCTCGCCGGTGAGCACGACGCGCAACTCCTTGGCTGCTTCGCGTGAAAGCAGCCAAGTTGGCAGGCATGCAGGATCGCCCAAGGGTTCGTCGAGGTGCCAGATGAGTTCTTCCAGCACCTCGGGAGGTGGTGCCGGTATGGCGATGCGGCGGTGTTCGGCGCCGACATGCGCTGCGACGCGGGCCGCATGGGCGGTTTCGTCGCCCGATCCCTCAAAGCCTGCCGTGAAACAGACCAGGGGGCGGTTGAGTCTTGGCTGCACGATCGCGGCCAAAACGCTCGAATCCAGGCCGCCGCTCAGGAAAAGGCCGACGGGCACGTCCGCGAGAAGGTGTGAGCCCACGGCGTCCTTGAGCGCCTGCTCGTAGGTGGAAGACGCCTCAGTCGGGTCTTTGATCAGGGAGGCGGGATGCTGCAGGCGCCAGAATTCGTGCAGCCGGATGCCGCTGGCATCTGCTTCAAGCAGGGTTGCTGCAGGCAGTTTGTGAATGCCGTCGAACAGAGTGTCCGGCTGCAGGCTGTGGCGCAGCAGCAGGAATTGGAAGATCCCGCGCTCGTTGGGGGATGGGGTAACGTCCGGGTGAGCCAGCAGGGCCTTGATCTCGGAACCGTAGATCAAGCAGCCGTTGCGTTCGGTCCAGTAGACCGGTTTGATGCCCAGGCGGTCCCGGGCAAGGACCAGGAGGTTTCGGCGAGCATCGTAGAGCGCAATCCCAAACATGCCTCGCAGATGGACGACAAAACCGCTGCCATACTCTTCGTAGAGATGGGCGATCACCTCCGTGTCCGAGCGGGTGCGGAAGCGGTGGCCCCGCGCCTCAAGCTCGCGCCGCAACTCGGGGTGATTGTAGATTTCTCCATTGAGCGTGACCCAGACGGACTCATCCTCGTTGGCAATGGGTTGATGCCCGCTCTCAAGGTCAATGATGCTGAGCCGGCGAAAGCCAAGGCCGCAGGGGCCGGAAATGAGTCGGCCGTCATCGTTTGGACCGCGGTAGGCTATGGCCTCCTCCATCATTCGCACGCGTGCCTCATTGGCAGCACGGTCCGGATTGAGGAAGAATTCGCCACAGATGCCGCACATGGTTCCCTGGTGGGTTGTCAGTTTGAGGCAAGGTTTTGATAGAGGCCCGCCCAGGTGTCGAGAATTCGCGGCAGCGGATGCTGCAGTTCCACCCAGGCACGCCCTGCGCCACCCAGCCTTTCGCGAGTTTCCCGTGAGGCAGAAAGCAACGCAATGAGCTGGGCGCTCCATTCCGCGGCGTCATGTCCGAGCGCCAGGTGATGGCGGCCGGCTTCGCCCAGTTCCTCGCCGTCCCGAGGGAAACCCTCGAAGCGGGCAGTCAGGCAGGGCAGTCCGCTGGCCATGGCTTCAAGAAGGACGTTGGGCAGGCCTTCGCGGCGGGATGGAAAGGCGAAGACATCAGCGAGTCGATAGCAAGGAGCGGGGTCGGCAAACTCACCGAGCAGCCGGATGCTGCCTGGCAGCTTCAATTTCGCGCGCATCGCGTCGATGCGTGCAAGGTAGTCTTCCAGATCCTGCTTGAAGCCGGGCCTTTCGTGGGAGACACGGCCCGCCTGGCTGCCAGCGATGGCGAGGATGGCGTCGGGGTGGCGTTCGGTCACGGTGTTCCAAGCTTCGATCAGGATGTCGACGCCCTTGCGTTCCATGAGGCCGCCGACGAAGAGCACGATTTTGTCGCCATCATTGAATCCATGGCGTGCGCGCAGTTCGGTTCTTTCTTCAGGCTGGCTGGAGGGGCGGAAACGTTCAAGATCGACGCCGTTGGATACGACCGCGATCTGGCTGGCTCGCATCGGCCAGCGCTCCTGATACTGCCGTCTGAGTTGCTGGCTGAGGAAGACGAATCGTGAAACAGGCGCACACATCAGGGCCATGCGCAGGCGCTGGCGCAGGCGGGCAAGGGGTCGTTTCACGGGGATGGTGTCTGGAGCAATGCTCAGATTGTGCACGTTGTGCATGCCCGTCAGTCTTGCCTGCAGCAGCACGGGTGCCATCTCGTGAGAGAGCATCGCTGGCTGCAGCACGGCTCGGCCACCCTTGCGAAGAATGACCTGCCCGCGGTTCCTGGCCTGCCGCAGCAGCCAGGTCCGCAATTTCTCGCCTGGGACGTCCTGCGGGGCCTGGTGGCGGTGGATCAGGATGCCGTTGACCGTTTCGGAACTGGCAAGGTCGGGCCGGTGCTGGAGCGTCACGACTTCGGGGACGATGCCTCGTTCGCGCAAGCCGGGGCCATACCGGTGGAAACGCATCAGTCCTCCGGGAAGGTCTGGGTGGAAAAGTTCCGTGCTCAGCAGCACATGAGTTGGGGGATGAGGCACGTTGTTGTCGCCATAAAGTAGCGTCGGAATCGGCGGTTTGTCGAGGTGTGTTTGTGAGGCAACAACGTTGCCGTGGCGGCTTGTTTGCCAGAAGAAACCCGCAAAACCATTTGAGCGGGGGCGGCAAACGCCTATTCATCGCGGGTAAATGAACATCCTCGGGATTTCCGCCTTTTACCATGATTCGGCCGCCTGTCTTTTGCGTGACGGTGAGCTGGTCGCTGCGGCACAGGAGGAGCGATTCAGCCGCAAAAAGCACGATCACCGGTTTCCGAAGGATGCGGTCGCCTTCTGCCTGAAGGCAGGAGGCCTGACGGTCAAGGACATTGACCATGTCGTCTTTTATGAAAAGCCCTTCAGCAAATTTGCCCGAATCCTAGACACCCACCTGGCTTTTGCGCCGCGTGGCTTGAAGTCCTTCATGATGGCCATTCCGTCCTGGATTACAGAGAAACTTTGGGTTCCAGGCCTGGTCGAGGAGGCTCTGGGAGAGCAAAGGCCACTGCTTTTCGCGGATCATCACGAGTCGCATGCTGCCTCGGCGTTTTTTCCGTCGCCATTTGAGCGCGCCGCGGTGTTGACAATAGACGGTGTTGGCGAATGGGCCACGAGTTCCTACGGCGTCGGTCTGGGCAATCGTGTCACCCTCCACCGCGAGATGCATTTCCCTCATTCACTTGGGTTGCTTTACTCCGCAGTCACCTATTTTACAGGCTTCAAAGTAAATTCCGGCGAGTACAAAGTCATGGGGCTTGCTCCCTATGGCGAGCCGCGCTTCGTCAAGCAGATCAAGGAGCATCTCATCGACCTGCGAGAGGATGGCTCCTTCTCAATGAATCAGGAGTATTTCAACTACTGCGCCGGGTTGACGATGACGAGTCCAAAAATTGAGGAGTTGTTTGGCGGCCCGCCCAGGCAGGCCGAGTCCAGGCTCACTCAGAGGGAGATGGATCTCGCCCGCTCGGTTCAGGAGGTAACCGAAGAGATTGTCCTGAAAATGGCCGCTCATGTTCGCAAGGAGACCGGTGAGAGCAAACTCTGCCTTGCGGGTGGCGTCGCGCTGAATTGCGTTGCCAATGGCAAGCTGCTGCGCTCAGGCATTTTCGACGACATCTGGATTCAGCCTGCCGCAGGCGACTCTGGCGGTGCCCTTGGCGCGGCTTACATCGGGTGGCACCACTATCATGACAAACCGGTCCAGCCCAAGCAGGGGCGCGACCGGATGCAGGGCGGCTACCTCGGGACTGTCTACGGCAACGACGAGATTGGTGCCTTTCTCAGTTCCCAGCGCGCGACTGCGGAGTTGCTTGACGATGACATCCTGGCCGGCCGTGTTGCCGGATTGCTCGCAGAAGGCATGGTGGTTGGCTGGTTCCAAGGGCGCATGGAGTTTGGTCCCCGCGCTCTTGGCAGCCGGTCCATCCTCGGCGATCCGCGCTCGGCCGATATGCAGAAGAAAATGAATCTGAAAATCAAGTTTCGTGAAAGCTTTCGTCCATTCGCGCCCTCGGTGCTTGCGGAAAAAGCCGGCGAATGGTTTGAGCTGGACCGCGACAGTCCCTACATGCTGATCGTTGCTCCGGTGCGCGAGGAAGTCCGGCGCAGGATGAGTGTTGAAGAGGAGTCGCTTTGGGGCATCGACAAGCTCAATGTGCCGCGCTCCAGCGTGCCTGCCATCACCCATGTGGATTATTCCGCACGCATTCAAACGGTCCGCGAAGACGTGCATCCGGCCTACCACCGCCTGCTGAGCAGGTTCAATGAGTTGACGGGTTGCCCAATGCTTGTCAATACTTCCTTCAATGTCCGCGGTGAGCCCATCGTCGAAAGCCCGATGGACGCCTACCGCTGCTTCATGCGCACGGAAATGGACGCGCTCGTTCTGGGGGGGTATCTGCTTCTGAAGACCGGACAGCCGGCATTTCAGGACAACATCGATTGGAGACAGACTTATGAGCTGGATTAAGGACCTGCCGGACGAAGTCCGGTCACTCGACTACTCGCGCGCAAGCCTGCGCAAATTCGGGCTGACGGTGGGCCTCGTGCTTGCCGGCATCGGCATGCTCCTGCTCCGGCGCCGCCCCGATTCCCTGACAGGGGCCGTTCTCGCCGGCGTCGGTGGACTGCTGGTCCTGGCGGGGCTGCTCTCTCCTGCATTGCTGCGCCTGGTTTACAGCGGATGGATGACCCTCGCCTTCCTGATTGGCGGTGTCATGTCCAGGGTGATCCTTGTCCTGATGTTTGCGCTTGTTTTCACGCCCCTTGGCTGGTTAGGCCGCCTGCTCGGCCTGCCCTTTGCCAAGCTGAGGCTTCGCCCCGCTGCCGGCAGTCAGTGGATTGAGCGCAAGTCCCAGCCCACCCGCGAGTCTTACGAGCAGCTTTATTGAATGCCGCTTTCTTCATGAAAAAAATCTACATCATCAAACAGTTTGTCGCGTTTCTGACCAAGACGGGGCGTTGGTGGCTGATTCCGATTGTCCTGCTCCTCCTCTCGCTTGGGGCCATCCTTGTGTTTGCCAAGGGGTCTGCGCTGGCGCCCTTCATTTACACGCTGTTCTGAGCCACCCGCATCAAGAAGGCGTAGATTTCCTCCAGCATGCCTGAGACAGCCAGAGAATCCGCAGCCGGAGGCGGCCGCCCGACCCCCACCCTGAGGCTGCTGGGGCGAAGCCTGGTTGTTGCGGCTCTGTTCGTGAACCCATGGCTGGGCGGCCGTGTGGCCGGTGCAGGCCTTGTCGGCAAGCTTCTGCTTGTCGTCGCCTGTGCCTTCCTGGTCGGATATGCCGTGCATGCCCTGCGCGCGGCCTCCCTGGGGGAATCGCTGGGTTCCTGGCTTTCGCGCTGCCACTCTTTTGCGGCGGCGCAGGTCTTTCATTTTTTGCTCCTGTTTGTTCTCGCCAACATTGCGGCCGCGCTTGTGAAACGACCGCCGGAGCCCGACATTCATCTCACCGACTTGTATCACAATCCCGAGCAACTTTATCAAGAGGATCGCGATTTTTTACGCCGCCGGATCTATCCCGGGCGAACGGATGAAGAGATCCTCGAACTGATCCACCCCCCGGGCAGCCTGCATCACCCGACGCTGGAATACGTGGCGCCGGTCGTCGCCTCCAAGCACTACAACATCGGCTTTGAAGGGGTGCGGCTGGACCCATCCCTCAAGCCGGAGGAAGTGCCGGAGCTTTTGCGGGGCGGTGCGGTCTGGTTGTTCGGGGGATCGACGATGTTCGGCGCGAATATCTCGGACAATGAAACGGTCAGCGCCCATCTCAACACGCTTGCTTTGCCGCGCAGGCATCTCAATTTTGGAGTGCCCTCCTATCACCAGAATCTTGAAAT
>JBIJBO010000162.1:0-8528 GCA_044345215.1 Prosthecobacter sp. | reverse complement strand
GTGCGGGCATCGCCGCGCCACAACCAGATGCGGCTGTTCTGCGCCACCGTCTTGGCGCGTTCGGTGGTGAGCACGAAGACCTCGCCGGGCCGACGCGGGTTGGCCACGGCACAGGGCGCTGCCAAGCGAGCAGTCGCCGGGTTTTCAGCGTCGAAGGGACTGGTACGCGTGGTCCAGGTCTGGCCCCGGTCGTCGGAGACGGCGAGGAACTGCCGGCCCTCGGCCCCCGGCAGCGCGCCCTTGCCGCCGCGCAGGAAGGCGAGCAGGCGGTCGCCCGCCGACACCAGCACAGGTTCGACGCCATACACCTCGCTGATCCGGCGCGGTTCGCCCCAGGTGAGACCGTGGTCGGCGGAACTGGCCAGCCAAATGCCCCGGGTGAGGGGCGCGGAGCCCGCCCGGTAATGACCCAGCGCGAGCAGGCCGGCGCCCTCCACCGGCAGCAGACTGCCGAACACGGAACCGGTCTTGTTCGGGCCCAGCGTGGCCGTGTCGGTCGGTGTCCAGGTCAGACCATCATTGGTCGAGCGCCAGCCGAAGATCTGGTTGGCCTCGTCAGCCGTGTAGGCCATGGCCAGCAGCATCAGGGAACCGTCGTCAGCAGTGCCGAGGGCGAGGTTGCCGCAGGCGGTGTAGTCGCGGCCGGGACCGAACTCGCGCAGGATCTGCAGTTCCGAATAGGTGCGGCCATCGTCGGTCGAACGCGCGATGGCCGGGCAGCCGCCGCCGTGGTAGCCGTGGAAGATGCCGGCGACGCAGGCGACGATGAGGCTGCCCTGCGGGGTGCGCACGACCTTGTTCCAGGAGAGATGGGCGTAACGCGGATCCTTGGGCGCGGGCAGGGCGACTCGCACCGCCGCGCCGCTTGGGTTGCGAGCCGCCCAGACGGGCAAATCGCCGAGCTTTTCCTCGACACGGATGTCATCGAGTTCGATGCCCTCCGCACCGCCGTTTTGCATCCACAGCAGCTTGCGCTTGCTGGCATGAAAACAGGGGCGCTCCAGCGTCTGCGACCAGGTCACGGCGCCCTCGAGGCGCACGGTCACCTGTCGACCCTGAAACTGCAGGTGGACGTGGCGCCAGCCGTTGTCCGCGAGATCGAGTTTTTCCGCCGTCAGCATCTCGTTGAGCCGCCAGGCCCCGCTGGCCGGATCGGCGGCGCGACCCTGCTTCTGGCGCTGCGGATGATTCGGGTCCTTGGAATGCGAGTCGACCTGCAACTGCACGGCGTTGCGCAGCAGTTTCACGCGCAGCATGTGGTCGGTACCGCCAAAGCCGTCGTCGCCATCGACAAAAAACCACAGCCAGCCGCTCGGGCCGAGGTGACGGTAGCGGAAGCGGATCGACAGGTCGGTGCCGTCGACCGGCAGGTAGACCATGGGCGGGTACTTGCCGCCGCTGGAGCCGCGGGTCCACAGGGCGCCGTCGCGCACCTCGGTGTTCTTGTTCGGGATCGGCGTGGTGAACCGTTTGGCCTCAAAGCCGGCGCCGAAGTCCTCCTGAAACGTGAAGGGCGCGGCGCTGGCGAGCAGGGGCAGGGTGCAGAAGAGGACAAGTCGTTTCATGGCGCGGTGTTCCAGAGTGAAAGAGGCGGTCCCTTGACAGGTTGCAGGAGGAGCGAACGCAGTTGCAGGCCGCTTGACGGGGCGTGCATCCTCAAGTGGATGACGGCCTCGATTTCCGGCAGGGACACTTCGACCTCCTGCCAGGCGTCGCCAGCGACAAGATCGAAACTGACGCGCTTGGCGGGCAGGAAATCCTTGTCGCTGGCACTGCGCCAGGCCAGGGCCGCCTTGCCGGCGGTGTTCGTCTTGAGGGACAGTCGTGCGGTCACCGGACCGCGCACACGGAACTGACTGCGGGTGAGGAAGGCGTTTTTCGCGCCGGCCTCCGGCTGCAGGATGAGCAGGCCGTCGCGATGCTCCAGTTTGCCGTTGCGCGCCAGCCAATCCGCGGCCGGCGCTTCCTTGCGACCGGGTTTCGCCGCCGATGGCAGGGAGGGGTCGACGTGGTCGGCGAAGAAGCCGCGGTCCTGTTCATTGATGGGCTCGGCCGGGCCGGGGCGATGCAGGGTCGCGCTCCAGGCCTCCAGCTTTTGCTCGAGTCGGGCAACGAGTTCCGGTTGTTCGGCGAGGTGGTTGCGGGTTTCACCACCGGGTTCGGTGACATTAAAGAGGTAGCGCTGGTCGGCGCCGAGGCGGATGAGTTTCCAGGGGAACTCCAGCACGGCGGCCTGCGAGCGCCAACGCCAGAACAGGTGCTCGTGCACCGGTCCACTTTTTTGACCCGTGAGGTGTGGCAGCAGATCGACCCCGTCGAGATCCTTGAGCGTGTCGGACTGGGCGGCGTCGGTCTGGCGTGCGAGGATCGTGGCGGCGACATCCAGCGAGCTGACCGGCTGATCGAAGACCTGGCCGGCCGGCAGGGTGCCGGGCCAGGCGGCGACGAAGGGCACGCGCACGCCGCCGTCGGTGAGCATGCCTTTTTCGCCGACGAGCGGCCGGTTGAGCGAGCCATCCCAGGCCCCGATCTTGAGCGGTGCGCCGTTGTCGGCGATGAAGAAAATCAGCGTGCGCTGTTCCTGGCCCAGTTCACGCAGTTTGGCGCGCACGCGACCCAGTCCGTCGTCCATGGCGGCGATCATGGCCAGCGCCTGGCGGCGCTGCAGGGGCAGGTGGGCCGGCGTTTGCGAGAACCAGGGCTCCGGCGATTCCAGGGGCACGTGCGGCGCGAACCAGGGCAGGTAGAGAAACCAGGGCTGCTCCGGCTGGCGGGCCCGACGGTCGAGGAAGGCGAGCGCCGCCTCGGTCTGGGACGTGATGCGGAAGCGCGTGTCTTGCACGAGGCGTGGCGCATCGGGGAAGGCCGTGCCATCGAGTCCGTGCGAGGCATGGTACTGGCGCAGGGAGCCACACCAGTACTCGTCAAAGCCGTGCGCCTGCGGCAGGAACCGCGGGTCGATCTTCTGCCCGCCGCTTTTGGCGTCGCGACTCAGATCGAGATGCCATTTGCCACTCATGCCGGTGGCATAACCATGGCGGTGGAGTCGCTCCGGCAGCGTGAACACCTCGAGGGGCAGCGGGCCGCGGTTGTTGTCATCGACCCCGAAGCGGTTCTGATGCCGGCCGCTGATGACCCCGGCGCGCGAGGGCACGCACTGCGGACCGGTGACGTAGCCGCGCGTGAAGCGCACGCCGTCACGGGCGAGTTGATCGGTGTGTGGCGTGCGGATGTCGGGATCGACCCCCTGAATGCCGAGGTCGGCCCAGCCGTGGTCATCGGTGAAGATGAGCAACAGGTTCGGTGGCGGTTCGGCCGCGGCCAGCGCGGCGGCGAGCAGGAGAGGGCATAGGCGACGGAGCATAGGGGATCAGGGCCAAGAGTGCAGGGTTTGGCCGTTGGCATCGAGCAACTGCAGGTTGCGAATCCGAACCTCGCCGGTGCCAGCGCAGGGATCGAGGCGCAGGCCGTGCAAACGCTCCGCCGTGTCGAGGCTCAGGACATGAGAGTGCCACTGAAGGTCATGCACCACGGGGAACTCCAAGTGCTTCCCACCGGGAAGTCGGGTCTTGGGATCGGTGGTGAAATAAACTTCACCGCCACCGGAAGAGGAACTCTGCAGATCGAAGCGCAGTCGGTAGGGGCCGGGTTGCGTGCTGGCCAGGTTTTCCATGGCCAGACCGGGATCGTTGCCTTTGCAGTCCAGGACAAGCACCTTGCCTTCGGTTTTTAGATGGGTGCCGACGCGGGCGCGGATGCCGGGGGTGGTCCGGGATTTGTTTCTGGGTGCCTCGTCGCTGCTCTCGGCGCCGCGCGAGCTCGTCACGGCCCCCTTCAGGCCGCGGTAGTCCGACCACTCGCGATGACGGTGTCCATCCGGGTCCGGGGCGACGGGCGTCTGTTCCTTGGCGGGCGCTTGCAGGACGTCGGCGGTCATCTCATGCCACTGCTGCGCCATGCGCTGGACACGCTCCGGTTGCTGCGCAGCTAGATCGTGCAGTTCGGTGCGATCCCTGCCGAGGTCGTACAGTTCCCAGGGCTGCCCCTGGAACGACACGAGTTTCCAGTCGCCCTCGCGCAGGGCGCGGTCGCTGCTGAACAAAAAGTGCAGGGGCGGGCGCGCTGCGGCCGGTTTTCCCTCAAGGATCGGGCGCAGGGAGATGCCGGCCAGAGGACTGGGTTCGCGACCGGGAAAGGTCGCCGGCGGCTCCGCCCCGGCCAGGTCGGCCAGGGTGGGCAGCACGTCGACCAGATGGGCCGGTGTGTGCACGAGGCTGCCCGGCGCGGTTTTCAGGCCGGCCGGCCAGTGCACAATGGCCGGCGTGGCGATGCCGCCTTCATACTGATTTTGCTTGTAATAGCGAAAGGGCGAGTTGCGCGCCCAGGCCCAGCCGGTACTGTCGCTCCACGAGGTGGTTCCGTCGTATGGTTCAGCGTCCTGGCCGGTGCTGCGGCGGTCGTAAGGACAGGCGCCATTGTCGGAGAAAAACAGGATCACCGTGTTGGCCAGTTCGCCCCTGGCCTCAAGATCGGCGACCAAGCGTCCGAGTTCCTGGTCGACGCGATCAATGAGCGCGGCATAGGCGGCCATGCGCCGCGCCTCCCATTCGCGGATCTCCGGCTTGAGGTCGTTCCAGGCCGGGATGGAATCCGGTCGCGGGGCCGGTTCGATGGCCTGGCCAAACAGCTTCAGTTCCTGCTGCTTCGCCAAGCGGCGCGCCCGCATGACGTCCCATCCCTCGTCGTAGCGACCCCGGTACTTCCGGTAATCGGCCTCCAGCGGTTGCAGCGGGGCATGCGGGGCGTTGAAGGCGAGGTAGAGCAGCCAGGGCTGTTTTTGGGCGCGGGCTTCCTCGAGGAAGCGCAGACCGTGGTTAACGTTGGCGACCGTGGTGTAAAACCCCTCCGCCGGCACCTGCCAGGGCTGGCCGTTGAGGTGGAAGCTCTTGTCGCCACGGTAATAATTGCAGGCACCCGACAGATGGCCGAAAAAGCGATCGAAACCGAAGTCGGTCGGTTGCTTGTCCAGATGCCATTTGCCGGCCATGGCGGTGAAATAACCGGCCGGCTTGAGCACCTCCGGCAGGATCACCGCGCGGCTCAGGCTCTCGTCGCCGGCCTGCCGGCACCAGCGACCGCTGAGCAGGCTGACCCGCGAGGAATGGCATTTGGCGGTGTTGTAAAACTGGGCGAAGCGCAGGCCGTTGGCGGCGAGACGGTCCAGGGTCGGGGTGGCGATTTCCGAGCCGTAGCAGCCGAGGTCGGAAAAGCCGAGGTCGTCGGTGAGGATGACCAGGAAGTTCGGCCGGTCCGCGGCAGGGGCGGGCAGGGTGGCGAGGGCGAGCAGGAATAGCAGCAGGCGGCGCATGGCGTGACAACGCGGGGACGATCAATTTGTGTCAGCCGATGCGACGGTCCAATCGCTGGCTCAGGCCAGAATCTTGTCGATCACCTTGCAGGGTTCGACCCCGGTCAGGCGGAAGTCGAGACCGGCCTGGCGGAAGGTGAGTCGCTCGTGATCCATGCCGAGCAGATGCAGGATGGTGGCGTGCAGATCGGCGACATGAACCTCGTCCTCGACGACATTGAAGCCCATCTCGTCCGTGGCGCCGAGAGTGATGCCACCCTTCACGCCGCCGCCGGCCAGCCACATGGTGAAGGCCTGCGGATGGTGGTCGCGTCCCATGCTGCGGCCGAGCGAGATACTGGCCTCGACCATCGGCGTGCGGCCGAACTCGCCGCCCCAGACGACGAGGGTGTCGTCGAGCAGTCCGCGCTGCTTGAGGTCTTTGATCAGGGCCGCGCTGGCCTGGTCGGTGGCCTTGCAGTTGTTGCGGACGTTGCCCTCGACGTTGCTGTGCGCGTCCCAGCCCTCGTGGTAGATGTTGATGAAGCGCACGCCGCGCTCGACCATGCGCCGGGCCAGCAGGCAGGCGCGGGCGAAGGACGGCACCTTGGGATCGCAGCCGTAGAGTTCCAGGGTCGCGGCATCCTCGCGGCCCAGGTCCATCAGCTCCGGCGCCGAGGCCTGCAGGCGGTAGGCCATCTCGTAGTTGGCGATGCGCGTGGCGATTTCGCCGTCGCCCTCCAGGCGCAGCCGGCGCTGGTTGAGCGCGTTGATCAACTCGATCGTGTCGCGCTGGGTCGGGGCCGGGATGCCCTCCGGTGTGCTGACGTTGAGGATGGGGTCGCCGCTGTTGCGGAAGCGGGTGCCGGTGTGCAGGCTCGGCAGGAAGCCGCTGCTCCAGCAGGCGGCGCCGCCGCTGATGCCGTTGCCGGTGCTCATGACGACGAAGCTGGGTAGGTCGCGCGTCTCGGCGCCGAGACCGTAGGTCACCCAGGAACCCATGCTTGGCCGGCCGGGCTGGGCGAAGCCGGTGTTCATGAAGATCTGTGCCGGCGCGTGGTTGAACTGGGTGGTGCGACAGGACTTCACGATGGCGAGTTCATCGACCACCGTGGCCAGGTGCGGCAGCACCTCGGAGAGTTCGGCACCGCACTGGCCGTGTTTGGCGAACTTGAAGCGCGGGCCGAGCACCGCCGCGTCGGGACGGATGAAGGCGTAGCGCTGGCCGCCGATCACCGAGGGCGGCAGCGGCTTGCCCTCATACTTGGTCAGCATCGGCTTGGCATCGAACATCTCCAACTGCGAGGGCGCCCCGGCCATGAACAGGTGGATGACCGCCTTCGCCTTCGGCCGGACGTGCGGGGCCGAAGCCGCATTCGCACCGCGGGCGGTGCCACAGGCCGATTCCGCCAGCAGTGAGGCCAGGGCGATTTTCCCCGTGCCGACGGCGCAGTCCTGGAAGAAGTGACGGCGGGTGATGGAGGATGAGCGATGAGCGATCGGGGATGAGGGATGGAGGCTCATGGGGAAGGCGGTGATTGGTGTTTTGTTTCCACGCCACGGGTGAAGACGACGAGCTTGGCAATGAGGCTATGGAGACGCGTGTTTAAGTCTTGGTAAAGGGCCTCATTTTTCAGGGAACCCGTTTCCCAGAGCGTTGCGAGATGATCCTCAGTCTCGCGTGCAGAACCCAGGGCGTAAGTGAGGTGACGCACGAACTCCATCTTGTACCGTCGCTTGCCGTAGCCCTCGACAATGTTGGCGCGGATCGACTTGGCCGAACGACGTATCTGTGAGCCTTGTTCATGCAGCTCAAACCGAGGTGGTTCCGACAAGGTCATGCGATGGACATCAATGGATAACAGTCGGGCGAGTTGCCAAAATTCCAAGTCACGATAGTCCATGGTTCAGAGGGCTGAGTGGTTGTTTCTGAGATCCCTTATCTCACATCCCTCATCTCTCATCTTTAAGGATGCGTGATCGCTTCGTCCAAGTTCATCACGGCCCGGCATACCGCAGTCCACAGGGCTTCGCCTTCCAGGTGATTGGCGCGCTGTTTGGCGAGGAAGCTTTTCAGTAGCTCCAGTTCCTCCGCGGCCGGGGGCCGCGTCACGCAGCGGCGGAAGAGGTGGGTCAGGCGGGTTTCGTCGCTCTCTGACTCAGCCATGACCTGTTTCGCCATGGCCTGGGCGGCCTCGAGGAACATCTGGTCGTTGAGCAGGGTCAGGGCCTGCAGCGGGCTGTTCGAGACGTCGCGACGGGCGAGGCAGGCTTCTCCCGTCGGGGCATCGAAGGTGGTGGCCATGGCGAAGGGGGCCGTGCGTTTCATGAAGGTGTACAGACTGCGGCGGTGGCGGTCCTCGCCCTCGCTCGTCTGCCACTGGACCTTGCCATAGGTGCCCTCGGTGGTGACGCTGGCCGGTTGTGGCGGATACACACCCGGGCCACCCATCTTGGGCGAGAGCAGGCCCGCGGCCTTGAGGGCGGCGTCGCGCAGGATCTCGGCATCGAGACGGAAGCGCGGGGCGCGGGCGAGCAGGCGGTTGTCCGGGTCCTTGGGGTCGGTCGGCCGACTGCCCTGCTGGTAGGTTTCGCTGGTGACGATGAGGCGGTGCAACTTCTTCAGCGACCAGCCCTGCTCACGAAACTCCACGGCCAGCCAGTCGAGCAGTTCCGGATGGCTCGGTGCCTCGCTCTGGTAGCCAAAATCCTCGAGGCTGGCGACCAGGCCGCGACCGAAGAAGGCCTGCCACTGGCGGTTCACCGTCACACGGGCGGTGAGCGGATTGTCGGGCTGGAACAGCCATTGGGCAAAGCGCAGGCGGTCGGCCGGAGCGTCCTTGGGCAGCGACGGCAGGAAGGCCGGCACCGCCGGTGGCACGACCTCCTTCGGCTGCAGGTGCTCGCCGCGATGGTAGCGGTGGGTCGGGCGCGGATGCTCGGCCGGGCGCTCGCGGAAGACCAGGGTGGGTTGACCGCGCGGCGGGTTGCGACGCGCGGCGAGCAGGGGAGCAACCGCGCCCTGCAGTTCCGGGGCGGTTTCCAGGAAGCGACGGCGCAGCAGGTCGCGCTGGGTGAGGTCGCGCGCGGCCAGGGCCTGCTCGACCTCGAACGGATGACCGGTGGCCCGGGCGTGGTCGCTGGTGGTGACCGAGATCCGGAAGTGGCCGAGCGGGCAGGC
>JBIJBO010000161.1:0-8531 GCA_044345215.1 Prosthecobacter sp. | reverse complement strand
CTGCTCCAACGCCGCGCGCGCCGTCATGCCGAGACTGCCGCGCAGGGTGAGGCGTACCAGATCCTCGCCGGCCTTGCCCTCGGTGAGGCTCGACAGTCTTTCATCCAACCGGCTGAGATCGCTGTCCGCGGTGAAGTCAAACTCGAGGTTATGCCACCGCAGGTGCCCGGTTTTCAATGCCTCGACCCGTGCCAGCGTGCCGCGCTCGATCGTGACGGCGAGAACATGGCCGGGTTCGTTGTTGCGCGGGAAGCGGTCGGGTTCCGGGGTGCCGGCATACCAGGCCTTGGGCCCGACCTGCTTGAGGCCGTGCCAATCACCAAGGGCGATGTAGTCGATCTCGTCGAGCGGCAGGCGGTCGAGTTCGAGGCGGTTATTGGCGCCGTCGGCTTCGTCGTCGTCGCCCGCCGGGCCGAAGTCCTGAACGCTGCCGTGGGCGAGCACGATGCGTGGTTTGGGGCCCAGAGCGCGGAAATCCAGACTGCGCAGCCAGGCGCTGGTGTCCTGCAGTTCATGGCGGCGCAGCAGCGGGCAGGGCAGCAGCACCGCCTGTTCCAATTCCAGCGGTTCCGGGCGCAGCAGGACGTGAAGGTTGGGCGCCAGAGCCGCGCGTTCCTGGAGGAAGAAGGGCTGCTCCCAGAGCGAGTCCGGTCCGCCGTGGTCGTGGTTGCCGGGGATGGCGTAGACCGGCAGGCCCAGTCGGCCAATCGCCGAGCAAGCGGCGGAAACGGTCGCCTGGTCCGGGCGCGGCGAGTCGAACAGGTCGCCTGCCACCACCACGAAGGCCGCGCCCTGCTCACGTGCGAACTCGCCCAGGCGGGCGATCAAAGCCACGCGTTCGTGGCGAACCAAGGCACGCTTTTCCGCGTCCTCAACGCGGGCGTGTGGCGCCCCGACCTGCCAGTCGGCCGTGTGCACAAAAACCATCCTGTACGGGAAGCAAGATTTCGCCGCGGGGAAACTGAAAATGGATGGACGGCGTCGCTTTTCCCGGTCGACAAGGCCGGCTTGAAGTTTTATCTACCTGCATGACGCAACTGCTTGCCCCCGCCCTGATTTCCCAAATCGAAGCCCTTTGCGCCGCCATTGTGGCGGATCCGGACGTGCAGAAGGCGCGCGAGCAGGCCGAGGCCTTTCTGGCCGACGAGGCGGCGGTGGATCTGTACCGGGAGGTGATGACCTTGGGTCGAACCCTCGAGCAGCGCCACCGCGGCGGTCAGAAGCTCGACACCAACGAGGTGAACCGCTTTCAGGATCTGCAAGACCAGGCCGATGCCCATGAGGGCATCCAGGCCTTTGTCGCCGCCCAGGATGTGCTTCAGCAGGTCGCCAACCATGTGAACGGCTTTGTCACCAAAACCCTCGAAAAGGGTCGGGTGCCGACGGCTGAAGAGGTGTTTGGCGCCGGCGGCTGCGGCGAAGGCTGTGGCTGTCACTGATCAGCTCCGCTGGCGCACCGCTTCGTAGAGCGTGATGGCGACCGCGGTCGCCAGGTTCAGGCTGCGCGCTCCCGGTTGCATCGGGATGTGCCAGCACTGGTCCGGATACGCGGCCAGCAGCGAGGGTGGGATGCCGCGCGTCTCGGGGCCATACACCAAGTAAAGCGGGGCCGGAGCGGTAAAATCCGCCTGCCAGTGCGGGCGGCTGCCCTGGCACTCGATGAAGGCGAAGCGCGCCTCCGGTTCGACCTGGGCGGCAAACCTGTCCCAGTCATCCCAGACGTGCACATCCACCTGCGGCCAGTAGTCGAGGCCGCTGCGCTTCAGGTATTTGTCCTCCAGGCTGAAACCGAGCGGGCGAATCAGGTGCAGGCGCGCGTCGGTGGCCAGGCACAGACGTCCAACGGCCCCGGTGTTGTGGGGGATTTCCGGCTGGAACAGGACAACGTGGAGCATGGTCGCCTCCTTCATGACGGAGGCCGGGGCGACGCGCAAGTCCGGCCATGGCCCCGGGGGCTGGGTCGGCCGGCTCGCCGGATGGGGGCCTTTGACGCGGCTGAAAGCCCGCTGCCTTTGCAGGGCTGCGGCAAAAGCTGTTTGCCATCCCCGAGCACCGCACTAACCTGCGCTCCTTATGGCAAAAGCAGCACTTGGAAAAGGACTCGGCGCGCTCATCTCGGCGCCTTCGGCCGTGAGCGGCGTGGCCAAGCCACCCGCGCTGGCTCAGCCGGCGCCCGGCGACGTGGTCAACCATGTCGCGCTGGATCAGGTCGTGCCCAGTCCACTGCAGCCGCGAAAGGAGTTTGTCCAAGAGATGCTTCAGGAGCTGATGGACTCGATCCGCGAGCACGGGGTCATCCAGCCGTTGATCGTTCGCCGGGTGTCCGGCAAGCTGGAGCTGATTGCCGGTGAGCGACGCTTCCGCGCCTCGCGCGAGTTGGGCTTGAAGCAGGTGCCTGTCATTGTCCGCGAGGCCTCTGACAAGGACGTGCTGGAGATGGCGCTCATCGAGAACCTTCAGCGCGAGGGCCTGAATCCGATCGAAGAGGCGCGCGCCTACGAGCGGCTGTCGAAGGACTTCGCCATGCGCCAGGAGGACATCGCCCAGCGTGTCGGCAAGAACCGCGCGACCGTGGCCAACACGATGCGCCTGCTCGACCTCTGCCCGCCGGTGCAGCAGCTGCTTTCGTCCGGCCGCCTGAGCACCGGGCACGCCAAGGTGCTGCTGACGCTGAAGAAGGCGGACGACCAGCAGCGCTCGGCCGATGAGATTGTCCGCAAGGGCCTGACCGTGCGCGCGGCGGAAAAACTCGCCGCCGCCATCCTCAATCCGCCGCCGCCGAAACCCGAACTTGGCGAAACCGAGGAGTCGCGCGCCGTTGAGGCGGTCGAGCAGCGTCTGATGCAGCATCTGACGACGAACATCAGCATCAAGCACGGCGAGAAGAAGGGGCATATCGAGATCGACTACTATGGGGTCGAGGATTTGAACCGCCTGCTCGCCCTCATGGGCGTGCCGGAGGAAATGCCGGAAGACTGAACGGGTTCCGCCATGCGCCGCCGGTTTGCCGTCCTGCTCTTCCTCACCGGCCTGCTGGCCGCCTGCGGGCGCGCGCAGCATCCGGAGCAGGTGGCCATTGAGGCTTTTCTCGACCGCTATTTCGGCACGTGGTCGGCCCGCGACATGGAGGGTTATGCCGCGTGCTTCGATCCCGGCGCGCGCGTCACCTTTGTGGAGAAAAACGGCCGCAGTTCCAGCCAGGGCCTGACCGATTTCCTGCATGGCCAGAAGCTCGGACACGAGCGTTCGCCCAGCCCGATGACCGAGGTGCCGGTGACCAAGAAGATCAGTGGCGACAGCCGGGTTGCCTTCGCCGAGGTGCGCTGGCGTCTGACCAAGAGCAGTGAGGTCGTCACCGGGCTGGATTACTTCACCCTCGGCCGTGGCCGCGACGGCTGGCGTATTTTGGCGCTGGTGTTTTACAACGACTGAGGCTCGCGGCCTCGCAACCTTTCCACTTTCCATGGCAAAGACCTCTCCCGAACCCGTCGCCGGTTTCCTCCGCCTCGAACGGTTGTATCTGGGCGCCGCCTGCTTCTGCTCGGGGGCCGCCATGATGGTCATCGAGTTGAGTGCCGCCAGACTGCTGGCGCCGATGTTCGGCAACAGCATCTACACCTGGACCGCATTGATTGGTGTCATTCTGGTCGCCTTCAGTGTCGGGGGCTACGCCGGAGGACGCCTCGCCGACCGCCGGGCCGGGCCCGAGGTGCTCGGTGGGTTGCTGGCCGCTGCCGCCCTGCTGACCTTCCTTATTCCGGGTCTCGCCGTCCTCATCGGGCCGCTGCTGTCGGACCGTGGCCTGGTGCAGGGCCCCGTGCTGTTCGCCCTGCTCCTGCTCGCCCTGCCGGGTGCCCTGCTCGGTGCCGTCTCGCCCGCCTCGGTGCGTCTGTACAGCCTGACCTGGAAGGACAGCCATGTCGGAGGTGCCGCCGGCACGGTCAGCATGCTCGGTTCGCTCGGCAGTTTCGTCGGCACCTTCCTCTCCGGTTTTGTCCTGCTCGGTGCTTTCGGCGTACGGGCCATCTTCCTCGGCTGCGCCGCCCTGTTGCTGCTGCTGGCCCTCGCGGCCTTTGCCCTCGCCCGTGGCTCGCGCAAGCGTCAGGCGTTCCTGGTCGGCGCCGGCGTGGCCGCCGCCGCTGCCAGCCTGGTGCTGGAAATCCCGCGCGAGCCCGGGGTGTTGCATGAGCGCGAGTCGTTCTATCACCACATCAAAGTCAGCGAGCAGGGCGAGGGCCGGCAGAGTCGTCGCTACCTGCAGCTCGATTCCACCGCCGAGGGTGGCATTCACATGGCGGACGGCGCGCTCGTGCTCGAGTACCAGCACTACTGGCGGCTGGCGGTCATGGGCGGCGAGCCCCTGCGCCGCGCCCTCTTCATCGGCGCCGGCGCCTTTGGCATGCCGTGTGAGGTCTCGCGCGAATTTCCCGAGGCCGAGGTCGATGTCGCCGAGCTGGATCCGCAGGTGATCGAGGTGGGCCGGCAGTATTTCCATCTCGACAAGCATCCCCGCGTGCAGGCCCACGCCGGCGATGCCCGCCACTACCTGCGCACCCAGAAGGACCGGCGTTGGGATCTCATTTTTGGCGATGCCTACAACGGTGTGCACGCCATCCCGCCGCACCTGGCGACCCGCGAGTTTTTCCAACTCGTCGCCGACCGCCTGGAACCGGGGGGCGTCTACTTGATGAACACCATCTCCGCCGTGCAGGGGCCGCGCGCGGAGTTGCTTGCCGGCATGCTCGCCACCCTGCACGAGGTTTTTGCCCATGTCGAAATCTTCGCCGTGCAGGGTCCTCGTCAGGTGGTGCAGAACGTCGTCATCATGGCCTCGCAGGAGGATCGCATGAGCCGTCTGACCGGCCGGCGCCACATCGCCGGTTCGGTGACGGCGCGGATTGCCGCGGCGCACGTGCCGCGCCGCCAGGTGCCGGCCGACGGTCAGGTGTTCACCGACGATTTCAACCCGGTCGACGCCATCATCGCCCGGGCCATGTTGCGCTGAGGTGCGGTTCAGCCGGGCTCGAAATCGAGGCCGAGGTCGAGAGCGCGCGCCGAGTGGGTGAGGGCGCCGACGGAGATGGCGTTGACGCCGGTGGCGGCGATCGCGCCGATGGTGTCGAGGGTGACGCCACCGCTCGCCTCCAGCCAGAGCCGGCCGGCATTGAGACGCACGGCCTCGCGCAGTTTCGCGCAGCTCATGTTGTCGAGCAGCAGCATGTCGACCCCGCGCAGGCTGAGGAAGGCGGCGACCTGCTCCAGGGTGTCCGCCTCAATTTGCACGCGGGCTTCGGGACGCTCGGCGCGCACCCGGTCGATGCCGGCCTGCAGGGCCGCCAGGCCGCCTCCGGCGGCGAGGTGGTTGTCCTTGACCATGACGTGATCGTAGAGGCCCATGCGGTGGTTGGTACCGCCGCCGGCACGCACGGCCGCCTTTTCCAGCCGGCGCCAGCCGGGGGTGGTCTTGCGGGTGTCCCAAACCTGCACCGGGTGGGGTTGCACGGCCTCGACGTAGCGCCGCGTCTGGCTGGCGACGCCGCAGAGGCGCTGCAGGAAGTTTAGCGCGGTTCGCTCCCCGGTGAGCAGGGCACGCGTCGGTCCCTCGAGCTCGAGCACGGTGTCGCCGGCCGCAAAGGTGTCGCCATCGGCAAGCCGGCCGTGCACCTCGATGCGTGGATCGAGTCGGGCGAAGACGCGGCGGGCCACCTCGATGCCTGCGAGCACGCCTGCCTCGCGGGCGGCGATGCGGGCGGACGATCTGGCCTCCGCGGGCACGAAGCAGAGAGCGGTGAGGTCGCCGGAACCAACGTCCTCGTCGAGGGCCAGGTCGATGAGACTTTCGGTGGCGGAATCCAGGGCGGCTTGCATCGCCGATGATGTCGCCGAAACCGCGCGGGAATGCGACGGATTTTTGCGCGGCCTGGGTGCGGCTACTGTTCCGATTCGGCGACGGTGACGCTGATGACCTCCTCGATCGTCGTCAGGCCGCCGAGGATTTTGCGCACTCCGTATTCACGCATCGGCCGGTAGCCATCCTTGAGAGCCTGCTGGAGCAGTTGCTGGCCGCTTGCCTTGTGGGTGATGAGTTCGCCCATGGCGGGGGTGAGGCGGACGAGTTCGTAGATCGACATGCGTCCCTTGTAGCCGGTGGCGCGACAGGCCTCGCAGCCGCCTTCGCGGGCGCGGTAGACCGGCGCGGACAGCGGGCCTTGGTACTTGAGCTCGAGCAGCTTGGCCTGGGCGTCCGGCTCCACCTCCTTGCATTCCGGGCAGAGCACGCGGACGAGTCGCTGGGCGATGAAGGCGCGCACTGAACTGGCGACGAGAAAGGGTTCGACCCCCATGTCGACGAGGCGTGTGATGCCGCCAATGGCGTCGTTGGTGTGAAGGGTCGAGAAGACCAGGTGACCCGTGAGGGCGGCGCGGATGGCGATTTCCGCCGTCTCCAAGTCGCGCATTTCCCCGACCATGACGACATTGGGATCGCCGCGCAGGATGGAGCGCAGGCCGGTTGCGAAGCTGAGGTTGATCTCGGGGCGCACGGCGATCTGGACGACGCCGGGCAGCTTGTTTTCGACCGGGTCCTCGATGGTGACGATGCGGCGGTGCTCGGTGTTGAGCTGGCTGAGGAAGGTGTAAAGCGTGGTGGACTTGCCGGAGCCGGTGGGACCGGTGACCAGGATGATGCCGTTGGGCTTCTTGAGCAGGGCCTCGATTTCGGAGCGCAGGTCGGCCTCAATCCGCAGGCGGTCGAGGTTGAACTTCTCCTGGCCGAGCAGGCGCAGCGAGACGCTTTCCCCTTCCACGCTGGGGATGGTGGCGACGCGGACGTCGATGAACTGGCCGCCGATCTGCAGGTTGATACGGCCGTCCTGGGGCAGGCGACGCTCGGCAATGTCGAGCTTGGCCATGACCTTGAGGCGGGCAATGACGGACTGCTGCAGCGCCTTGATGTTTTCCGGCACCGGCACCTCGCGCAGGCGACCGTCGATGCGGTAGCGCATGCGCAGCTTGTCCTCCATCGGCTCGACGTGAATGTCGGTGGCGTGCTGCTCGAGCGCCTCGCGGATAACGGTGTTGACGAACTTCACCACCGAGGCCTCCTCGTCGTCGGCATCGATGATGTTGGCCTCGTCGCGCTGCTCAAGGTCGGCGTCATCGATGCTGCGGCCCTTGAGGATTTCCTCGAAGGTGTCGGCACCGACGCCGTAAAAGTCGCGCATGGCGTTGAGCAGGCGCTTGCGCGGGGCGATTTCCCAGCGCACGGGCGCATCGACCTCGCGCGCCACGGCTTGGCGGGCGATCAGGTCAAAGGGGTCGTAGGCGGCGATGACGAGTTTGCGGGTGCCGGAGGTCTCAGTGCCCTCGTGAATTTTCAGCGGCAGCAGGCGGTGCTTGAGGGCAACCCTCGGCGGCAGCAGTCGCTTCATTTCCGGGGCATCGGCACTGTCGGGCAGCGGATTGGCGACATAGCCGAGGCCAGTGCGCGCGGCCAGTTGGGCGAGAAAGGCTTCCTCATCGAGGCGGCCCGAGTCAAGCAGCTGGCTGACCACCGAGGCACTCGGCGTGGCGGTGGGAAGGGCGATACCGCCGCCGCCGGCGGCTTCAAGGCACTGGACCAGTGCCTGACGGATGCCTCCGGCGCGCGGGGTTGCCGCAGCCTGGCCGTTCATTGGTGGGTCAACACTGGAGGAAAGTCCGCTCATGCTCAGTTGGCGGCAGGGAACAGGCTGGCATCAATGACCGACTCCGCTTCAGCGGCGGGTTCGACCGGAATCGTGCCTTCATCGGGCGCGTAGCCGTACTTTTCGAGCAGTTCGACCAGGTAGGCCGTCGCGCCAGCCAGGCGGTGAAAACGGCCGGTGGCAATCGCCGTGAGATCTTCGCGCAGGGTGGCGGTGACGACCGCCTCGCCGATCACCCCCAGCGAGCCGTCGGGCGCGGGTCCGGTGGCCGACTCGTCATCGGCGCTCATGAGCCGGCCCTGCAGCGTCTCGGCGACGTGCCAGGTGCGCACCAGACCGCTGGCGTTGGTGAGCAGGAGCGAGCGGTTGAGTTTGCCCGAGGCCGTGTAGAAGGCCTGGGAACTGCCCTGCAAGGCGAGCGCGCTGAAAACGGCCTTGCGCACCTGCGCGTTGACGGCCGTGAAAAACTTGCCTCCGCCCTCGGCGTGGGCGTAAAAACGCCCCCCTTCCTCGGTGGTCAGGATGATCGAGGCCGGGCCTCCTTTCAGGGGGGCCACCAGGTAGGCGCCGCTGTAGTGGGAGAAGTTCACTGACTCTTCCACCGGGGCGAATTTCAGTTCGTAGACCAGCCATTCCGCGGAAGCCGCGGCGGCGGCGCCCAGCCAGAGCAGGGCGGCAAACAGGAGGCGTGCAGGTCGGACAAAAGCGGGCATCACTAACGGGCTATAACCTTGGCTGAGCCACTTGTCGAGCCGGGCGTTGCAACGTTGCCGTCGCCATCGCTCTTTTTCCCGGCCGCATTGACAGCGCTGCCGCGTGCGGCTACGTCGGCTGGCGGGGTCCCAC
>JBIJBO010000160.1:0-8543 GCA_044345215.1 Prosthecobacter sp. | reverse complement strand
GGAACCGCAAACGGCTTAAGCCAGCATCGACAACGAGGACGAAGGAAAAGTGCCGAGTGCGGCGTTTCAGACTTTTCCGACCTTCCGATCCGCCCTCTCTTCCCCATCGCATGAAATCGCTCCTCCTCCTTGCCGCCGCCCTGCTGCTGGGCTCTGCCCTGCAGGCCGCCGACACGATCCGGCTGACCCGCGTCCACGAAAACCTGGAAACCCCCTTCCCGGTGGCTTTGGTGGTGCCCAGCGACGGCAGCGACCGTGAATTCCTGGCCCTGCAGCGCGGCCAGATCCTCATCCTGCCCAAGCAGGCGGGCGGCGCGGCGAAAACCTTCCTCGACCTCAGCGGCCGCGGCATGGAGGCGCCCAATGGCAAGTTCGAGGAGGGCGTCAACGGCCTTGCCTTCCACCCGAAGTTCAAGAGCAACGGCCTTTTTTACCTGACCTACACCCAGCAGAAGCCGAAGCGTCTCGTCGTCAGCGAAATGAAGGTGAGCGCGGCCGACGCGGACAAGGCGGATGAAGCCAGCGAGCGCGTGCTGCTCGAGATCCCGCTCGTCAACTGGAACCACCACGGCGGCAACATCGCCTTTGGTCCGGACGGCTTCCTGTACATCGGCGTCGGCGACACCTCGAAGCGCAATGACGAACTGAAGATGGCCCAACTCAACGCGGTCCTGGTCGGCAAGATCCTGCGCATCGACGTCGACGGCCGCGACCACGGCCGCTACGGCATCCCCGCCGACAACCCCTTCGCTGACGGCGCCAACGCCCTGCCGCAGATCTACGCCAACGGCCTGCGCAACCCCTGGGGCATGCACTTCGACGGCAAGGGCCGCCTGTGGGTCGCCGACGTCGGCCAGGACCTGTGGGAGGAAATCAACTGGATCACCAAGGGCGGCAACTACGGCTGGAGCTTCCGCGAGGGCAGCCGCGGCTTCCCGCTGCGCACGGACGCCGCCCCCGAGGGCGCACAGCTGATCGATCCGGTCTACGAATACAACCACGGTGAAGGCCTCAGCATCACCGGTGGCATCACCTACACCGGCAAGGCTGTGCCCGAACTGGCAGGAGCCTATGTGTATGGCGACTTCGTCCTGGGCAAGATCTGGGGCCTGCGCGTCAGCGACGACGGCAAGGTTCAGAAGAACGACCTGCTCTACACCAGCCCGCAGACGCCGGCCACCGACCCGAAGAAGAAGCCGATGGTCCACGTCAAGCCCACCGCCTTCTCCGCCGATGCCCAGGGTGAGCTGATCGTGCTCGACTGGAATGGCGGCCTCTACCGGGTCGGCAAGTAACCCCGCCCGCCGTGACCCCCGCCTTGCTCCTCACCAGCCTCGCCATCGGCGTTCTCAGTGGCGTCGTCGCCGCCCTCTGCGGCGTTGGCGGCGGCGTGGTCATGGTGCCCGCCTTTGTCACCCTGCTCGGCCTGCCGCAAAAAACCGCGGTCGCCACCAGCCTGGCCATCATTGTCCCCACGGCTCTGATGGCCACCACCCAGAACGCCCGTCACGGACTGGTCGACTGGCGGGTCATGGCCGTCACCGCCGTCTCCGCCTCGATCTTCGCCTACTTCGGCGCCGGCTGGATGCGCGCCCTCGGCAACGAAACCCTGACCCGCGTCTTCGGTGCCGTCCTGCTGATTTTCGGCCTGCGCATGCTCTGGCTCGGCAAGGCCTAGGGCGAAGAGCCGGGGGCAGAGAGTACAGACTCAGGTCTCTCCGCCCTCTGCTTTCCGCTCTGCCAATCCGCTTGCACACCCGCCCGCCGCCCGCCACGATGACGGCATGTTGAACATCGGCCTCATCGGTTGCGGCAAAATGGGCGGCGCGCTGCTGCGCGGCGTGGAACAGGCGCTCGGCAAAACGGCGCTGACGGCGACCCTCAGCGATGTCGTGCCCGCCGCGGCCGAAGGTCTGAAAAAGAGCCTGGCCTGCAAGGCGCGCTGCGCCAGCCCGGAAGCCACCGCCGCCGCGGCCGATGTCGTCCTGCTCGCCGTCAAACCCGGCGACCTGCGACCGCTCTGCGAATCGCTCGCCACAGTCAAGGGCAACCGCCTCTACCTCAGCATCGCCGCCGGCGTGAGCCTGGCCGACCTGGAAGCCTGGCTGGGCAGCACGGCCCGCATCATCCGCGCCATGCCCAACACTCCGGCCCTGGTCGGGGCAGGCGCCGCCGCCTTTGCCGCCGGCCGCAAGGCCACCGCCAAGGACCGCGCCCTCGCGGCCAAGATCCTGGGCAGTGTCGGCACCGTCGACGAGGTTTCGGAAAAACTGCTCGATGCCGTCACCGGCCTGAGCGGCAGCGGACCGGCCTACGTGTTCACCGTCATCGAGGCGCTTGCCGACGGCGGCGTGCTCATGGGCCTGCCACGCACTGCGGCCCTGCAACTCGCCGCCCAGACGGTCGCCGGTGCCGCCCAGCTCGTGCTGGCCAGCGGCCGCCATCCCGCGGCCCTGCGGGACGAGGTCACCAGTCCGGGTGGCACCACCATCGCCGGCTTGGAACAGCTTGAAGCCCATGGCCTGCGTCACGCCCTCATTCAGGCGGTGCGGAAGGCGACCGAGCGCAGCCGCGACCTCGGCCGCTGAAGCCGTCGGGCCGGCACAAATTCCGTTCAAAACACGGAGTTCGTTGGTGACAAAAAAAACGGCACTGGGTATCCTAAGTGCCTATTTTCACGAAAAATGTCCCGCCAAACGCTTGTACGGCCGGTCTTTGTTCCCCTGCTTTGCATGGATTGAGATCGACCGGTCCTGACGGCGAACGGTGGGTCTGTTTTTCCCCGCCAAACCCGCCATGCGTCCCGTCCTCCGCCTTGTATTGCTGACCGCCCTGCTCGGGCCGCTCCCCGCGCGTTCCCAGGATGCACCGGCCGCCCCTGCTGGCGCCCTGAACATTCAGCAGGAGACCGAAGCCCTCATGAACGAGGCTCTGCGCCTCTTCGGTGAAGCGAAGTACGCCGAGGCGCTGGCCAAGATCGAACAGGTCAAAAAGAACGTCAGCGGCAAGCCGTTCCCGCAGGTGCTGTTTGTCGAAGGCGCCTCCTTCTTCAACCAGAATGAGTACGAAAAGGCCATCGTGCCCCTGGAAGAGTACGTGAAGAACTTTGCCGACGGCGAATTCATCAATCCGGTGCGCCTGGCCCTTGGTCGCTGCTACATCAACAAGGGCGAAGCCGACAAGGGCATCGCGGTCCTCAAGGACGTCGTCAACAAGGCCCCGGAAATGAAGGCCGAGGCCGGCCTCTTCGTCGCAGAGGCCCTGCGCAAGCAGGAAAAGGCCGACGAGGCCCTCGCCGTGCTCAAGTCGGTCATCGCCGACGGCGTGCGCAGTGCCGAATCGATCCAGGCGGCGATGATGGCCGCCGACATCCACGTCGCCAAAGGAGAACTCAACGAGGCCGGCGAGCTGATGGAGAAGGTCAAGGGCTACGCCACCGGTGGTGACAACGTCGCCCAGATGAACAACATTTACCTGCGGCTGGGCGACCAGATGCTGGAGAAAAAGAGCTTCCGTGAGGCGCTTGGCGCCTACCAGATGGTGCGCCGGCAGGTCGAGATCACCGGCCTGCAGAAGGCGGTCATTGCCAAGATCGAGCAGAGCCTCGCCAATCCGGGCAAAGGCCCGATCCGCGGCACCAAGGAGGAGCTGGAGGCCAAGCTGAAGCTCAACCGCGACCTGCTCCAGGAAATCGAGACGCGCAGCGACTACGACGCCAGCCTCTACTACCGCCTCGGCCGCTGCTACTTTGAAATGGGCCGCTTCTGGGAATCGATGCTCGCCTTCGAAGTCATCGTTCAGGACTTCAAGGAGTTTCCCCAGCGCGACCGCTGCCTCTTTGGCATGATCATCGCCAATGCCCAGCTCAAGCGCGTCAAGGCCGCGCGCGAGCTCTGCGAGCGTTACATCCGCGACTTCCCCGAGGGCGAGGACCTCGGCACCGTCTCGGAAATGTTCGGCATGCTCGCTTATGAGAACGGCAACCTCGCAGACGCCGTCGACTCCTTCAACAAGGCCGAGGGCTTCCCCAAGGCCGACAAGGAGCGCCTGCGCTTCCTGCGCGGCAATGTGCTCTTTGAAATGCAGCGCTTCGAGGACGCGCGCACCACCTTTGAACTGCTGGTCAGCGAGTTCCCTGAGACCGCCTACAAGGACGACGCCCTGTACCGCGTCGCCCTGATCTACTTCTACCAGAACGACTCGATCAACACCACCAAGGCCCTCAACAGCTACATGAAGGAGAATCCTAAGGGGCAGTATGTCGTCGACGCGCGCTACCGCCTCGCCTTCATCAAGTTCCAGGGCCGCGAGGTCGATTCGGCCATGAAGGATCTCGAGCAGATCATCGCCGACGCCCCGAACGATCCAAACATCGGCCAGGTGCACAGCCTCCTTGGCGACGCCTACAACCAGAAGCAGGACTACGAGAAGGCCATCGAACACTTCGCCCAGGCGGTCGCCAAGGCCAAGTCCGAGGATGTGCTTTCCTATGCGATGGATCAGGCCACCGACCTCTACGCCGGCCTCAACCAGTGGCAGCAGCTGGGCGACATGTGGCAGAAGTATCTCACCACCCACAAGGACAACGAGGAGCAGGAGCTCAAGGCCGTCCTGTGGATCTCGCGCGCCCGCGTCAAGGAGGGCAAGCAGGACGAGGCCAAGAAGTTGCTCGCCAACGCCATCCGGCCGAAGATCCCGAATGCCGCCAACGAACAGGTCGAGGGCCTCATCCAGCAGCTCATCACCCTGACCGCGCCCAAGCGCCGCCGCACCGCGCCGGCCGCCGATGGCAGCACGCCGCCGGAAATCACCTTCGCCCAGATCGAGAAGGAACTGGAGCAGATGATCACCCCGCCCGAGGCCGCCATGAACGGCACTGCCCAGATGCGCATCCTCTTCGCCAAGGCCTGGCTGGCCAAGGTCATGCGCGAGCCCGCCACGGCCGACAAGCTGTTTGCCGTCATCATCGAGGTGGCACGCCCCGAGGACCTCAGCCCGATGCTGCTCTCCACGGTCGGCGACAACGCCCGCCGCAAGGGGGATTTTGACAAGGCCGCCGGCTGCTACAACCGTCTCAACGAATTTTTCAAGGACACCGAGTACGCCGACGGTGCCGCAGTCGGCCTGGCCGAGATCGCCTACGAGAAGGGCGAGAACGACAAGGCGCTCGAACTCTTCACCAAGGCGATTGAGGAATATGCCGCCAGCTCGCGCCTGCTGGACGCCACTCTTGGCAAGGCCAAGACCCTGTTCCGGCTGAAGAAGTATGCCGAGGCCAAGAAGATTTACGGGGACATCGTCAACACCAAGGAATGGCGCGGCGAGGCCCATGCCGAATCGCTGCTCATGCAGGGCGAGATCGAGTTTGCCCAGGGCCAATGGGGTGCCGCCATCCCGTTCTACCAGCGTGTCTTCATCGCCCACCAGAAGTGGAAGCCGCTCATGGCCAAGGCCTATCTGCAGTGCGCCCGCGCCTTCCTGCAGTTCAACCGCCCGGCCGACCCGCCCGAACGCCAGTACACCGACCGTGAGGCCGCCAAACTCACCCTCGTCGAGATGACCAAGCGCACGGACCTCAAGGACCTGCCGGAGATGAAGCAGGCTGAAATCGAACTCGGCAAACTCTGACGCCCCTTCCCGCCATGCTGCGCCACGCCTTGACCCTCGCCGTCCTGTTCCTGCTGACCCAGGCCGCCTCCGCCCAGATGCTCGTCCTCAAGGACGGCACCCAGATCAACCACACCGAGTTCAAGGTTGAGGATGGCAAGGTCGTCCGCACCCTGACCATCGGCGACAAGACCGCCACCACGGTGCTGCCGATGGCCAACGTCGCCTCCATGGACTGGCCGGAACCCATCGAAATCTCCGACGCCCGCTCCCTCCTTGGCCAGGGCAAGCCGGACGAGGCCATCGACACCATCAAGAAGGCGAAGGACTTCTTCGAGGTCTTTGAAAACGTCGGGGGCACGCCCTACCGCGAAGTCTTCTTCGCCTATGTTGAAACCCTCAGCCAGGCCGGCAAGTTCGAGGAAACCATCAAGCTGATTCCGCAGCTGCGCGCGGTCCAGCTCAACGACGAGCAAAAGCTCAAACTGCGCATCATCCAGCTCGACATCGACCGCCAGACCTCCACCGAATACACCTCGATCCTCGCCGAGGCGCAGAGCATCCTCCAGGACACCAACGACTCGTCCATCCACGCGGCCATCTGGATGATCATCGCCGACATCCACCTGAAGAAGAAGGAGCTCGAAAAGGCGCTCATGGCCTACCTGCGCGTGCCCGTCTTCTACGGCACCCAGGTCCAGCGCGTGCCAGACGCCGAGATGAAGGCGGCACAAACCCTCGTCAAGATGAAGCGCTACGAGGACGCCCAGGTCTTCTTCACCCGCCTGATCGACACTTACAAGGGCTCCGCCATCGCCCAGGCCGCCGAGAAGGAGCGCGCCGCCATCAACGGCATGAAAAACGAGCCGGAACAGGCCGAGCCCGCCGCCGAAGCCCAAAAAAGCTGATTCCCCGACCCCTCACCACCCCACCATGAACCCTCCAATCCAGCCCTCCATGATCCACACCACCCTCCGCGGCTTCGCCCGCGTCTGCGCCCTCGCCCTGATCCTGACCGGCAACCTGCTCGTCGTCGCCCCCTTGGGCGCCCAGGAACCCGCCGCCCCCGCCGGCGGTGAGCCGGCCGTCGAAGCCGTCAAGACGCATACCCTCATGGACCGCTTTCACGAGGGCGGCTGGGTCATGTACCCGCTCACCCTTTGCTCGGTCGCCCTGGTCTGGCTCACCGTCGACCTCTGGATGCGCACCAGCCTGAAGAACATGGCCCCGCCGGCCCAGGTTGCCCAGACTCAGGACCTTTTCCGTGCCGGCGACTACGTCGGCGCCTACCAGTTCTGCAAGAACAACAACTCCTACTTCGCCGATGTCAGCCGCGTCGGCCTGAGCTTCGCCGGTGAAGGCCAGAACGCCACCGAGGAGGCGCTGTTCACCGAACTCGCCAAGGTCAACGCCACCATCCAAACCCGCATCAACTACCTCTCCGTGCTCGGTGTCTGCACTCCGATGATCGGTCTGGTCGGCACCGTCACCGGCATGATGAGCGCCTTCGCCACCCTCGGCACCAGCGGCGTGGGCGACCCCTCCAAGCTCGCCGGCGCCATCGGTGAGGTGCTCGTCGCCACCGCCTCCGGCCTCGCCGTCGCCGTGCCCGCCTTCATGTTCTTCTACTTCCTGCGCAACCGCCTGCAGGGCTCGATGAACGGCCTGCAGGAGGTCGTTCACGCGCTCTTCCGCAAGATGCCCTACGACCATCTCAAGGACGCCCACGTCGGCGAGGAGGAGTTCTACGCCGCCATCCCGAACTGGGTCGCCGGGGGCGAACCCGCCGCCGTTGCCGTCGCCGCCGCCTGAGGCCGCGCCACCCCGAACGGAAACCCCTGACCTGACACCCTTATGGCTGGAGGAGGCGGAAACACCGAAGGCGGCGAGCCGGAATTTCAAATCGCCCCGATGATCGACGTGCTGCTGGTGCTGCTCATTTTCTTCATGAGCATCACCTCGGCGCAGGTCCTGCGCATCGACAAGGACATCAAGCTGCCGGTGGCGGCCGATGCGAAGAAGAAGGAGGACAAGAACCAGATGTTCGAAGCCGCCCTCAACATCCGCTGGATTCCCACCCAGCAGAAGTCCGTCATCAAGCTCGACACCGCGGAGCTTGAGAACGAGGAAATCGTCAACATCCTCACTGAGCGCAAGACCAACAACCCCACCTACCGGGCCATCATCCGCGCCGACCGCGACGTGCCGGCCGTGGAAATCCAGAAGGTCATGGCACTCATCGCCCAGTCGGGCATCGACGACATCTCCTTCTCCGCCCTCAACCAGGATTCCTGACCCATGGCCCACCACAAACGCCACCGCACCCTGGAGGGCGAGGCCGTCAACCTCGGCTTCCAGATCGCGCCCATGATCGACGTCGTCTTCGTCATCATGCTCTTCTTCATGGTCATGGCCGGCGCGGTCAAGGTGGAGCGCGAGCTGAAGACCCAGCTGCCGGGCCTCGGCACGCCAGCCCTCAGCGACGAATCGACCCCGCCCGATGAAATCATGGTCACCGTCGAGGAGGACGGCGTCGTCACCCTCAACGAGGAAGAGTTCGATTCACCCGCCGACAAGACCCTGCCCAACTTCACCGGCACCCTGCTGCGCCTCAAGCAGGAGGCCGACCACCGCAACGCCAAGGTCATGGTCACCATCCAGGCCGAGGAACAGGCCCGCTACGAGCGCGTCATCGACGTCCTCAACGCCATGGCCAAGGCCCAGATCTCCAACGTCACCTTCACGGTCGGCGGCGACGACTTCTGAGGCCTCATCAACCCAGCGCCCTCCCTTCCCCAGCCCACGCCCTCCGGGGTGGCCCCTTTCGTTCCCGCCATGTCCACACCGCCCTCCTCCGACGACCCCGGTGTCACCCAGCCGCTGCCCCCGCCGCAGGGCATGCTGCCGCCGCCGCCCTCGGCCGCGAATTTGGGCTA
>JBIJBO010000273.1:0-2514 GCA_044345215.1 Prosthecobacter sp. | reverse complement strand
ACTTGGGAGCCGAGCAGCGGCAGGAAGGCAAACAGCAGCCGCACGGGCCGTGTGAAGTCATCCCAGTTGTAGCCGATGACAGCGATGAGCCCCGCGCCGATGAGCATCGCCCCCAGCGCACCCATGATGAGCTGGGCCACGCCGGGTTGTGAATCATCCACCGGATGCCGCTGGCGTAGCGTGGCGGCGTTTTCAGCCGTGACGAGGCTGTCGCGTTCCCATTGCGGGAGTTGATCGTGCAGCCAGCGGTGATGGGAGGCGTTCATGACGGCCGGATGGAAGCCGCGTTCGTCACCACAAGCCAATCGAAATTCGCAATGCTGGCATCAAACGACTGAATGAGCTGCGAGCACCTCCATGAGCCGTTCGACTGGCAGCCCGACGACATTCGTGAAGGAGCCGTCCATGCGCTCCAGCAGCATGTCGGTGTGCGCTTGAATGCCGTAAGCACCGGCTTTGTCGAGCGGGTTCACTTTGGAATGATAGTCGCGGATCGTGTCATCGGTCAGCTGCTTGAAGGTGACGTGCGTGATGACGTGAAAGGCCTCCACCACCGCCCCATCGCGAGCCAGCACGACACCGGTGCAGACCTCATGCGAGCGGCCGGAGAGCCTGCGCACCATGCGCAACGCCTCCTCCATGTCCGCAGGCTTCGCGAGTGGATCGCCATCGACATACACAAGCGTGTCCGCACCGAGCACGAGACGGCCCGGACGCATCGCCGAGCCCGCGAGAGCCTTTCGGCGGGCGTTTTCCACGGTGAGCTGCTCAGGCGTGAGCGAGGCATCGTGAGCCTCCTCGACATCGGGTGAGATCACGTCGATCCTCACACCTGCCTCGCGCAGCAATTCAGCACGACGCGGCGAGGCGGAGGCCAGGACGAGGGCAGGGAATGAAGGACGCGTGGAGCTCACGCGTTGCGTTTCTCGATGGCGGCCACGTCGTCCTTGCGGATCACGGCGTCGCGATTTTCCCGCGTGCGGTAGCGGTAGTAGCCGGTGCTTTCCTGAAGGAGAGGTTTGCCATCACACAAGACCTCGCGGCCATCCCGCGTCCGGATGCAGTAGGTACCGGGGGTGGAGTTGAGGTCAGGTATCGCGCACGCGGAAAGCAGCGTCAGCACAGCGATGATGGCGAGGCTTTGGAGGGTTTTCATGGGACTCAGATTCTGGGGGCAAAACGGCCATTGTGAGACGGCCCTTTCGGATACGATGTTCATCTGCGGGCGGTTTTTCAAGCAACGACCTGTTTGAACCTCGCCGCGGCCTTTCTACCCTCGCGGCCGCATGACTGACTCTCCCCCTGCCATTGGCATCATCGGCGGCTCCGGCCTTTACGACCTCGACGGCTTCTCGAACCGCGAGGAGATCAGCGTCTCGACACCTTTCGGGCCGCCGAGTGACAAGCTGATCGCGGGTGACTTTGCCGGGCGGCGTGTCGTTTTCCTGCCGCGGCATGGCAAAGGGCACCGCCTCCTGCCGACGGAGCTGAACCATCGGGCGAACATCTGGGCCCTGCGCAGCCTGAACGTGCGCTGGATCATTGCCGTGACGGCCGTGGGCAGTCTGCAGGAGCAGTATCATCCGCGTGACATCGTGCTGCCGGACCAGTTTTTCGACCGCACGAGCCGCCGCGAGCATCACACCTTCTTTGGCCGCGGCATCGTGGCGCATGTGGCCTTTGGCGATCCGATCTCGACGGGCCTGCGCACGCTTTTGCATGAGGAAAGCCAGGCGTTGGGTCTCCGCGTGCACAACGGCGGCACCTACGTCTGCATGGACGGGCCGGCTTTTTCGACACGCGCAGAGTCGAACGCGAACCGCCAGCTCGGTTTTGATGTCATCGGCATGACGAACCTGCCGGAGGCCAAGCTCGCCCGCGAGGCGGAGATCGGCCTCGCCACGCTGGCGATGATCACGGACTACGATTGCTGGAAGGTCGAGGAGGAGGCGGTGACCGCGGAGGCCGTCATCGGCCATCTGCACGCGAATGTGGCCTCGGCGAAGGCCGTGCTGGCCCGCGTCATCCCCCGCATTCCCGCCGTTCCGGAGGCACCCGAGCACCGCGCCCTCGACACGGCCATCATGACCGACCGCTCGCTCTGGCCTGCCAGCACGGTGGAGGAGCTGCTGCCCCTCCTCAGCCGCTTCATTTGACACACCGGAGCCTCGCGCCTAGTATCGGCGCACTTTCCTCCAGAACAGGAAATGGCGAGGTAGCAAAGTGGTAATGCACTGGTCTGCAAAACCGGTATGCGCGGGTTCAATTCCCGCCCTCGCCTCCATTTTTACTCCTGCTGAGCAGGAGGTTTGTGCATAAAGACGGCGCAAGGAGCGTTTGCTGGGGCCCATGAAGATACCAGCCCTGTTTCTGCTTTCTCTTTTCACGGCCAGTTTGGCCCTCGCGCAGGCCCCGAAGGCTCCGGCGAAGCCGAAAGGCCCCACGGTGCCCGCCGATGCGGCGTGGCATGATGTGACCACCTGGGGTGTGGAAGGCCGTGGATGGGGTGATCAG
>JBIJBO010000159.1:0-8645 GCA_044345215.1 Prosthecobacter sp. | reverse complement strand
GCCCCGTCGACCGCGAAGGCGTGCGCCTGGACAGCTATGAGAACGACGCCAGCGAGCAGCTCGTCCGGGCCCTGCTGCGCGGCCTTCCCGACCCGAATCCGGGCGTGCCGAAGAGTCATTCGATCGCGCTCGGCGAGATCGTGCCGAAGCGCGATTTCACCCCCGCCAGCGTGCCCTTCCTGCGCCGCTTCGACGATCTGAAACTGCGGATGATCAGCGCCGCCGTGCTCAGCACCACGCCGCCCGACCAGACCATCATCGACCCCGAGCTGCGCATCGCCGTCTACCTCCTGCAACTCCGGCTCATGCGCCAGACCGCGCCCGACACCTGGGAGTATGAGGCCGGGTGGGCCTACAAGCAGCACTTCCAGCGCCACCAATGGACCGTCCGGGCCAAGGACGGCCAGTTCAGCGTCGAGCGCGGCAAGCTGCTCGATGGCAATTGGCAGGAGGGGTGAGGTGTCCGTGTGGATTGCAGCCGAATGCGGCGTCGCCAGCATTAAGCCTCCCTCTTCAGCGAAGGCCAGCCAGGCATCGTCCGTTCGCCAGCAAGCGATCAGGCAACCTCGAGCAGCTGGGTGGACGGCAGGCGGGCAGCGGCTTTTTCGAAGGTGACCAGGGGCAAACGCGCGGCGCTGGCTTCGGCGTGGATCAGACGATCCAGAAAGCCGGGTTTGGCGCTGGCCAAACCCTCTGAGGCCAGCAGGGGCAGCAGGTAGGGATGGACGATCAGGGTGGGCATCGACAGCAGCGTGTGCAAGCCGGCGAGCACGGCGGTTTTGGGCATCCCGTAGTGATGCTGGCAGGCAAAGTAAGCTTCCAAAACGACCAGATTGGAAACAAAGACCTTGGCTCCGGATTGCTCTACCTCGGCGAGGTATGTGCGCGCCGCTTGGGCGAGGTCTTGAGGCTGGCCGGTGAGCAGCCGCATCACCACCGAAGTATCCAGGGCGGCGCGGATTTCAGGACGGCTCATTCCAGTGACCAGCGATGGATTCCCTCATCACTTCCATCCCCGAATCGCCGAGGGAGGACGACACAAAATGGGCGAGTGGTGGCTGGAAGCTGTGCCAATCGAATTCGGCCCTGCTGGATGCCTGCCGTTGTTTTTCGCTCAGCCACTGTTCGAACAAACCAATGGTGACTTCGCGCAGAGTCCGTCCCTCGCGCGCGGTTTCGGCCTTCACCTCGCGGTAGAGTTCATCCGGAATCAGAAAGGTTGCCTTCACATAGCCAGTTAGCTGTATTGCTGGCTGAATGTCAAGAAGCAGAACAGCAGCCGCGTCGAGTCGCTAAGTCCGCAAGCTTCCACGGCGTCCAAAGCCGGGGGCTAGTCCATGGCATGGGGCAAAGCCGCGAACCATCGACCTCTCAATGCTAGGCATGATTGTTCAGCTGCTTCTGTGATCCATTCACTCTGAGAGCTTCAATAGTGCATTGCGACCTCAGCACTTGCCACGCACGTGGGCGCTGACGCGACTCGGGATGGTTTGCAGTTTTCTAATGTGTCTGTCCCTTTATAGCTTGAGAAAAAAATGCCAAAAAAAATGCCAGGCATTTTATACACGTCTCCTATGTATTTCACTAGATATCAATGATCTAACAGGCTTTGTTTTCACACAGCTTGCCACGCGCAAGGGGCTGGGCGGCAGCTTCTACGACATTGGGATGCTCTGCCGGACGTAAGTCACTCTCTGGCAGGCTACGAACAAGGCTAAGCCGTTGAGGATTCGCTCGGCGCGTTTCGAGGACAGATCGCGGCAGGACGGGCGAGCACCTGGATTGGACTGCGTGGCCTCCGAGTGAGCCGAGCGGCGACGTTCTTGCCGACACTCTTGTCCTGCGAGACCTCGCAAGCAGGTTCGGTTGGGTACCAGTCTGGGAGATAGCTAAACCCGGGGGCAACGCGGCGGGCTGGGACAACCCACCCTACCTATCATGGGTTCGTCCGCCTCAAAGCAACAACCCTGCATGGATTGGCAGACCGTAAAGAAAGACCGCAGTGGGCCGCTATACCCCTACCCTCTTGGCCACTCACCCGCACGGGCTGAGAACAGCCCGTGCGATAAGGGAAATCAGTCGTTGAAGAAATGCCGGCCGGTCGAGCCGGCTTCGGTCTTCTGATCGACCTCCCAGTAGACGTCCTCGAAGATCGATTCCGGCTCGGGGTAGGGGCTGCTCTTGGCGAACTCGGCCGACGCCTCGGCTTCGGCCTGGGCTTCGCGGTCGATCTTCTTGAGCTGGTCCTCGGTGGCCACGCCTTCGGCGAGCAGGTTGCGCTTCCAAACCTGGATCGGGTCGTGCTCTTTCTGGTAGCGCTCGACTTCCTCCTTGGTGCGGTACTTCAGCTTGTTGGCGTCGGCCACGGAATGGCCTTCCCAGCGGTAAGTGGCGATTTCCAGCAGGGTCGGCTTGCTCTCCTGATGAGCACGATCCATCGCGGTCTGCACGTGGGCGCGGACTTCGTAGAGGTCTTCGCCAACGAAGTGATCCCAGGCCATGCCGTAGGCTTCGGCGCGCTTGGCAAGGCAGTCGGTGTAGGCCGACGAGCGGGCTTGGCTGGTGCCCATTGAGTAACCGTTGTTTTCGATGACATACACCACCGGCAGATCCCAGAGCGCGGCGAGGTTGAGCGACTCATGGAAGGCACCCTGGTTGACGGCGCCATCGCCGAGGAAGCATAGGGCGGCGCCCTTGAGCCCGCGGTACTTGAGGCCGTAGGCGAGGCCGAGACCGAGCGGGGTCTGGCCGGCAACAATGCCGTGCCCGCCCCAGTAATTCTTCTCCGGCGCAAAGTAGTGCATCGAGCCGCCCTTGCCCCTCGAGCAACCTGTGGCCTTGCCAAAGAGTTCGGCCATGCACTCATTCATTCCCATGCCGACCGCAAGGGCGTGGCCATGGTCACGGTAGGCGGTGATCACGTGATCGTTTTCGCCCATGAGCGAGACACAGCCGACCGCCACCGATTCCTGGCCGATGTAAAGGTGGAGAAAGCCACCCATGCGACCGGCCTGGTAGTGCTGGAGCGAAACCTGTTCGAAGCGGCGAATCCGCACCATTTTGCGGTACAGCTCGATCTTGTCATTGGCGCTGAGCTTGGCATTGATCGGCGCCGCAGCGGCGCTGGCAGGGGTCGCTTTCTTCTTGGAGGCCATAAGACCAGTTTAGCAAGCAGCCGCCAGGGTGCAAGTCGGAGTCGGAGCTGCCCGCAAATCGAAACAGAAAGCTCGGAGGTTGGCGGTTGGGCCTCTCATGGCAGAACCTGCTCGAGAGTTCAGGCGAGGTTTCCAGCTTCCCTGTTGACACAAGCCGCTGCATCGAGGGCATATCCGCGTTCCAAAGGGCCTGTTGGACCCCATTCTTGTTCCACGTGGAACAAAAGCTCCCTCTTCGACTCGCTTTTCCGGTCCCCGAGCCCTTGCCGGAGGCACTTCGGTGGCGTAGGATGGCCTTTACCTCAACCATGGCCAGCTCGCTCTACACTCACCCGAAAGCCTATGATGTCCTCGTCTGCGGGGCCGGCCACGCCGGGGTGGAAGCGGCTCTGGCAGCAGCTCGACTCGGTTGCTCCACCGCCATGCTGACCCAAAATCTGGACACGGTGGCCCAGATGTCCTGCAATCCGGCCATCGGCGGACTGGCCAAGGGCCATGTGGTGCGCGAAATTGACGCCCTCGGTGGGGCCATGGCTCGCAACACCGACGCCACAGGCATCCAATTCCGTCTGCTCAACGCCCGCAAGGGTCCATCGGTGCAGGCGCCGCGCGCTCAGTGCGACAAAAAAGCCTACCAGTTTCGCCTGAAGTGGTTGCTGGAAAATCAGCCGAACCTCGATCTGCACCAAGGCAACGCCGCCGAGATTCTCGTGGAGGGAGAGCAGGTGGCTGGTGTCCGCACCAGCCTGGGATTGGTCTACCAAGCCAAGTCCGTCATCATCTGCTCGGGCACCTTCATGCGCGGTCTGCTGCATGTCGGCCTGCAGAACCAAGCCGGTGGGCGCATGGGCGACAGCCTGTCGACCCTCTCCGACAGCCTGCGCAACTTGGGCTTTGAAGTCGAGCGCTTCAAGACCGGCACGCCCTGCCGTCTGAACAGCCGCAGCATCGATTTCAGCAAGTGCGAGCCCCAGCCCGGCGACACCCCTCCGCCACCCTTCAGTTATCTGTCGGGCGAGCTGCCGGAAGACGAAATCGAGGACTTTGAAGCCGGGCCAGCGCCCGATTTGGGCACTTCTCCCCTGTTTACCCTCAACTCGTGGCAGCCCAAAACGTTCCACGTGGAACAAATGCCCTGCTGGATCACCTACACCAGCCCGCAAACCCACGACATCATCCGCGCCAACCTCGACAAGTCGCCGATGTACTGCGGGCGCATCGAGGGGGTTGGTCCGCGCTACTGTCCGTCGATCGAGGACAAGGTGGTGCGCTTTGCCGAGAAGGATCGTCACCAGGTCTTCCTGGAACCGGAAGGTCGCCACACCCGCGAATTTTACGTCAACGGCGTCTCCACCTCCCTGCCCTACGAGGTGCAATACGCCTTCCTGCGGTCGATCCCTGGCCTGGAAAACGCTGAGATCCTCCGCCCGGGTTACGCGGTGGAGTATGACTACTGCCCGCCCACCCAGCTCTATCCCACCCTGGAAACCAAGCGGGTGGCCGGCCTGTACTTCGCCGGCCAGATCAACGGCACCTCCGGCTACGAGGAAGCCGCCGGCCAGGGCCTGCTGGCGGGGGCGAATGCCGCCCTGAAGGTGCAGGGTCGCGGGCCCTTCGTGCTGGGTCGCAGCGAGGCCTACCTCGGGGTGCTGATCGATGACCTGGTCACCAAGGGGGTCAGCGAGCCCTACCGGCTCTTCACCTCGCGCGCCGAATACCGGTTGCTGCTGCGCCAGGACAATTGCGACCTGCGCCTCACGCCACGCGCTGTCGAGCTCGGCTTGGCAGGCCCGACCCGGTCGCGTCTGCTGCAGGAAAAAGCCGCCAAGCTGGCCGCGGCACGGTGTCTGGCCGAGACCGCGTCGATCGACGGCCTGCGTTTGGAGAAATGGTTCCGGCGCACCGAAAACGAGCACCGCAACCTGCCTGCCGACCTGCGGGCCGCCTTCCCGGACTCGATCTGGCTGCTGCTGGAGAACGACCTCAAGTATGCCGGCTACATCCAACGCCAAGAGATGATGCTCGAGCGCACCGCCCGCATGGAGGAGTCGGCCATCCCGGGCGACTTCGATTACGCCGGCGTCTACGGCCTGAAGAAGGAAGCCCAGCTCCGGCTCAGCCAGATCCGCCCCGCTACCCTGGGCCAGGCCGCCCGCATCCAGGGCGTGACCCCGGCAGATATTGCGCTCCTGGCAGTGCTGCTGCGAAAGGGTTGAAAGAGCCGGCTGCACTGAGGGACCATCACGGCTTCGATCCAATCCTCCCACGAGAAAGTGGGATTTCGTCCGCAAACCGCCCCCTTGGCTGAAGTCACCATCAAGACAGGTCTTCATTCACGCCTGCAAACACAAGCCATGCGAACGTTTGGACAGCAAACTCTGCACCCGCTTCAGGCACTCTCTGCTGGCAGCGAAGCCCTGAGTCCTTGCCCTGCGAGCCCGTCCATGAATCCTGCGATCGGATAAGATTCGACAGCGTGGAGTGATAGGTACCTTGGAGATCCTCCGAAGGTCCTGAAGCAAGCGTTTCCACAGAACACCATTGGCCCCTCCCCTGGTCAGCCCTTCTCAACAAACCCCATCAGAGGGCGATGGTAAAAGCTAGCCCGCCCGCGCCTAACGAAAAGCATTTTGCAATGCCCGCATGACCCGGCAGCCTAACAAATTTTGTCGTTTACGATTGCCGCCGCTGCAGCACGGCGACCCAGCGGTCGACGGATTTGCCGGGGGCGTCGGCGAGGGCTCGGCTGGCCTTGTTGCGGCGGTTGCTGATGACCTCCATGCCGAGCGCCTCGAGGGCTCGCAGCGCGAGCCTGTGCTCGACGTCGAAGTAGCTGGTGATGACGAGCTTGCCGTCGGGCCGCAGCTTGGCGATGCCCTGATCAAAGATCTTCTTCCACAGCTCCTGGCCGTGCCAGAAGTTCTGGTGGCGCAGGAAGACGAGATGGAAGTCGTCGCCCAGTTCCTTGTGGCGGTCGATCTGCGTGGCGTCCTCGATGAGGAACTCGGCCGGCAGATGCGCGTGCGTCTCGCGTGCCTGGCGGATCTCGCGGATGCGGATGTCGGCGCCGACCATCTGCACCGGGCCACCGCCGGCGAGTTCCGAGCCGACCTGAATGAGCGTCTCCGCCTCATCGCAGCGGCCGCAGGCGAGGTTGAGGATGCGCATGCCATCGGTCGCCTGTGCCATCTGCGCCGCCAGGGATTCGCGCAGCAGGCCGCGCAGCTTCGCCATGTCCTCCTGGATCAGCGTCGCACCGGCGGGCAGGCGGTCCGGGTTCATGACGGGCTCAGAATTTCAGGTCCTCGTGCAGGATCATGCGCGCGGCCTGGGCGACGTCCTTGTCGCCGCGGCCGGACAGGTTGACGACGATGACCTCGTCCTTGCCCATCTTCGGCGCGATCTTGCAGACTTCCGCGAGGGCGTGGCTGCTTTCCAGGGCCGGGATGATGCCTTCCACCGCGCTGAGTTCGCTGAAGGCGGCGAGCGCCTCGTCATCGGTGGCATAGTGATACTCGACGCGTCCGAGGTCATGCAGCCAGGCGTGTTCCGGGCCAATGGCCGCGTAGTCGAGACCGGCACTGACGCTGTGCGTGAGTTCGATCTGGCCGTCGGGATTGGCGAGCAGCCAGGTCTTCGTACCCTGCAGAACGCCGAGGCGTCCGCCCTGGAAGCGGGCCGCGTGTTTCTCCGGCTGGATGCCCTCGCCGCCGGCTTCGACGCCGATCATGCGCACGTTCGGATCATTCAGGAAAGGATGGAAGAGGCCGATGCTGTTGCTGCCGCCGCCGACGCAGGCGATGAGCAGGTCGGGCAGGCGTTCCTCGCGCTCGAGGATTTGGCGGCGCGCCTCGACGCCGATGATGCGGTGGAAATCACGGACGATCATCGGGAACGGATGCGAACCGAGTGCCGAACCAAGAATGTAATGGGTGGTGCGGACGTTGGTGACCCAATCGCGCATCGCCTCATTGACGGCCTCCTTGAGGGTGGCCTGGCCGGCGGTGACCGGCACCACCTTGGCGCCGAGGAACCGCATGCGGGCGACATTGAGGGCCTGGCGGGCCATGTCGACCTGGCCCATGTAGATCGTGCAATCGAGACCGAAGCGGGCGCAGACCGTGGCCGTGGCGACCCCGTGCTGGCCGGCACCGGTCTCGGCGATGATGCGCTGCTTGCCGAGACGCAGAGCGAGCAGAGCCTGACCCAGGGCGTTGTTGATCTTGTGGGCGCCGGTGTGCAGCAGGTCCTCGCGCTTCAGGTAGATGCGCGCGCCGCCCAGCTTCTGGGTCCAGCGCTCGGCCAAGTAGAGCGGGGTCGGCCGGCCTACATACTCGTGCAGCAGGCGATCGAGCTCGGCCTGGAAGTCCGGGTCGGCCTTGGCGCGCTCGTACTCCTCCGACAGCTCATTGAGCGCGGACATGAGGGTTTCCGGCACGAACATGCCACCGTAGCGGCCAAAGTGGCCGTGGCGGTCGGGCATCACGGGAAGAGGGGCGGCGGTCATGATGGGCGGTCAGCATAGATCAATACGCCCGGTTGGCAAAGGGAGGAAACGATTCTGGTGCTGCAAGGCTTCATGGACGGGAACAGATCTCCCAAACCAGCTTCCAGCCTGCCGTCAGGCGACGGCGCCACCCTGGGCCGCCCTTGCCTGCCGCGGTGGGCCGTGCCATGCTCGCCGACCATGTCCGCCCTCCCCACCGAATTCGCCAACGTCACTGCCGTCGCCAAGGCCAATGTCTACTTCGACGGCAAGGTCGTCAGCCACAGCATCCTCCTGCCCGACGGCAGCAAGAAGACCCTCGGCCTGATCTATCCTGGCAGCTACCATTTCGGCACCGAGAAGGCCGAGCGCATGGAAATCGTCGCCGGGGCCTGCACCGTGAAGCTCGACGGGATCGATGCCACGACGGCCTACACCGGGGGCGAGTTCTTCGATGTGGCCGCCAAATCCGGTTTCGACATCACGGTCGACAGCGGCATCTGCGAGTACATCTGCTCGTTCATCGATTGATACCCGAGGGTCCAGACAACGACCGCTTCATCTTCCATCTCCGATCTCCCCACTCAGAGATCTTTCACCCTGGCCCATTCCTCGCGCAGGACCGGCTCAAGAATCTTTTTCCATTCGGCGTAGCCTTCGTCGTTGAGGTGGAGTTGGTCGTCGCGGTAGAACCTGCCAATGGGTCGGCCCTTGGCGTCGGCCAGGTAGCTGTCACAATCCAGGTAGCGCACCCAGTCTTTGCCTTCAGTCCAAACCTGCAGCTTGCGATTCAGCTCATGCACAAGCGGGATCTGGGCGAGGCGTTTCTTGGCGATCTTGACCGAGGTCAAAATGACCCGCGCCTGGGGAAAGCGCGCATGGAAGGTGTCGAGGAAGGCTGTGTAATCGGCGAAGGCCTCGTCCGGAGTCAGTTTGGCATTCAGGTCATTGCCACCCGTGTAGGTAACCAACAGTTTGGGCGCATGGCGGGCGATGACGGTTTC
>JBIJBO010000033.1:0-27897 GCA_044345215.1 Prosthecobacter sp. | reverse complement strand
ATGCCAAGATCGCCGCCCCCACCCCAAGCAATCCGCCCCCCGCTCCTCTGACTCTCCTTCCAATGGATTCGATGTTAGGTGCAAGAAAAGAACCCGTGACTGAAGAAGGGAGAGGCTTTGGGCTATTTGTGGATGGGCGTGACTTCATTGACACGCCATCTCTGCACTATGCTCCGTGAAATCAGCGTGAAGGCTGAGTGAATTCGAGGTTGATTTAAGGACTTCGGTAGATCCCTGTGATCTGAACTCATCGGCATCAACAAAGTCCAGCTCCTCGACGTGCCCGGCGATCCCGCGAAGGATTAGGTGTGGCGCTGAGAGAGTGGTTGCGCATAAATCCCACTCCTCGTGCGACCTTCATGAAAAGCGATGCTTTCCGATCTCCAGCACCTCCAGCGCTATGCCACCACGGGCGATGCTCACGCCTTTCGTGAGCTGGTGCAGGCGCATGGGGCGATGGTTCATGCCACGGCGTTGCGAGTGACGCGCGATGCCGCTGCGGCCCAGGATGTGGCGCAGGAGACTTTTCTGGAGCTGGCGCGTAAGGCGGGCGGCATCACGCAATCCGTCGCGGCGTGGTTGCATCGCGTGGCATGGAACAGGGCATGTGATGTGGTGCGGCGGGAAACCGCCCGAAAGCGAGTTGAAGACGCCATGGCCGAGACGTGGCACACGGATCGCGAGGCGACATGGCCGGAGATCGAGCCGCATGTGGATGAAGCGCTCAACGAGCTGCCTCAGGTGCTGCGCGAGGTACTCGTGCTCTACTTTTTGGAAGGTCGCACGCAGGTGGAGATCGCGCGACATCTGGATCGGAATCAAGCCACAGTGTCGCGGGCCATCGAGCGCGGCATTTCGGCCATGCGGGAGGCGTTGAAGACCCGCGGCATCACCTGCGGCATCGGGCTGGCGGCTTTGCTCACAAGTCAATCAGCTCATGCCATGCCCGCCGCATTGCAAGCCTCGCTCGGCAAACTGTCGCTAACCAGCTTCGGCGCTTCTTCAGGAGCCGTTCCGGCCACCACCGTGGCCGGCTCCACTCTCATTGCCATGACAACAACCACCAAAGCCCTGCTCATCACTGGAACCCTCGCCACAGCATCTCTGCCATTTCTGCTCTCTCGCCCAGAGGCCAAGCCAGTTGCCATTCAGCCGAAAAACGAGACTACGACGCCTCCACGCAACCCGATTGCCAAGGCCAACGCCTCCGAGTTGACCGACCAGGAAGTATTCGACCTGCTTTTTGGCGAGCGGTCGCACAACGCGCAGTCGTTGGTGGATGAGTATCGAGCCGCTCATCCCGGCGTTAGCGTGATCGAATTGGCCAAGGACCCGGCGCTCACGCCCAAGCTTCAAGCGCTGATGCAGAAGATGATGACGGCTCCTGGAGAGCAGGGAAAGGCTTTCGGGGATGCCATGGAGCTGGCCATGAAGGTCAAGGGCATCAAGCCATCACCGAATGCCAACATCTCCCTCAATCTTGGTGAAAGCATCATGACCACGGAAAGCCGAGCTGAGCGCTATCTGGGTGCCATTCTGTCGGATGACGCCAAAGCGCTGGCGCAGCTTTTTGCGGATGTGGTGAATGAAGCCGCCGTCGAGATGGCGCTCGATCCCGGTGCCGACAAAAGCTCCAGCGGCGTCTCCATCAGCAAAGGCCCACTTCCGCCCGGAACGAAGGTCATCCAGAAGGAGCCGGAGGATTGAAAAAGGCGTTGCGGCTTGAGCCGAAACATTGCCCTTGATGCGGCTCCAGCCGAAGCCACTTTTCCTGATCTTGTCGAAGACGTCCATCATCCTCACTTTCACCACGCTCTGCCTCGTGATGGCATGGCTCGGTTGGAGGCTTGGGCAATCGCGGGCGGTTCAAACGATCCCGAAGAGTTCAGCGGTTCCCACTCAAGTGAAACGCCCGGCTTTGCCGGCACCCGAGGTGCCGGATTTGCCGCAGGCCAGGGAAGCCCCCGCCGCCGCACCCGGTGAGGCGGCGGGCCCGTTGTCGCAGCTCTTCAAAGACAACGGCAAACGGCTCAAGCTCAGCGCGGCTGAGCTGACGGCTTATTTGTCAAAGAACGGTCGCAACGCAGAGAGCCTGCTCGCCGCAATGCGACTGACCGGTGACCTGGCGTTCCTGCGGGAGGCCGCACAGAGGTTTCCCAAGGATGCCACCGTGCAGACGGAGCTGGCTTTGCGGAGCGGGGATGCGTCAGAACGTCGCCGGGCGATTGATGCCCTGAAGGCTCTGGATCCCGACAACGCGCTTGGCGATCATCTCTCCGCCCTGGATCACCTCCGTCATGGACGCGTGGAGGACGCTTACAACGATCTCATCGCTGCCGCTGGCAAAGCCCGCTTTGACGATCATGCCCTGGAAGCTCAGCAGAGTGCCGAGGAAGCCTATCTCGCCGCCGGTTTCAGTCCCGTCCAAGCCAAAGCGGCGGCCATGATGGGCCTCCAACGTCGGCAGATCGAGCCGATGCAGGAACTGTCCAAACAGCTCGCCAACCTCCAGAAGGGTTACAGTTCTGCGGGGGACACTGCTTCGGCGGAGTCGCTCCGTCAGATGGGCGAGTCGCTCGGTCGCCAGATGCAGGGCAGTGCCAGCTACCTCATTGATGAACTCGTCGGCATCAGTATCGAGAGCCAGTTCTTACCTGCGTCGGATGGCGGCGCCCGCCGGCAACAACTCCAGCAGCGTGTCGACGCCATCCGCGCCCTCGGCAGCAGTTCCCACTGGAAAGCGTTCTTGGAAGGAACCGACACCGCCGAGATCATCCTCTACCTCGACCGTCTCAAGCTCTATGGGGAAGCTGCGACGATCCAGTGGCTGATGCAGCGGCAGAAACCATGAATGGGCTTTGGGTTCGCATTGCTGCTTCCCCAGAAGCCAATCGTCGTTGAACGGGGCAAAATCCGGAACCATAGTTTTAAATACCCGTGCGCCGCGCCATCGTCCTGCTCTGCAGCGTCATCTGCCTGATTGCGTTCTGGCTGATGAGGACGAATTTTCAGCCGAAAGAGCCGGTTTCCGCGGCCAAAGTCGCGACCGTGCCCCCAACAAGCCTATCGGCTCCAACTCCGACCAAGACCGAAAAACCACCCACAGCTCGAAAACCGCTCCAAATCACCTCCAAGGGCAAAATCCGCCTCAAGCCCGGTGAATCGGCCGTGTTGGGCTATTGGGAGATCGCGCCGGGCCTCAATGGCATGGCCATCGTGACGCCGGAGACCACACCCGAGGGGGATGTGAAGATGACGTCCAAGCTGCTGCACTTGTCGGATGACGCTGTGTCGGACGCGGATGCCAAAGATCTGTTTCCCGACATTTTCGATTTCGAAAACTCCAGTGCGATTGCTCCCGAGCAGTTGCGTGGGCTGCAAGAGGCGCTGCAGAGCACTCGCGGCGTGGACATGCTGTCGATGCCCAGCTTGGTCAGCCAACCCGGGCAACGCGCCATGATCTCCATCGGCAACTCGAACGAGTCCACGCTGTCGCTGAGCTTGCAGGCTGATCCGGTCGCCGAAGATGGCGGCTATGATCTCAGCCTCGAGCTGCAGCGGCAGGAGTGACTCCCGCCGCTTCGATTCGCTACGCCTTGCGCGGGTGGAAGCGTCACCCCTGTCGCATTCTGTCCACTCTTTGTCGTGGCGGCCGGGCGGGGACTGGGATTATTCTTGGGCATGATGCGCCTTGAAAACCATGTCCTTCTCGTCACCGGCAGCTGCACCGGCATCGGCAAAGCCATCGCCAAGCGCGGGGTCGCAGAGGGCGCGCGCGTCGTCATCCACGGCCTGGAGGCCGATCTTGCCGCGGAGGTGGTGGCCGAACTCGGCGTGGACCGTGCGGTCGCCCATGTCGAGGACCTCACCACGCCCGGCTGTCCGGAACGACTGGTGGCGCTGGCGGTCGAGCGCTTTGGCCGGCTCGATGCCGTGGTCAACAATGCGGCCCTGGTGGCCCAGGGCAATCTGCAGACGAGCGAGCCCGACTTCCTGCGCCGCATGCTGGAGGTGAACACGGTCGCTCCCTACGCCCTGATCCGTGCCGCCCTGCCCGAGCTGCGCAAGACGCGCGGCAGCGTCCTCAACATCGGCAGCGTCAACGCCTACAGCGGCGAGCCGAATCTGCTGCCCTACAGCATCAGCAAGGGGGCGCTGATGACCCTGACGCGCAACCTTGGCGACACCCTCATGCGCGAGGACGGCGTGCGCGTGAACCAGATCAACCCCGGCTGGGTGCTCACCGAGAACGAGGCAAAACGCAAGCGCGAGCACGGCCTGCGCGACGACTGGTATGCCGATCTGCCGAAGGTGTATGCGCCGGCCGGCCGCATCCTTTGGCCCGACGAGATCGCCGCCTGCGCCGCCTGGCTGCTCGCCGACGAATGCGGCCCCATCAGCGGCCAGGTCTTCGACCTCGAGCAGCACCCCTTCATCGGGCGGAATCCGCCGAAGGATGTGAGCACGATTCCGACGAAGTGAGTCTCTGCATTCGTCATTCCTCATTCTGAACTCGTCATTTCATCCTTATGCCCCAACTCGCCGCCTTCCCGAAAGCCTACATGACCGCCCTCTGCAAGGACGGCACCATGACCGTCTCCGAGTGGATCCAGCTCGCCGCGACCCTCGACGTGCAGGGCCTGGAGTGGTATGCCGGTTTCCTCGAGATGGCCGATGAAGCGAATTGGCCGCGTTTCCGCCAGCAGGTTGAGGCCACCGGCCGGGTTATTCCGATGATGTGTTGTTCGCCGGACTTCACCCATCCCGACGCCGTTTTCCGCGAAAGAGAAATCGCCAAGCAGAAGCACTGGATCGACATGACCCACGCGCTGGGCGGTTCCTACTGCCGCGTGCTCAGCGGCCAGCGCCGGCCGGAGCTGAGCATTGCCGAGGGCGTGCGCCTCGCCGCCGAATCCATCCACGCCTGCCTGCCCCATGCCCAGGAACGCGGAATCACGCTGATCTTGGAGAACCACTACAAGGACGACTTCTGGGACTACCCCGAGTTTGCCCAAAAGATGGACGTTTTCTGCCAGCTCGTCGATGCGGTAAACCATCCGAACTTCGGCGTGAACTACGACCCGTCGAACACCTACCTTGCCGGCGAGGATCCGATCGAGCTGCTCAAGCGCGTCTCGCACCGGGTCGTGACCATGCACGCCAGTGATCGCTACCTGGCCGAGGGCACGCTCGAGGACCTGCGCCGCGAGGAGGGCGGCGCCCAGGGCTATGCCAAGCGCCTGCGCCACGGCGAGATCGGCAAGGGCCTGAACGATTACGACGCCATCTTCACCGAACTGAAGCGGGTCGGCTTCAACGGCTGGATCAGCATCGAGGACGGCGTCGATGGCATCGATCAGCTGGCGCGCAGTGTCGCCTTCCTGAAGCGCAAGATCGCCGAGCACTGGGGCTGACCGCATGCCCGCTTCCGACGAGCCGCTGCCGGCGCAGCTAAAGGACTGGTTCAACGAGGGGCGCCACCGCCACCTCGCCGGCGAGCTTGCGGTGGTTGCCCCGCGCTTTGATGCGGACATTTTCCTCAAGCTCACGCTCGATGGCTTGGAAGAGCGCAGCCTGATGCAGCGCCTGCAGCAGTGCGCGATCGCGACCGACGCCGCCCTGCCGGGCACGTACCGGCACAAGGTCGGCGTGCTGAAAAAGCTCGCCCCGCGGATCGGCCACGAATTCGTCGCCATCTTCCTCTGTGATTTTGTCGCCCGTTTCGGCAGCGAGGACTTCGAGTTCTCGCTTGAGTCGCTGCGCTTTTTCACCCGCTTCGGATCCGCGGAATTTGCCGTGCGACCCTTCATTGCCGCTGAACCCGAACGCGCCTTCGCCGCCCTGACGGCGTGGACACGCGACCCGCATGAGGCGGTGCGGCGGCTGGCCAGCGAGGGCGCCCGGCCGCGCCTGCCCTGGGGGCTGCAGTTGCGCGAGCTGGTGCGCGATCCGCAGCCCTGCGCCGTCCTGCTGGAGGCCCTCAAGGACGATCCCTCGGCGAGTGTGCGCCGCTCGGTGGCGAATCATCTCAACGACATCAGCAAGGATCATCCCGAGTGGGTGCTCGACCGGCTGGAAAGCTGGGACCTCGAGCGCGAATCCCAGGGCTGGATCGCCCGGCACGCCTGTCGCACCCTGATCAAGCGCGGGCATCCGCGCGCCCTGCGCCTGTTCGGCTTTGGGGAAGTCCCCAAGGTTGAGGCAGTGTTGACCCTGCAGCCCGCGCGCCTGCGTCTGGGCGAACGCCTGGGCCTGCAGGCGGTCTTGCGCTCGTGTTCCTCGCGGCCGCAACGACTCGCCGTCGATTACGTGATCCACTACGTCAAGGCGCGCGGCCAGACCTTTGAAAAGGTTTTCAAGTGGACCTTGGTCGACCTGTCGGCGCGCGGTGAGGCGGTGCTGGAGAAAAGTCAGTTGCTGCGCGATTTCACCACCCGCAAGCATCACGCCGGCAAACACCGCGTGGAGTTGCAGGTCAACGGCGCGCGCCTGGCCGGAGCTGACTTCCTGCTGAAGCTCTGAGTGGGCGGCGCGCGACTCAGCGCACGCGCCAGATCTGCACGTCGTCGATCCACACCGTCGAGCCGACGAGGAAGCTGAACCAGCGTTTTACCGGATGGGCGAAGCCGTCCGAGCGATGGCTGGCGATTTTCTTGCCGTCGAGGCTCAGGCGCATTTCCTCGCCCTCGGTGACCAGCACCAGCTCGTGCCATTTCGTGTCGGCCTTGAAGGGCACCGTGTGGCTCTTGGTTTTCAGCAGTGCTTCCAGGTCCGCCGGCAGCTTTTCCTTGCGCTCGAGGTAGCCCTGGCGACGGCCGCGGATCTCCAGGTTCATGACACCGCTTTTCTGGTCGATCAGCGTCACGCTGGTGGGCGACAGAATCCCGTAGCAGAGGTGGCCGGCGTGCACGCCCGGGTTCGTGTCGCGGTCGACGAAACCGAGTTGCAGGCCCTCCCCGCGGTTTTCGCCGGGGAAACGGAAGCGCACGATGGCGCCGCCGTCGGCGAAGCCGGCCTCATGATGGATGTGGGCCGCATGTCCCGCCTCCTTCGTGGCGCTGGCAATTTTCAGAATGCCGTCGTCGAGGTCGGCCTGCTTGAGCTGTGGCACGCGGTCGGCAGTGGCGCTGTTCCAGCCATTGCCGATGGCCTTGGCCAGGTTGCCGTCCTCCTCGCGCTCGAAGGCGTCGTGGAAAATCTGTGTGCCCTTGGCGCGCAGCCAGGCGGCGTCGTCCTGCGGGGCGGCGGCGGCGCTGAGGGCGACAAGGAGGGAGAAGAGAACGGGCTTCATGGCGGCCGCCAGTTTGCACGCGGGGACTCGCCCAGGCCAGCAGATCTTGGTGGCGGAAAGCGCGGCTGCCGCTGGACGAAGCGCTTGGGCTTGCTAGCCTCGGCGCATGAACTTCGATTGGAGCGAAAGAATCGTTGTCGTCACCGGCGGTGGCGGCGGCATGGGCCAGGCGGCTGCCAAGCGGTTTGCCGAGGCCGGAGCAAAAACCTTCGTTTTTGGCCGCACCCTGGAATCGTTGGAGGAAACCGCCGCGCTGTCGCCGCGCATCGTACCGGTCGTCTGCGATGTCGCTGATTCGACGAGCGTCGCCGCCGCCATGTCGACCGTGCTCGCGGCGGGCACCCCCTTCGCGCTCATTCACACCGCCGGCATCAACACGCCCGACCGCTTTCTGGCGCACGCCGATCCGGCCCGCATCGCCAGCGAGGACAGCTGGCGGCGGGTCATGGACATCAACGTGCTCGGCGTCGTCCACATGATCCAGGCGGTGGCCGGTCCCATGGCCGGCGCCGGTGGCGGCCGCATCGTCGTGGTTTCCTCGACCGCAGGCCATGGCTTCGATTCCTACGCCGGCGTGCCCTACACGGCGAGCAAGTGGGCCGTGCACGGCCTGCTCTTCACCGCGCGCATGCAGCTCAATGCCCACGGCGTCGTGCTTTCCGAATACGCCCCTGGCGAGGCCAACACGCCGATCGTCGACAAGCGTCCCGTGCAGCCGGCGCCGGAGCATCGCGCGACGATGATTCAGACCGGCGACTGTGCGGAGGCGCTGTTCTTCATTGCTTCGCAGCCGCACAGCATGGGCGTCATTCAGCTGCCCGCCTACCAGCCTTTCGGCGGCATGCCGCCGCAGATTCCGGCACCCTGGCTGCAGGGACTGAACATTGGACCGAAATGAGCCCTGCCTGCCGGGCTTGCTACGGGCGAAGGTGGCGGACCAGAAAGTCGGCGCGCAGCTTCGATCCGTAGGGAGTCTCCGCGGCGCCATGGCCGGCGCCGGTGATGGGCATGAACTCGAAGCTTTTGCCGGCCTTCTGCAGAGCATGCACGACCTGGGTCGTGCTGGCCGGATCGACGTTCGTGTCGAGCTCGCCGACGATGAGCAGCAGGCGGCCGCGCAGCTTGGCGGCATCGGCGACGTTCGAGCTGAGCTCGTAGCTTGCGTCGACCGGCCAGCCCAGCCACTGCTCGTTCCACCAGATCTTGTCCATGCGGTTGTCGTGGCAGCCGCAGTCGGCGACGGCGACCTGGTAAAAATCGCCGTGGTCGAGCAGGGCACGCATCGCATTTTGGCCGCCGGCGCTGCCGCCGTAGATGCCGACACGGGCAAGGTCCATCCAGGGGCGGGTCGCGGCTGCGGCGCGGATCCAGGCGATGCGGTCGGGGAAGCCGGCGTCCCTGAGGTTCTTCCAGCAGACGTCATGAAACGCCTTGCCGCGGTGGTTCGTGCCCATGCCGTCGAGCTTGACGACGATGAAGCCCAGCTCGGCGATCTCGTGAAGGCGTCGGCCGGGGTCGAAGTCCTTCGGGGCAAAGGCGCCGTGCGGGCCGGCGTAGATGTCCTCGACCACGGGATACGGTTTCGCCGGATCGAACTGCGAGGGGCGGATGAGCACGCCATGGATGTCAGTCCTGCCGTCGCGCCCCTTGGCGACGAAGCGCTCCGGGGTCGGCCAGCCGGCGGCGAGCAGGGCCTTCGTGTCCGCGCGCTCCAGTTCGCTGATCAGGCTGCCGTCGCGGCTGCGCCGCAACTCGTGCACGGGTGGCAGATCCGCGCGCGACCAGCGGTCGATGAAGAACTCGCGGTCCGGCGAGAACTCGATGCGGTGATTGCCGTCGCCCTCAGTGAGCCGGACGACGTCGCCGCCGTCGAGCGAGGCTCGGCAGAGGTGCAGGTGGTAGGGATCCTCGCCCGTGAGCAGGCCGCTGGCGAGGAACCAGACCTCGCGCCGGGCCTCATCGACCTGGAGCACCTCGCGCACCGGCCAGGCACCGCGGGTGACCTGCCGTTTCATGCGGCCCGAGGCCGTGTCGTAAAGGTAGAGGTGGCACCAGCCGTCGCGCTCACTCATCCAGAGCAGCTCGCCGCTGCCGTGCAGCCAGTGCCGCCAGCTTTTGTCGGAGTAGTGGATGAAAGTGGCGGACGTTTCCTCCACGACGGTGCGCACCCCGCCGTTGGCCGAGTTGACGGCGAGGATGCGGTAGACCTGGTGGCCGCGCTGGTTGTAGTTGAAATAGAACTCGCGGCCGTCCGGCGCCCAGACGACCTCGACATGCTTCGACTGGGTAAAGGGCGTCGGGAACAGCGCGGCGTCGATCGCCACATGCGGTCCTTCGGTGCGAAAGAGCACCGGTTGCGGCTTGGGCAGCGTGTCGCCCGGCTTGGTGTAATCGATCGTCTTCACCCTTGGCTGCAGCTGGTCCGGGGGCGCGGCCTCAACCACGCTGATTCGGCGCTGGCTGACTGGCGGTGTCCGGCTGACGACGAACGCGGAGCTGTCGGGCGACCACTGCACCGGCCCCTGCCAGGGACCGGCCCCTGCCAGGGCGCGCTCAACGCCCTCCGCATGGATGACACGCACGCCCCCGGCATCGGCGACGGCACGCCAGCGGCCATCCGGTGATGGAGTGCCGGGACGCTGATTTGTCGCCGCCGGTGTAGCTTTGCCCGCGGGACCATCGATCACCAGCACCTGCTCGGGGGCACCTGCCGCGAAGACGGCCAGCGGCTGGCCGGCGCGTTCGATGCGCCACACATGGCCTTTGTACGTGGGTTGTTCGCGTTCGGCACCGGGCTCCAGGCGTCCGTAGGAGCGCGGGTGACCCTCGGAGTCGATCCAGACCAGCTCGACGGCTTCCGCAAGGGTGTTGCGGAAGCGCAGACGGGCTGCCGGCCCGCCGCGACCCGATCGCTGCGGGCCTGGCCGCAGGCTGGAACTGCGCACTTCCGCGGGTTGGATGCCCAGCCCGGCGAGGGTGGTGGCGCGTCGCACACCACCGCTGGCCGCATTCACGAGGACAAATTCTTCCTGCCCGGGCGCGGTTTGGACGCGGTACCAGAATGTGGTGTCGCCGGGCAGCCAGGCCGCCTGGAGGGAGTCGCGGAAGACGAGGTCCGCGGTGCGCCACGGGCTGGCGGCCATGGCGGACAGGGGTAGCAGGAGGAGCAGGGCTTTCATCGACACCAGCTCAACGCGCCGGGGCGGCCATCCCCTAGCAGAAAGACGCTCCAGGGGCTACCAGCACCTCGCGCAGCATGCGCAGCAGGAATTCCGCGGTGTTAGGGTTTGGGCAGAAAGTGCAGCGCTCCGGCGGCCAGTGTCTTGGTCTCCTTGCAGTCGGCGGCGAGGCCGCGGGTGGGCGAGATGCGCGGGCCCTGTGCGCGGGCCGCCAGCGCATCTCGCCATCCGGCCGGCCGCCGCGAAATTTCACAGGGGTTTCCTCGCCTTCGAGCGGACGCTCGAAGGCCCGGCTGGCGTAGAGCAGCCGGTCATGGATCAAGGCGCAACGCTACAAAATCCGCCCGTTTTTTCCGCCCGCCGTCGGCACAGCTCGGCCTCCAGCTCCGATCGGGGCAGGGAATCAGGATCAGAGCATGGAGAGGGGCTGGATGCATCGAAAAAGCGTCCACACCCTCCGGGTCATTCGGCGGGAACCGCTCAAGCAATTAAAAAATTGTCTTATGATTAAACTTTGAGCTGGATTTCGATACGCTTTTCGTGTAAGCTATTTTTGCAATTCAACATTGCCATGAAATCCATCCTCACCACCCTGATTGTCTCCGCCCTCGGCATGTCCGTGCTGGCGGAGTCCGCCCCAAAGAAACCGGCCGCCGCCAAGGACGCCGAACCCCCGGTGGCTGCCCGCAAGGCGGTTGATCCCCTGTCACCCTCCGAAAAAACCCAGCTCCTCAAGCTGCTCAATGAGGGCGATACTGCCGCGCTGACCGGCCTGCCCGGCATCGGGGAGGGGCGCGCGGCCGCCATCCAGAAGGCCCGACCTTTCGCGGATCCCGCCGAGTTGGCCGGGGTCGAGGGGGTTGGCCTGGCGACCCTGAACGGCTTGGTGACCCACGCCAAGGCCGGGTTCCCGGCGGAAACCGTGGCGGCTGCCCAAACCGGCGGTGCCGCACCCAAGAAAAAGACGGCGCCGGCGAACCCCGGCGCGGCCAAGAAAAAGAAAAAGTCGGCGGACTGACGAACTGAACAGCGGGCCGTGCTTGCCGCGCGCCCCGCTTCTCCGTCAGGGTGAAGCATGACCCATCGAACCAGCCATCGCTGCCGCATCGTTCTCACCGGCGGCCCGGGTGGCGGCAAGACGACTGCCGCCGACCTCTTCCGCCGCGAGATGGGCGAGCGGGTCATCCTGGTGCCGGAGGCGGCCACCCTGGTCTTCAGTGGCGGCTTCCCGCGCGTCCACGAACCGCACGCGGTGCATGCCGCCCAGCGGGCCATCTACCACGTGCAGAAAAACCTCGAGGACGTTCAGGCGGCTCGCTACCCCGACCGCGTCCTGCTCTGCGACCGCGGCACCGTCGACGGCGCCGCCTACTGGCCGGGGGACCCCTCCGGCTTTTTTACCGACCTCGGCACGAGCATGCAGGCTGAGTTAGCCCGCTATGACGCGGTGATCTTCTTCGAGAGCGCCGCCGTCGGCGGCATGGCCATTGAGGGCGGCAACCCGACGCGCATTGAAAGTCTCGAGCAGGCAGCCGAGCTCGATGCCCGCCTGCGCGCGCTCTGGAGCCGGCATCCGCGCTTTTTCCTGGTCCCGCACAATGCCTCCTTCTTCAAGAAGATCTCCTTTGGCCTCGCCGTGCTCGAGGGCGTGGTGAGCAACCTCAACGGCAACGCCAAAGCCGCCGCACCGCGCAAGGACCGCAAGCTCAGGGGTTCTCGGGGTTGATCCGAGGGCGCAGCAGGCCATCGCTGCCGCGCGGCCACCAGGCGCCGTCCTCGACCCACTCGCGCAGTGCGCCGATTTCGTCATCGGTGAGCGACACGTCCAACCTTGGCATGAGCTTCGGATGGGTGCCGCCGCGTGCGACCGAGCGAATCAGGAGGCTGGCATCGGGCTGACCCCTTACCAGGAAAGCGCTGCCGTCGGCTCGCCGCTGGAAGACGCCGCCGTCGCGGTGTTCGAGCGACAGCCCCGCCGGTGGCGTTGGGCCGCTGTGGCAGCGCAGGCACTGGCGCTCCAGCACCGGCTTCACCTCGGTGAAAAAGTACCTCCGCTCCTCCGGCTGGGGCGGCATCTGGCAGGCACCCAGGGCGAGTGCGGCGGCGAGGGGGAGCAGGCGGTTCATGGTTTGGTCCAGAGCAACGCCAGGAAGAGCGGAAATTCTTTCCGCGCGCGGTTTTCCGCCCGCGCCTTCGGCCCGGGCTGGCTCTCCTTGTGCGAATGCCACTCCTCGAGGCCGCTCATCTGCAGGCCGGCGCGGAAGCCAGCGGCGGTCAGGGTCTGCAGGCTGCGGTGGAAACTGATCGTGCTCTCACTGTCGGCCTTGCCCGGGTGCATCGTGATCGGCACGGCCAGCGTGCTCGTGTAGGCATCGACCCGGCGGAACTGGATCTTGCGCTCCTCCTCGAAGCCCCAGGCCGATTGGCGCGGGATGCGGAAGGCCGGGTGGTTGAGCACCCAGAGCAGCCGTCCGCCGGGCCTCAGCACGGCGGCGGCGGCGGCAATCACCTCGTCGAGGTGCTCCATGTTCTGCAGACAGAGAATGGCCGAGGCGGCGTCGAACTCGCCCAGGCCGTCGAGCTGGGCGGCGTCGCGATCGTGGTAGCGCACCGGCGTCCGGCTCGGGTAGGTGCGGGCGCGGGCGATCAGCGAGGCGGCGGCATCGACTCCCGTGACGCGGGCGCCGGCTTCGGCCAGGGCCCGGCAGAAGACGCCCTGGCCGCAGCCGAGGTCGAGGATCTTTTCCCCGCGCGCCGGGCGCAGCAGGCGCAGCGCACCCGGGATGACCACCGCCTGGTAGAGTTCCGAACCACGCTCGCCGAGAATGCGGTCGTACCAGTCCGCCGACTTCTCCCAGGAAGTGCCGCCGCGGCTGCGGTCGCCACGCGGCGGACCGCCGGGCCGGCCCCCCGGGCGCGGACCCGCACGCGGAGGCGTGCGCGAGCCAACCGGTTTGCGGGGACGTTCGGGAGCGGGCATGGAGATCATCTATCGTCGCAATGCCATCTCTGCGCCACGGGAAATGCGGCAGGTCGTTGACGAACTCCGAAGGAGGATTGGGCCCGACATTTCACACGCTCAAGCAACGGCCGATCCGGAACAACCGGATCATGCCTGGCGCTGACGACATCCTGCGGCGCAACCCTCAATCCAAAGACCGATCGATCCAAGCAACAAACACCCCGGCCGTCATCGGAGCACGTGGGCGGCGAGCAGCTTCTGCACTTTGATGAGGTCCGAGCCCTTTTTGAATTCTTTTTTGATCGGAACAGGATTGCTCGAAATGTAAATTTTCAGTTCGGCATCCAGATCAAACCTGCCGGCGGTTTCCACCGAGAATTGGCTGATGGATTTGTAGGGGATCGAGTGGTACTCCACCTTTCTGCCCGTGAGGCCTTGTTTGTCGGCCAGAATCAGCCTGCATTGCGTGAAGACCCACAGGTCCCGAACGACTTTGAAGGCGCCGGTCATCTGTTCCCCGTCCGCCAGGATGGGACCGAACTCGGCCGCCAGTTCTTCCGGGTCGATTTCCGATGCGGTGCCAAAGAAAGCGTTGATCAGTCCCATGGGGCTGTGGTGAACGGGGTTTGGGTGGTCGCTGGGCTGCCGGCTGGGTGGCAGTTCGCACCTGGACTCCAGGATGGAAAAGAGCCTCTTCCATGCGGGCATCTCCGTCAAGTGCAAGAGCCCAGCCGCAAACCTCAGGGCGCGCGACCGAAGGTCAGGTCGAAGCACTGCCCCGGTTGGACGGCAAGGTGGTAGGTCACCCGCCAGGGCCGGGCGTTGCTTGACGACTCCGGCGCGCCAGTGGGGGCATGACGGGGCGCACGATGGAATCCGTGCGTGGCCATTGCCGCTTGCATCCTTCGGGACCTCCCCCACACTGGCGCCCATGAGTCCCGACTCCCTCGACCGGTTGCGCGCTGCGGTGCGCGACGTGCCGGATTTTCCGCAGCCCGGCATCCTGTTCAAGGACATCACGCCCGTGCTCGGCGATCCCGCCCTGCTGCGCGAGGCGATCGAGGCCATGGCCGCGCCATTTGCCGGCCAGCGGGTCGACAAGGTCGTGGGCATCGATGCGCGCGGGTTCATCTTCGGCGCGCTGCTGGCGGACCGGCTCGGCGCCGGCTTTGTGCCGGTGCGCAAGAAGGGCAAGCTGCCCTGGCGCACACGCGGGCTCGACTACCAGCTCGAGTACGGCAGCAATGGCATCGAAATGCATCTCGACGCCCTGGCGCCCGGCGAGCGCGTCGTGCTGGCCGACGACCTGCTGGCGACCGGTGGCACGGCGGGGGCGGCGATGCGGCTCATCGAGGAGGCGCAGGCCGAGCTGCTGGGCACGGCCTTCTTCATCGAGCTGGCTTTTCTCAACGGCCGCGCCCGCCTGGCGGAACGCGCGCCGGTGCATGCGCTGCTGACGTATTGACGCGCATGACCGAACGCGAGTACAAGCGCCGCATCGAGGCCGCCGCCCAGAAGGTGTTTGCCGGCAGCGGCCCGCTGCCGCGCGGCAAGACGGTGACGCTGCGCCTGTGCAAGCAGTTCCTCCGCCTCAAGGAACAGCGCATCAAGCAGCGACACCGCGCGGGTTGGAGCGGTGTCGAGGTCTGCCGCATGCGCTCGGACATGCTGGATCACCTGGTGCGCCTGCTCTGGGAGGAGTGTGTGGCGGCGCAGCCGGGCGCCGAGACCCTGAAGATCAGCGTCGTCGCCCACGGCGGTTACGGCCGCCGGGTCATGAGTCCGGGCAGCGACGTCGATCTCACCTTCATGCTGCCGGGCAATGCCGCGCAGGTGCCGCCGGCGGTGGCCACCCTGGTCGGCACGCTGCAGACCCTGCTCTGGGACCTCAACCTCAAGGTCGGCCAGGGCGGCACGCGCAGCGTCGGCGACTGCCTGCGCCATGCCAACAGCGACCCGCACGCGATGACCGCCCTCGTCGAGGCGCGCTTTCTCACCGGCGACGAGACCGCCTTCGGCGAGTTCCGCGCGCGCTTTGATGCCGAGTGCATTGACGGACGGGAAAAGGAGTTCCTTCGCCAGCGGCAGGAGGACCTGGCGTCGCGCCACGAGAAATACGGCGGCACGCCCTTCGTGCAGGAGCCGCACGCCAAGAACGGCTGTGGCGGCCTGCGCGACTACCAGAACCTGATCTGGATGACCTACGCCAAGCTGCGCACGCTTGATCCGCGCGACCTGGTCGCGCGCGGCTTCGTCGCTCCCGGTGCCTGGAAGGAGGTTGAGGCCGCCTATGACCTCATCCTGCGCGTGCGCAACGAGATGCACTACTCCGAGCGCCGCGGCGAGGACCTGCTCACCCTGCGCCTGCAGGGGGTGGTCGCCGGCCACCTCGGCTACCGCCACAAGCGCGTGCTGCGCCGCATCGAGGCGTTCATGAAGGACTACTACATGGCGACGCGCGATGTGCTCCAGCGCAGCAGCGAGATCATGGACCGCTTTCATCTGGAGGCGCTCGAGGGAACCGGCGGCCGGCGCGGCCTGCTGGGCTTCCTGGCGCGTCGCAAGGATGTCAAGCGCGCCGACAAGTTCGACGGCTTCATCAGCCGGAACGGCCGCATCTTCCCCGAGGGCGAAACCATCTTTCGCGATGATCCGGTGCGGCTCATGCGCCTGTTTTCGCACACCCAGCAGCGCCACCTGCGACTGAGCCCGGAGCTGTTCCAGCTGGTCCAGAAAAGCTTCCGCCTGGTCAATGCCGGCTTCCGCTACAACCGGGAGGTGCGTGAGATCTTCGAGGTCATTCTGTCGCGCCGCGGCGATGTCGCCCGGACCCTGCGCCAGATGCACCGGGTCGGTTTTCTCGGCCGTTACCTGCCGGAGTTCGGCGCGCTCACCTGCCTGGTCCAGCACGAGTTCTTCCACCGCTTCACCGCCGATGAGCACACCTTGCGCACGCTCGAGCGGCTCGACGAGCTCGCCGGACCGCCACAGGCCGGCGGGACGGCCTTCTACCAACAGCTGTTCCATGACCTGCAGCAGCCGTCGATGCTCTATCTGGCGCTGATCATGCATGACACCGGCCGGGCGGCGAACAAGAAGTCGCATGACGACGAGAGCACCCTGCTCGCCGATGCGGTTGCCCGCCGCCTCCTCATCAAGGGCGAGCGCCGCAAGCTGCTGCTCTTTCTGGTCGACAACCACCTTCTCATGTACCGCGTGGCGACGACCTCGAACCTTGAGGATGCCAAGGTGATCGAGGACTTTGTCCAGATCGTTCGCACCAAGGAGAACCTCGACAGCCTGCTGGTGATGACCTACGCCGACTCGCGAGGCACGAGCGAGGCGAGCTGGTCCGGCTACAAGGAGGCCTCGATCCGCCACCTCTACCACAACGCCCTGCAGTTCATGCAGGCGCCGGCCGACTTCATGCGCCGGGCCAGCGTGCCGCTCGACGAGGTGCGCGCCGAGGTCGACAAGCGGCTGTCCGCGGACTACGCCGACGAGATCGCCGCGCACTTCCGCCACATGCCGCGCAGCTACTTCAACTTCCGCGAACCGGCGCAGATCGAGGCGCACCTGCGCCAGTTCCGCCAGTTCTTCGTCCAACTCGCCGAGGAGGAGGCGGAGGCCGGTCTTCAGCCCGTCATGACCTGGAACGACTACCCCGTGCACGGCTACAGCGAGCTGGTGGTCACCTGCTGGGACCGCCACCTGCTGCTGGCGCGCATCTCCGGCGCGCTCGCCGCGGAGAGCATCAACATTCTGAGCGCCGATCTCTTCCAGCGTTCCGATCACCTGGTGCTCGACATCTTCCGCGTCTGCACGACGAACCTGACCGCGGTGACCAGTCGCAGCGCCAAGCAGCGCGTCGAGAACGCCGTGCGCGCCGCCTTCGTCGGCCAGACCTTCGACTTTGCCCCGGCCATCGCCAAATCGCGGCGCAGCGTGCCCGGCTACGACGAGGTGATGGCGGAGATCCCGCAGCGCGTCCACATCAACAATGAAGTCTCCCCCGAGGACACGGTTGTCGAGCTGCAGGTGGTCGATCGACTTGGCCTGCTGCATGACATCTTCATGGCCATTGGCAAGCTGGGGCTGAGCGTCACCCACGCACGCATCGCCACGGAAAAGGGGGTCGCCCTCGACGCCGTGTATGTTCAGGACGCCAACGGTCACAAGCTCGAGGATCGCCAGGCGCTGGAAACCCTGCGCGTGCGCATCGAGGAGGCCGTGTTTGGCTGAGGAGGAGATCCATGCGCCGTGTTCCGCTGTTTTGCACCGCTGACGAAGCCGTCGCCGCCCTCCCCGGGGGCGCCACGGTCGCGGTCGGCGGCTTCGTCGGTGCCGGCCATCCGGAACTGCTGACCGAGGCGCTCGAACGACGCTTTTTGGAGACTGGCGGGCCCCGCGACCTGACCCTGTTTTACTGCGCCGGCCAGGGTGACCGCGAGGCGCGCGGGCTCAATCATCTCGCCCATGAGGGGTTGGTGAAGCGTGTCATCGGCGGGCATTGGAACCTGGCGCCCAAACTCGGTGCGCTGGCGCTCGACAACCGGATCGAGGCTTACAACCTGCCGCAGGGCGTGCTCTGCGTGCTGCTGCGCGAGATTGCCGCCAAACGCCCCGGCCTGCTCACCCGGGTCGGTCTCGGCACCTTCATGGAGCCGGATCAGGGCGGCGGTCGCATGAACGCGCGCACCACGGAGCCGCTCGTCGAACGGCTCCTGCTCGACGGCGAGTCGTGGCTGCGCTACAAGCCGGTGCCGGTCCACGTCGGCCTGATCCGCGCCACCACGGCCGACCGTCACGGCAACCTCAGCTTTGAGCGCGAAGCCCTGATCGGCGAGGTGCTGCCCATCGCCCAGGCGGCGAAAAACCACGGCGGACTGGTCATCGCCCAGGTCGAGCGCGTCGTGGATCTGCTGCCCGACCCCAAGGCGGTGCGCGTGCCGGGCATCCTCGTCGACCGTGTGGTCGTCTCCGGCGGCGCCCGTCATGACCAGACCTTTGGCTGCGCCTTCAACCCGTCCTATGTCAGCGCCGGCGCGGAGTTTGACCTGCCGCCGCTGCCGGAGTCGGAGCGCAAGCGCATCGGCCGCCGCGCCCTGCGCGAGATCCGCGCCGGCGACATCGTCAACCTCGGCATCGGCCTGCCGGAAACCGTTGCCGCCGTCGCCGCCGAAACCGGCCGGCTCGGCGAGTTCACCCTCACCGTGGAAAGCGGTCCGATCGGCGGGGTCCCGGCCTCCGGGCTCGACTTCGGCTGCAGCCACTACCCGGAGGCGGTGATCGACCAGCCCGCGCAGTTCGACTTCTACGACGGCGGCGGCCTCGACATCGCCGTGCTTGGCGCCGTGGAGATCGACGCCGAGGGCAGCGTCAACGTCGCCAGCATGGGCGACCGCTTTGCCGGGGTCGGCGGCTTCATGAACATCGCCCAAAGCGCGCGCCGCCTGGTCTTTTGCTGCACCTTCCTCGCCAAGGAGCAGCCGAAGTTCGTGCAGGCGATCCGCCACGTCTGTTTCCACGGCCCCACGGCCCTCGCCCGCGGCCAGCAGGTGCTCTACGTCACCGAGCGCGCCGTCTTCGAGTTGACCGCAGAGGGCCTGCGCCTGATCGAACTCGCCGACGGCCTCGACCTGCAGGCCGACATCCTGGCGCGCATGGAATTTCAGCCCCTCGTCGCCGCCCAACCCGCCCGCCTGCCATGAATGCCGTTCACCTCGTCGCCGCCCGTCGTTCGCCCATTGGCCGCTTTGGCGGCGGACTCAAGGATCTCAGCGCCGCCGAACTCGCCTTTGCGGTCGCCGAGGCCACCGTGCCGGCGCCCCTGCGCGGTCAGCTCGATCAGGTCATCCTTGGCCAGGTCCTGCAGGCCGGCTGCGGCATGAACGTGGCCCGTCAGCTCGCGCTCAAGCTGGGCGAGCTGCAGCACGTGCCTGCCTTCACGGTGAACATGGCCTGCGGCTCCTCGCTCAAGGCGGTGGCGCTGGCCGCCGATGCCATTCGCTCCGGCGAGGCCGGCCTGGTGCTGGCCGGCGGGGTCGAGTTGATGAGCGGCGCACCGCACTACCTGCGCGACGCGCGCTGGGGCAAAAAGCTCGGCGCCCCGGAGGTCGAGGACGCGATTTTCAGCGACGGCCTCTGCGACCCGCTGCTCAAGCTCGGCATGGGCGAGACGGCCGAGCGCATAGCTGACAAGCACGGCATCGGCCGCGCCGAGCAGGACGCCTTTGCCGCGCTCAGCCAGGCGCGCGCCGCCGCCAGTCGCGCGGCGTTCGGGCGCGAGATCGTGCCGGTGGGCGCAGTCGCCAACGACGAGCATCCCCGCGCCGACACCACGGTGGAGTCACTGGCGAAGCTGAAGCCCGCCTTCCGCAAGGATGGAACGGTCACCGCCGGCAACGCCTCCGGCATCAACGACGGCGCGGCGATGCTGCTGCTGGCGGGCGACGTTGCCCTGCGCGAGCATGGCCTGGTCTCACGGGCCCGCGTCGTGGCCGCGGCGGCGGTTGGCTGCGATCCGGCGCTGATGGGTCTGGGGCCGGTCGGTGCCATCCGCCGGGTCTGTGCGCAGACCGGCTGGTCGCTCGACGAGGTCGACGCCCTTGAAATCAACGAGGCCTTTGCCGTCCAGGTGCTCGGCTGCGCGCGCGAACTCGACCTCGCACCGGAAAAGCTCAACCGTCGCGGCGGCGCTGTCGCGCTCGGGCATCCCATTGGCGCCAGCGGCGCGCGCGTGCTGGTGACCCTGCTGCACCGGATGGAGGACGAGGGGCTGCGCCGCGGCATCGCCAGCCTGTGCATCGGCGGCGGCATGGGCATTGCCCTGGCCGTCGAACGGGAGCCCTGAACGGGCTCCCGCGCGGCGTGATTCAGTCGGTTTTGCTGCGGCGCTCAATCCATTCGTACAGCATCGGCAGCAGCAGCAGGGTGAGCAGGGTCGAGCTGACAATGCCGCCGATGACGACGGTGGCGAGAGGTCGCTGCACCTCGGCCCCGGGCCCGTGGGCGAGCGCCATCGGCACGAAACCGAGCGCGGCGACCAGGGCCGTCATCATGACCGGACGCAGGCGGGTGGCGACCCCCTGCAGAACGGCCTCGCGCAGGCTCAGGCCCTCCTCGCGCAGTTCGTTGAAGTAGTTCACCAGCACCAGGCCGTTGAGCACGGCGACCCCGCTGAGGGCGATGAAGCCGACGGCGGCGGTGATGCTGAACGGCATGCCGCGCAGGTCGAGGGCGAGGATGCCGCCGGTCAGCGCCAGCGGGATGCCAGTGGCCACCAGAAAGGTCTGGCGCAGGCTGCCAAAGGCGAAGAAGATGAGCGCCAGAATGAGGATGAGCGCCGTCGGCACGACGATGGCCAGGCGCGCGCGCGCCTCCTGCAGGTTTTCAAAGGTGCCGCCAAACTCGAAGTCGTAGCCCTCGGGGAACTTGACCTCGCGCTTGATGCGGGCGGTCGCCTCGTGGACGAAGCCCTCCATGTCGCGACCCTCGACACTGACCAGCAGGGCCGCACGGCGCTGGGTGCGGCTGTGGCGGATCGGATCGACCGCCTTCTCGGTGCGAATCTCAACGGCCTGGCCGAGGTCGATCATGCCGTAGTCGCCGACCCGCAGCGGCAGGCTGCGGATGATTTCGTCCTTGGACCGCGCGTCCTCGGGCAGGCGCACGACGATGTCGCGCTTGCGGTTACCCTCGACGAGCTGGCCGGCGACTTCACCTCCGAGGCCGGCGGAGACCGCGCGGTTCACCTCGGCGAGCGGCACGTTGTACTTGGTGAGCACGTCGCGCTTCACCTGCAGGGTCAGGGCACTCGGGCGACCGTCCGTTTCCAGTTCGGCCTGCCCGCCAGGCGTGGCGTTGATGATGTCGCGGATCTGCGAGGCGAGTTTTTCCAGCAGGTCGAACTCGACGCCGTAGATGCGCACGGCCAGCTCGGCCTTGGTGCCCTCCATCATCTCGTTGAAGCGCGTCTCGATCGGCTGGCCGAATTCGAGGGTCTGGCCCTCGTGCTCGCGCAGCGCCTCCTCCTCGATGGCCTTCATCAATTCCTGCTTGTTGGTCGGCAGGCCCGGTCCTTTCGGCCATTCGGCGAGCGGCTTGTAGAAGACGTAAAAATCGGTCTCGTTCGGCGGCATCGGATCGGTTGCCACCTCGCTGGTGCCGCTGCGGGTGAAGAAACGGGTCACCATGGGGAACTTCTCCCGGACCATTTTGCCGAGTTCCAGATCCTCGTGGAGCGACTCCTGCAGGTTCATGCCGACCTTGCGGTAGATCATCGCGGCGATGCTGCCCTCATCGAGCTTGGGCACGAACTCCGCGCCCAGGGAGCCGAAGCGCAGGCCGCAGAAGGCGAAGAAGCCGATGGCGGCGAGCACGACCAGAAAACGCAGGCGGATGGCGAGCCGCAGCAGGGGTTGGAAGATGCGGTTGAGGCCGGTGATGAGGAAGTTTTCCTTCTCGGCGATGTTGCCGCCGAGGAAGTAGGAGCAGAGCGCCGGCATCAGGGTCAGCGACAGCAGGAGGGCACCTGCCAGGGCGAAGATGACCGTCACCGCCATCGGCCGGAACATTTTACCCTCGATGCCGGTGAGCGAGAGGATGGGCAGGTAAACGATGGTGATGATGAGCACCCCGAAGAACATCGGGCTGGCCACCTGCTTGCTGGCGGCAAGCACCTCGCGGCTGCGCTCCTCGGGCGTCAGCCTGCGGCCGAGGTGATGCTGGCGCAGGCCGAGGCGGCGGACGATGTTCTCCACCATGACGACGGCGCCGTCGATGATCAGGCCGAAGTCGACCGCGCCGAGGCTCATCAGGTTGCCCGACCAGCCGCCCTGAACCATGCCGCAGATGGCGAACAGGAAGGACAGCGGGATGGCCAGGGCGACGATGATCGCCGCGCGCCAGTTGCCCAGCAGGGCGAGCAGCACGGCGACGACCAGCACGGCGCCTTCGAGGAGGTTTTTCTCGACCGTGCCGACGGTGGCCTCGACAAGGTCGCTGCGTTCGTAGACGATGGTGATGTCCATGCCGGGCGGCAGCTTGTCGCGCACCTCGTGCAGACGCGGTTCCACGCGGTGGCAGACGACACGGGCATTTTGTCCCATGAGCATCATCACGGTGCCGAGCACCACCTCCTCGCCGTCCATGGTGGCCGCGCCGCCGCGGAAGCCTGCACCCCAGGCGACTTTGGCGATGTCTGACACCTTCAGGGGTTCGACCGCCGCCCCAAACTTGACGGGAAGCCGGGCGATTTCGTCGATCGTGCTGACGCGGCCGACGCTGCGCACGGTGAGTTGTTCGCCCTCGCGGCTGATGACACCGCCACCGGCGTTCTCGACGTTGCCGCGGATGATGTCGGCGAGTTCGCCGACGGTCATGTTGGCGGCCTTGAGCTTGTCGAGCATCGGCTCGACCGTGACCTGGCGCTGGTGGCCGCCGTTGCTGTTGATCTCGGCGACGCCCTGCACGGTGCGCAGCATCGGCTTGACGATGTACTCGTGCGTCTCCCACAGGCGCATCAGGCCCTCGCGCTCATCGGCCGGGCGCTCCTTGGCGTCCTTTTTCCAGTGCAGGGTGTAGTAGAAGATTTCGCCGAGGCCGGTGCTGATTGGCGCGAGGCTGAGTTCACTGCCGGGCGGCAGTTCCTGCAGCACGGCGCCGAGTCGTTCGGTGACAAGCTGGCGCGCGCGGAAGATGTCGGTGCCATCCTCGAACTCGATGGTCACCTGGCTGAGGCCGAATTTGGTGATCGAGCGGGAGTCGAGCACGCCGGGCATGCCTGCGAGCGCCATTTCGATGGGACGGGTGACGGCGCGCTCGGATTCCTCGGGGGCGAGGGCGGGCACGCTGACGTTGATCTGGACCTGTGGGCCGGTGAGGTCGGGCACGGCATCGACCGGCAGGTGCAGCAGGGCGTAGGTGCCTGCGGCCAGCAGGCCGAGGGCACCAAGCAGCACGACGGCGCGCTGCCGGATGGAAAATTCAAGAAGGGCGTTGAGCATGACAGGGAATTCCTGAGGAGTTCAAACAGCCGTCACATGGGCAGCGGCTGCCGCGCCGGTTGCGGGGTGGAACCTCGGCCGGCACTCCGGATGCGGGATCAGGGCAGCTTGGTGCCGGTGAGCTGTTCGAGGGCGAGACGCGCCTCGACGGCGTTGAGCTGGGAGTCGAGCACGGCGCTGACCGAATCGACATACTGCTGCTGCAGCTCGGTGTAGGTCGGCAGCGGCAGGGCGCCCAGGCGGTAATGTTCGTCGGCCTCGGCCGCCGCCTGGCGAAAGCTGTCGAGGGTGTCTCCCGGCCACTTCGCCAGCTCCTCCACGTGGATGCGGTAGTGGCTGGCTTCGGCGGCGACCTCGCGCTCAAGCTGGCGCACCTGGGCGGTGAGCATCACCTCGGCCTGCACCTGGCGGGCCTTGGCGCTGTCGATGGCACCCTTGTTGCGGTTCCACAGCGGCAGCGGGATGGAGATGCCGATGCCGGCCTGGGTTTCACGGGTTTGGTTCTTCTGGCGCTGCACGTAGGGCACGACGCTGATCGAGGGCCAGCGCTCGTTTTCCGCGAGCTTCACCTCGTAGCCCTGCTGCTGGACATCGAGCATGCGTGCGCGCAGGTCGAAGTTGTGGCGGCGGGCGCTGGCGAGCAGGGATTCCAGGTTTGGCGGCGGATTCAGCGTCGTGGTCTCACGGCGCAGTTCCACCGACTGGCCGGGTTTTTCGCCAAGCAGTTGGTTGAGTTCAAAGCGGGCGGCTTCCAGCTCGTTGCGGGCGGCGGCGGCGGCGGCACTGAGGTTGAGGGCGTTGGCCTGCACAATCCGCGCCTCCAGACGCGGCGCGGCCCCGGCGGGATCGCGCTGCAGGAGCACCGTCGCCAGCGATTGATAGCGCTGGGCCACCTCCTCGGCGGCGCGGGTTTTCTCCTGTCCGGCGAGCACCTTCCAGCAGAGGTTCTGCACGCGGGCCGCCAGCGCGGTGCGGAACTGCTCGACGCCGAGCTGGGCGAGTTCGATGTCCTTCTGGGCAATCGCCTTGCGCAGGGCAAGCCGGCCGGGCCACTCGAAGGTCTGGGTGAGCTGCACCGACCAGGTTGGGCCATCGCTGACGCCGCCCGTGGCAAGGTCGCGCACGCGCCAGTTGCCAACGCCGGTCAGCAGTTCGGGATTGGCGATTTCACCAGCGCTGGTCTTGCCGCCGCGGGCGGCGTCGACCTGCGCCTCGTAGAAGCGCAGCTCGGGGTGGGTGGCCAGGGCTTTCTGGACCAGGGAGGTGACGGAGACGGGGCTGGCCGTGGCGGTGGCGGCGGTGAGCAGGCAGAGCAGGGAAGTGCGAAGGGAAAAAGACATGGCAGGGGACGTGGGGATGGAGCATGGCCGGATCCTGGGGATCCCGGCGGGGTGAGGGCAGGTTGCCTCCCGGGGCGGGCTTTCAGGCCCGGCTCAACACACCAGTCGGGTGCGACTCTTCTTCACGCTACAGCCGGGCGACCAGGGTCGCGCCGGTTTGCCGTGCCAAAAGGGTGACTGCAGAGGCTTGGCCGTCATGCGCGCCAGGATCCGCATGGGCGGGCAGGCGGCGGGCAGGGGCGAGGCCGAGGAAGCTTCGCGGACCTGGCTTTCATCGACGGAGTTGAATCTCAGCACGTGGTCGGGGCTGGTCGCGCCGCGATGGACGGCAAAGCTCAGGATCAACTCGCAGAGCGTGCCATGCCGGTGTTCCTCGGATTCGGCCCGCTCGTGGGTGAGCACCAGAGTCACCGAGCCCCCTGCCTGGGCATCCACTTGAATGCGGTGATCGCCGTCGGCCTTGGCCGCGGCCAGCACCAGCACTGGGGCGACGCCGTGCGAGGAGAGCAGCCAGCAGGCCAGCAACAAGCCGTGGACCAAGCGCGCCAGCAGGCGGCAGTCAGGTCGGTGGGCGGTGTGAAAGCGCGACATGCGGATGATACAACCTCCGCCTGAACAACGCGGCCGGCAAGGGAATCTATCGGGTCAGCCTCGCGCCAGCTTGCGCTTGAGACGCGCCATCAACTCGGCATTGCCCTCCAATTCCTCCATGAGCAGGGTCAGCACCTCCAGCGTCTGCCGGCTGATGTGATGCTCCATGCCCTCGACGTCCTCATGCACGGTCTTGGGGTCGAGCCCGAAGCCGGCGAGCAGGCGTGTCAGGACCTCGTGGCGACGTGCAATCGCCCGGCCGATGTCACGTCCCGCCTCGGTCATGGTGACGCCACGGTAGCGCTCGTACACCACGTAACCCTCGGCATCGAGCCGCTGGATCATGTTGGTGACGCTCGCCTGGGAGACGCCCAGGTTGCCGGCGATGTCGACCACCCGCGCATAGCCCTTGGCCTCGATCAGATTGTGGATCTGCTCGAGGTAGTCCTCCATGGCCGGGGAATGGACATGGGCGGTTGGCTCCTGGCGCTTGGGCGGCATCACCCATGGATGCCCGCCGGAGCGGGGGCGGACAACCGCTTTTTGCCCGGCGCGACACCGAAAAGTTAGCCCGACCTATCTTTTCCACTTGCGAGGAGCTCTGGTTTGATGAATTAGACCGGGCTAACATTGCTATGCCCGCCAATCATTGGCTCAGTTTTTTCCTGGTCTCCTGCCCCCTGCTTGCGGTCGATCTCCGGCCGATGAGCACCGACCGACCCGACACCACGGAGTCGCCTTACACGGTGCCAGCCGGGCTGTTTCAAGTCGAGGCCAGTCTTTTCGACTACAGTCGCGACCACGCCAGCGGCCTGCGCGAAACCCAGTGGATCTACGGGCAGGTTAACCTCAAGGCCGGTCTCGGCAACGACACGGACCTGCAGCTCATCGTCAACAGCCACGCGGTCGCCGGGGTTTCCGAGCGTGGGGACAGCACCCGCACCACTGGCTTTGGCGATCTGACCCTGCGCTTGAAGCAGAACCTGTTCGGCAATGACGACGGAGGCCCGGCCCTGGCGCTCATGCCCTACGTGACCGTGCCCACCCACACCGACGTCAGTGACGAGGCCTGGGCCGGTGGTTTGATCCTGCCCTTTGGCCTGCCCTTGTCCGAGCGCGTCACGCTCGGCCTGATGGGGGAGATCGACCTCGTCCACGACACCGAGACCGGCGGCCACGACCTCGAGTGGCTGCATTCCACCACCCTTGGCATCGGACTCACCGAGCGCGTCGGCACGTATCTGGAACTGGTAGGCATTGCCGGCAACGACATGGCCTACCAGGGGCTGTTCAACACCGGCCTGACTTTTGCTCTCACCCCCACCCTGGTTTTTGACGCCGGTGTCCGTCTCGGCTTGAACCGGCCGGCGCCGGACTTTGGGGTCTTCTCCGGGGTCAGCTTCCGCTTCTAACCGCCATGAAAGCCCTGCTCCTGCTCGCACCTCTCACCCTTGCCGCCTGTAGTCCTGCGCCTGAAGTGCCGGTCGACGGCCGCAAGCGCGTGCTGACGACCTTCACCATTCTCGCGGACATGGCCCGCAACATCGCCGGCGACGCCGCCGTGGTCGAGTCGATCACCAAACCCGGCGCGGAGATCCACGACTACGAACCGACCCCGCAGGACCTGGTCAAGGTCAAGGACGCCGACCTCCTGCTGTGGAACGGACTCGGCCTGGAGCGCTGGTTTGAGCGCTTCTTCCAGCAGGCCCAAGGCGCTGCCTCGGCCGTGCTCAGCGAGGGCATCGAGCCCATGGGCATCGGCGAGGGCCCCTACGAGGGCAAGCCCAACCCGCACGCCTGGATGTCGCCCGCCAACGCACTGGTTTACGTGGAGAACATCCGCCGTGCCCTCAGCGAGCTCGACCCTGCCAACGCCCCGGTTTATGCCGCCAACGCCGCCGCCTATGCCGAGCGCCTGCGCGCCGTCGAGGCACCGGTGCGCGACGCCCTCGCCGCCGTGCCGGAGAACCGCCGCTGGCTGGTCACCAGCGAGGGTGCCTTCTCCTACCTGGCCCGCGATTTCGGCCTGAAAGAGCTCTACCTCTGGCCGATCAACGCCGACGAGGAGGGCACGCCGCAGCAGGTCCGCCGGGTCGTTGACACGGTGCGCGCCCAGAGCATCCCGGCGGTCTTCTCGGAGAGCACCGTGAGCGACAAGCCGATGCGCCAGGTCGCCAAGGAAACAGGTGCGCGCTACGCCGGCGTGCTGTATGTGGACTCGCTGACCGGACCCGACGGCCCCGTGCCGACGTATCTGGACCTTCTGCACTACAACGCCCGCGCGCTCGCAGAGGCCTTTGCCGCCCCCTGAAACCCATGCCGGACACGCCGCTCGCCATCGAGGTCGATAACGTCACTGTGGCCTATCCCAACGGCCACATCGCCCTGCGCGACGCCTCCTTCCGTCTCGGGCCCGGGACGATCTGCGCCCTGGTCGGCGTCAATGGCAGCGGCAAGAGCACCCTGTTCAAGTCGATCATGGGTTTCGTCCGTCCCGCCCGAGGCCGCGTGCGAGTCGCCGGCGCGC
>JBIJBO010000158.1:0-8708 GCA_044345215.1 Prosthecobacter sp. | reverse complement strand
AAACGCCCTCAAGAAAAACGCCCGCAATGGCGGCTCCATGGTCATCATGGACGTGCGCAATGGCGACATCCTCGCCATGGCTTCCAACCCGGGCTTCGACCTCAACGAGTTCGTGCCCGGCATCCGTTCCGCCCGGCTGGAGGAGCTCGTCAATGACCCGCGCATGCCGATGTTTGCCCGCTCCTTTCGCGGCGAATACCCGCCGGCTTCAACCTTCAAGATCGTCACCGCCCTTGGCGCGCTGGAAAGCGGGCAAGTCAACGCCGCCACCAGTTACAACTGCACGATCTCGATGATGATCGGCGACCGCCCCTTCCACAACTGGAACACCAAGAACGACGAGGGGCCGATGAACGTCATCACCGCCCTCAAGCGTTCCTGCAACACGTGGTTCTACGCCGCCGCCCTGCAGGCCGGCGCCGATCCGGTGACCAACATGGCCTTCCGCCTCGGCTTCGGCGAACGCACCGGCATCCCCCTCAAGGCCGAGGCGCGCGGGAATGTCCCCAGCAACGCCGACCACCGCATCCTCGGCGGTGAGCTCGCCAACATTGCCATTGGCCAGGGCGCCGTGCTTGCCACCCCGCTGCAGGTCTGCCAGGCCATGTGCGCCCTCGGCGACGGCACCCGCATGTTCCAGCCGCGCCTCGTCAAACAGGTGCAGTCGATCGGTGAACAGGTCGTCGACGCCACCGATGAACGCCGCGTGCGCCGTGAACTCGAAATCTCGCCCGAGCACCGAGAAACGGTCGTCAAGGGCATGGTCGCCGTCGTCTCCGGCCCTGGCGGCACCGGCCGGGCTGCCGCCATCGAACAGGCCCAGGTCGCCGGCAAGACCGGCACCGCCCAGTGGCGCGTCGCCAAGGACCAGCGCCTTGCCTGGTTCACCGGCTTCGTGCCCGCCAGCCAGCCCGTGCTCGCGTTCGCCGTGGTCTACGAGGGCCGCCCGGGCGAGAAAATCGGCGGTGGCGCCGTCGCCGCGCCCATCGTCAAGGAGGTGTTCAGCAACTTCTACGCCGGCGCGCCCACCGATGACCCGCTCGTCGCCGCCATGAAAGACGTGCCGCAGGCCCTCGCCGTCGACGAGGGCATCGTCGCCGCCGAGGCGGTGCCGGAAACCACCGCTCCGCCGCCGGCCCCACCGCCGCAGGCCGAGCAGCGCACGATCGGCGGCTTCTTCAAACGCCTGTTCCGCCGCAACTGACCCGCCATGACCGTGCAACTGGCCACTCTGTGCGACTCGGCGTCGGACTACGCCGGCAAGCTCTGCCTGCTCGGCGCCTTCGACACCCTCTGCGCGCGCGAATACCCGGTCGTGCACCCGCACTGCGCCCTCGTCATCCGGATGATCTTTGAACCGGCAGACGCCGGCCGCCACAGCATCCTCGTCCGCTGCATCGACCCCGCCGGAAACGACGTCCTGCCGCCGCTCGAAGCCGGGGTCGAGGTCGCCTTCCCTTCCGCCTTCCTGCCGTTCGTCAGCCGCAACATCGTGCTCAACCTCCAGCGCCTGCGCATCGAGCGTCAGGGCCTGTACCGTTGGAACATCGAGCACCAGGGCCGCACCCTCGCCAGCATCCCGCTGCGCGTCACCCTCTTCGACGACTCGCGCTCCGCCACCGGCCCCGCCGGCTGAAATCCCCCCTCAATCCCGACACCGGGCCTCCCGCCCGGGCTGCATCACCGCCATGGACCATCCGCACCTGCAGGAAACCTCGGTCGACACCCCCAAGGGCACGCCCATCCGCCAGCTCTCGGTGTTCCTTCCCAACCGCGTCGGCTCGCTGCTTGCCCTCGTTCGCCTGCTCCACGAACACGCCATTGAGGTGCTGGGCCTGTCGATGCAGGACACCACCGAGATGACCCTGGTCCGCCTCATCCTGAGCGACCCCGAGGGCGCCGCCATGCTGTTCATCGAAAAGGGCATCCCGCACACCGACTGCGCCATCCTCGTCGTCGAGTTGCGCGAGTCCGACCAGCGCCTCACCGAGTGCCTGTCCACCCTGCTCGCCGCCGAGCTCAACCTCGAGTTCTGCTACCCCCTCCTGGTTCGGCCCGGTCTGCACCCGCTCTTTGCCCTGCACTGCGACGACACCGAGATCGGCGTTGACGTCCTCCACCGTGCCGGCTTCAAGGTCCTCTGCCAGGGCGACCTCAGTCGCTGAGGGGCGTGGAGCGGAGAGCCCCAACCCGCCCGAACCCGGCGCGACGAGACCGCCCTCCTTGCACAAGCCCTGCTGAGGCAGAAAAATGAGGGGTAGAAAAATTCGAGAAGGGCGGCCAGCATCCCATTCCCCATGGCATTCAGACGCCCGTGAGTTGGCCGGCCTGAGGCGGGCTGAAACCCGGGAGCAGGCCGCCAGCCCAACACCACCGTTCTGAAAAAAAATCTTTCTGCCCTCCATCTTCCTACCCCACCCTGCCGGATCTCAGACCGCGGAGCGCAGCGCTGCCACCATCACTCTCCGCTCCTCTGCGACTAACCGGCACCCCCACCGAGTCCGACCACGAGGCAAAACCACGGCGCCTTGAGGACAAGGCGCCCTACCCGGTTTGTCTTCGTGACCTTCGTGCCATTCGTGGTTCCACATTCCACGGGTAGGCAGGGTCACTGCCCCCGCATACCGTGGAGCCGTTCATTCTGTAGCGCGGGGTGCCGACACGCGAGATGGCGAGCTGCGGGGTCACTGCCCCCGCCTACAGTGGAGCCGTTCATTCTGTAGCGCGGGGTACCGACACGCGAGAAGGCGAGCTGCGGGGTCACTGCCCCCGCCTACAGCGGACCTCCGCACGCGGGGTCACTGCCCCCGCTCTCCGCTCCGCCCCCCCGGTTTTCCCCTTGCGGCGGCCCCGGTCGTCCTGATAATGCGACCCCTCTCCGCATCCCCCGCATGAGCGCCACCCCGCCCAGCCAACTCAGCTTCGAACAGGCCATGGAACGCCTGGACGAGATCGTCGCGCGCATGGAGGTGGAGAAGCTGCCGCTCGAGGAGATGGTGGCCAGCTACGAGGAGGGCATGCAGCTCCTGCAGTCCTGCCGCCAGCGCATCGAGGCCGCGCGCCGGCGCGTGGAACTCATCAACGCCGGCAACGGCGAAGGCGCCAGCCTGACCGCCTTCGATCCGGAAGCGCCGGTGGCCGAGGAGGCGCCGAAGACCCCGGCCCGCCGCAAAACCGCCAAGCCGGAGTCCGGAGACAGCGCAGACATTCGACTTTTTTGACTCTCGTGGACACCGACCTGCCGCCCCTCACCTGCCCTGCCGATCTGAAAGCCCTGCCGCCGGAGAAACTGCCCGCGCTCGCTGAGAAAATCCGCGCCACCCTGATCGAGACCCTGAGCCAGACCGGCGGCCACCTCGGCCCGAACCTGGGCGTCGTCGAGCTGACCCTCGCCCTGCACCGCGTCTTCGACACGCCCAAGGACAAGTTTGTCTTCGATGTGGCCCACCAGGGCTACGTGCACAAGATGCTCACCGGCCGCTGGGACAAGATCCACACGATCCGGCAATATGAGGGCCTGAACGGCTTCCTGCTGCGCAGCGAGAGCGAGCACGACTGCTACGGCGCCGGCCACGCGGGCACCGCCCTCGGGGCCGCCCTCGGCATGGCCACGGCGCGCGACCTCAAGGGGACCGACGAGCACGTCGTCTGCGTCGCCGGCGACGCCGCCTTCACCTGCGGCCCAGTCTTCGAGGCGCTCAACAATGTCGCCGCCCACACCAAGCGGCTCATCATCGTCCTCAACGACAACGAGTGGTCGATCGACAAGAACGTCGGCGCCATCGCCAAGTATTTCAACAGCATCGCCACCCACCCCGGCTTTGCCAACCTGCATCACAAGGCGGCCAAGTTCGTCGAGTTCGTCCTCGGCGGCGGCGCCCGCAAGCTGGCCGAGCGCGTCGAGAACACCGCCAAGGGCCTGCTGCTGCCGCAGAGCGAGGGTGCGCACAACCGCAGCACCCTGTTCGAGGAGTTCGGCATCCATTACTACGGCCCGATCGACGGCCACGACCTGCCGCTGCTCATCCAGACCTTCGAGTTCCTCAAGACCCAGGAGGAACCGGTCATCCTGCACATCCTCACCGAGAAGGGCCGCGGCTACAAACCCGCTCTGGAGGACCCGCTCAAGTTCCACGGCCTCGGCAAGTACAACGTCGAAACCGGCGAAACGGCCTCCACCGACAAGCCCACCTACTCGCAGATCTACGGCCGCAGCGTCACCGACTTCGCCAAGCAGGACCCGCGCATCGTCGCCATCACCGGCGCCATGCCCGGCGGCACCGGCCTCATGTGCTTCAAGCAGGAGATCCCCGAGCGCTACTTCGACGTCGGCATCGCCGAGGAACACGCCGCGCTGTTTGCCTGCGGCATGGCCACCCAGGGCCTACGGCCCTTCCTGACGATCTACTCGACCTTCATGCAGCGGGCGATCGACATGATCATCCATGACATGGCCATTCAGGACCTGCCCGTGCGCCTGTGCATGGACCGCGGCGGCCTGAGCGGCGACGACGGCCCGACCCACCACGGCCTCTTCGACATCTCCTACCTGCGCGGCATCCCCGGCCTCGTGCACATGCAGCCGAAGGACGAGGACGAATTTGTCGACATGCTCTGGACAATGGCCAACCACGACAGCGGCCCCATCGCCATCCGCTACCCGCGTGGCAACGGCCCCGGCGTCACCCCCAAGGCCACACCGCGCCTGCTGGAAATCGGCAAGGCCGAACTCGTGGCCGATGGCAGCGATGTCGCCCTGGTCGGCCTCGGCGAAATGTTCCCGGTCGCCGAACAGGCGAAAAAGCTGCTCGAAGCGAAGGGCCTGTCGGTCGCCCTGGTCAACCCGCGCTGGATCAAGCCTCTCGACGGCGCACTCCTGGAAAACCTGGCGCGCAAGGTCAAGGTCCTCTGCACGCTCGAGGACCATGTGCTCATGAACGGCTTCGGCTGCGGCGTCATCGAACACCTTGCCGAGGCCGGCATCGCCACCCCAGTGGTGCGCGTCGGCTGGCCGGATGCCTTCGTCGAACACGGCAGCGTCGGCGCCCTGCGCAAGAAGCACGGCCTCACCGCCGAGGCCTGCGTCGAGAAGGTGCTGGCGCGGCTCTGAGGCTTCAGGTGCGCGCCGCCGCCACGCTGCCGGTCCAGGCCTTGCGCAGGATCGACAGATCGGAATCGACGGCGATGTGGCTGTAGCCAAGCGCGCGATGGCGCGGCAGATCCGCGGCCTCGCGCAAAAGGATGCCGCAGGCCTTGCCAGCCGCACGGGCGGCCCCAGCGACCGTTTGCAGGCAGTCCAAGTAGTCGAAGGGCGCGTCCGCACCGAGTCGCCCAAGGTCATGCTGCAGGTCCGCCGGTCCGACAAACAGCACGTCAATGCCCTCGACCGCCGCGATCTCCGCACAGGCCTTCACTCCGGCGACGGTTTCGATCTGGGCGTGAAGGAGCGGCAATCCCCTGTCTTCAGGAGACCGCAAACCATAACCGCAGGCCGGGACAGTCCGGGAAAAACCGCGGCGACCGCGCGGCGCGTGGTGGGCGGCCTGCACGATCGCCTCCGCAGCGGTGGCCGACTCGACATGCGGCACCATGACACCGGCCGCACCCCAGTCGAGCACGCGGCCGATCAGGTCGGCATGCGGCGCGCCGACGCGGACGATGCCAAGGGTGCCCGTGCCGCGCAGGGTGCGCAACTGGCCGGGCACGACCGCCTCCGATTCGCAGCCGTGCTCAAGGTCGAGCAGGAGCCAGTCGAGCCCGCAAAGGGCGGCGAGTTCGGCGACGGCGGCCGAGCCGGTGGAGATCCAGGTGCCGAGGTGGAGATCGGGAGTCATGGCAGGAGGGAGAGGTCAGCATCGCGGCGCAGGCCGTCGAGGGCAAGCGCCAGGCGCTCGTGGGTGGCGCGGCGCAGGGCGGCGCCGCCGCCGAGAAAAAAGCCGTCGTCGCGCTCGAAGTAGCCGGCACCGACCCGGATGACCGCCTTGACGATCAGGTTGCGCAGCAGGTGCAGCCAGAAACGCGGCAGCGGCGCGGCCGGCAGCGACCGCAACTCGGCGTAACCGGCGAAGGCGGCGCGCACAAACGCGGCATTGTGGAAGCAGGCGAGCAGCGACAGATCGTCCATCGGGTCGCCGCTGATGGCATCGTCGAAATCGATGAAGGCCTCGATCCGGTCCGGGACGCCGAGGATGTTCCAGAGCGCGAGGTCCTTGTGCACGAGGCAGCCCTGCGGCAACTCCAGCAGACCGGCGGCCGCGGCGATGGCGGCCTCGATTTCGCGCGCCTGGCGCGGGATCAGAAAGCCGCGGTCCTGGAGGAACCCGAGATGGGCGTCGAGACGCAGCAGAAAATAATCGGCGTAGCTCGGACGCAGGCCAACCAGACCGGCATCGAGCACGCCAAAGCCCGCGGGCTGAACGGCCTGCCACTGCGCCACCGCGGCACCGATGGCGCGGGCCACGGGCTCCACCTGCAACTCACCGCGCCGGTGCCAGTGGTTCAAGTCGGGAGCCTCGATGCATTCCAAAGCCTGCCAGGCAAAGGCAACGCGCGTGCGGCTGGCATCGCAACCCAGCACCGCCGGCACCGGGACGCCCGCCGCCCGCACCCGCGCCAGCACCTCACTCTCGACCGCCAGGTGGCCGTCGCCCTCGGGACCGTCCTCAACCCGGACAAACAGGCGTTGACCGTCGGCATCGACACGCCAGGTCAGGTGATTGCCCTGCCCTTCTCCGGGTTGCAACGACAACCGGTGCACGCCCAGGTGCTCGCGCAAGGCCGCGGCCAGCGGACCGGCCAGTTCCCCGGTGCGGCCCGCACGCGGCGCGGTGCCGTGAAAGGCGGCAGGGCGGTCGCACTTCCAATAATGAATGTCGCGCCGGCTCATGCGGAGGGAGGCCGGCGCTTCCACCACGAGGCGAGGAAACCTCCGATGATGTTCTGCATCACCCCGCTAAAGACACCCGCTGCGGCCGCGAGGGGCATGGCGGCAAAGTGCAGGCGGGCCAGCGAGGCGGCCATGCCACCGTTCTGCATGCCGACCTCGATGCTGACCGTGCGCGCCACGGATTCGGGGAAGCACAGCAACTTGGGCAGCAGATAACCCAGGCCAAAACCGAAGACATGCAGCACAAAAGCCGCGAGGGCGAGTCGGCCAAAGTGCTGCGCAATGGCCTCGGCGCTGGCCGCCACGATGCCGCCGGTCACGCAGACAAAGGCGAGCACCGCGAAGCTCGGGCCGGCCGCGCCGATGCGGTCGGCGGTGCGCGGCAGTTTCCAGCGGATGAGCACACCCAGCACCACCGGAGCGACCGTCAGCTGCAGCGCCGATTTGCAAAGGGCCCAGGCATCGACCGGGACGTAGGCGCCCGCGAGCGTGCGGGTCCACAACGGCGTGAAAAAGAAGGCCAGCAGGGTCGAGAAGACGGTCAGCACGACCGACAACGCCACGTTGGCGCGCGCCAGGTAGGCGATCATGTTCGAGGCCATGCCGCCGGGGCAACTCGCCACCAGGATGATGCCGACCGCCAGCCCCGCTTCCAATCCGAGCAGCTTGGCCGTGCCCCAGCCTGCCAGGGGCATGATCGTGTACTGGGCCACAAATCCCACGGCGACACTGCCCGGCATGCGACCGATGGCACGAAATTCGTCAAGGCTCAGCGTCAGGCCCATGCCGAGCATGGAGGCCGCGAGCGACCAGAAGATCCAGTCGGCGGTGAACCAAAGCATCGCCGGCGGATGGAAAAACGCCACCGCGGCCAGAAGCACGAGCCAGATGGGGTAGAGGTTGTTGAACCTGTCGAAGAAGCGTTTCATGAGATCAGGGAGCCGTGTCACGCAGACTGCTGAACGCCGGACCGCCGGCACCGACGTAGCCGTTGCTGGCACCGTTTTCATCCGGCGTGACCCAGAAGGCATACAACGAGCCCTTTGCCAGATGGAAACGGAACTTCACGGGCCGACCGGCCAAGTCGGACAGGTCGGACTTGTCTGACCAGGTGACCTTGAGCCGCGTTTGATCTCCCGACATTGTGTGGGAGTTCCTCAGGACTTTGCCCTTCTCATCCAGCACCTCCACCCGCACCTCGCCGTTCAAGTTCACAAAGAGGTGGCGGCCCTGAAACTTCACCGGGCGCGTCGTCAGCTTCCCAGTGCCATCCATCGAGGCAAAGCCATCGCGACGCAGCGTCGCCAGACCGATCGCTGCACCGCCATACATGTTGGAACGCCCCTCGCCCGCGTCACCGGAATAGGCGCAGTAGGGAAAGACCAGTTGGTCATCGAGCACGACACAAACGCCCGTGGTCGTGTGCAGGTAGGCACGGTCCCAGGCTCCTTCGCGTCGCTCGCCGCGGATGAAGCCCCGCCGATCGGGCCGATCCCAATGAAAGCCGTCGCGGCTGAAACCGAGTTCCAGGTCCGTGAGCTTGGGGAAACCGCCCCGGTCACAGATCGCGTTGTTGGGACCGCGATGGATCTGATGCATGCCAATCATGAGGCTCTCATAAGCCACGGCAGCCAGGCTGTAGAGCTGCGGCGGATCGCCCTCCTTGTCCTGACCGGCATAACCGCCCGCCGGCTCAGTCCGATCCAGGCGGTCGGCATTCGTCCAATACACCGCCTTGTCCCAGTCCGCGCCTTCCAGAAAGGTGTCACTTTCCACGTAAAAGCGACAGCGCCCGCGCGGTCCGTCCTGCTTGATGCTCTGC
>JBIJBO010000272.1:0-2583 GCA_044345215.1 Prosthecobacter sp. | reverse complement strand
TGCTCATGCTCGACGAACCGTTCAGCGGCGTCGATCCGATCGCCGTCAGCGAGATCCAGGACATCATCCGCATGCTTCGTGCGGCCGGCCTGGCCATCCTGATCACGGATCACAATGTCCGCGAAACCCTCAACATCGTCGACCGCGCCTACCTCATCTACGAGGGCCAGGTCCGGCGTCATGGCACCAAGGATTTTCTCGTCAACGACCCCGAGTCACGCCGGCTCTACCTGGGTGAAGACTTCACCATGTGAACGGCCTGCTCCTTCCGCCATTCCCCAACCCCAAACGACACACCATGCAAAAACACAACGTCAACCTGCCGATCGTCGTCACCGGACGTCACATCGAGATCACCGACGCCATCCGCGACTACGCGCACAAGAAGATTGAGGGTCTGCACCTCGACTACCCGCGCATCATCGAGGCCAAGGTCGTCCTGGATGTCGAGCACCACCGCCAGATCGCCGAAATCATCCTTTTCTGCGCCAATCACATCGTCATCGAGGTGAAGAGCACGACGGAGGACATCTATGCCTCAATCGACGAGTCGATCTCCAAGATCGCCCGCCGCATGCGCAAGTTCAAGACCCGTCTGCTCAAGAGCCATCGCCCGCGCAAGGAGGGCAGCATCCGCCATCTTGAGCAGCACGTTTTCCACGCCGACGACCTGCATTCGGAAGAGGAGCACATCGAGGCCTCCTACATCCATCAGGAGCAGTACAAGGTGCGTCCGCTCTATCCCGATGAGGCCATTCTGGACCTGGAAATGAGCGATCGTCCGTTCGTCGTCTTCCACAACCAGAAGACCCATCGTCTCGCCATCATGTTCCGCCGCAAGGACGGTGAATATGGCCTTATCGAGCCGAATGACGAGGCGGCTTGAGAAGGCTTTTGAAGTGCAAAAAAAAACCGGCGTCCCAAATGGGGCGCCGGTTTTGTGTTGAAGTGGGACAGAGGCTTAGCGCACCTGGGTGATGTGGCGGTCGGGAGCGGCGTCAAAAGCGGCCTTGCTGGCGGCATCGGCAAAGGCGACCTGGCGCAGGTAGGTTACCTTCTTGGAGGCGTCCGCGCGCTTCTTGCTCAGCGGGCACTGGGTGCCGTTCGCCGCCAGGATGTTGCGCAGGTAGGCCTTGGGCGTGGCGTTGAACTGGCTGACGCAGCGGTCGCAGCAGACGGTCACGGTCTTGCTGTACTGGCTGGTGATCGCCGGATTCGCCGGCTTGCCCGAGACCGGGCATACCGTGTTGAGGGGTTCAGCGGCGGCGAGCGGCGAGAGGGCGACGGCGGCGAGCAGGGCAAGGAGGTGTTTCATGGGAAGGGTGTGACGGTGCAGAAATGTAAACGTCTCAGACTTGCGCGCGCAACACCAACTTGATGGGATCCTCCCGGCTTTTTTTGACTTCGCGGTTGCCGGTCCCTGTTTTCGCCGACTTAATGCCCCGTGTGATCCTCTCCCGTTGGCGACTGTTCCTGCGGTCCTGCTGCAAGGCCCTGCGCAAACTGCCGCCGGCACGCCGGACCTGCGTCTGGCTGGCCCTTCTGGGGTTTGCCTCGACCGATGTGGGATGGACGCAAACCCTGCAGCTTTCGCCGGCGGATATCCTCCAGCGGGCGCGCCCCGGCTCGATCCCTGTCACGCCCAGCCCCGCCACCGAGGCGACCGCCCCGGCACCTGCATCCCCGCCGCCTGCCGCCGCCCCGGGGCCCGTTTTCGCGGTCGCTCAGGCCTATCTCTATCTGGAGCCCCACCAGGCCCGCTTTGAGGTGCTCTACGATGCGGCGACCGCCCTGCGCATCCTGGATCCCGGCCGCGAACCTCCCGCCGTGATCGACCGTGCCGCGCGGCAGCGGCTTGCCAAGGACATGGCCGCCCATGCCGAGGCCTGGTGCCGGCTGCACACCGAGGATGGCCGCGAGGCGGCGCGCTCCATGGCCCATCCCGTCCTGCTCAGCGGCAAGCCGGGCGCCACCCAACCGGTCGAGGACGTCCTGGAACTGCCCCTGGCCGGAGCCCTGCTGGGGCTCGCCTGGAGTTTTGAACTGCCGCCGATGCCCGAGCAGGTGACCGTTGCCTGGCGGGGTTACCTGCCGGAGTCCGGCAAACTGCCGGTCGGTGTCCTGTTCGGATCGCGGAGCGAGCCGGCGGAGATCGACCGCAGCACTTCGAGTCTCACCTGGCACAGTCACGGTCGGTTGCCGCGGCCGCAGCCCCTGGTGGCGGTGCCGGGCACCGCCACCGCCTCCTTGAACCTGCCCGTCGGGTTCCTGCTCTGGGCCTGTGTCGGGGCCGCCCTGGCCTGGTCGTTCCATCGCCGCAGGACACGTCTTTTCGGCGGCTGGCTGCTCTACGCCATCCTCTGGGGAGTGGGCGCCATCATCCTCTGGCCGCGTTTTGTCCTGCCTGTGGCCCCGAGGGGTGGACCGGAGGTGGACCAGCCGGAGGGCGCCGCCGCCGTGCTGTCCCCGCTCCTGCAGAACGTTTATCGCGCCTTCGACCACCGTTCGGAGTCGGCCATCTACGACGTCCTCGATCGCAGCGTCGATGGCGACCTGCTGCGCCGACTCTACCTCGAGACCATC
>JBIJBO010000157.1:0-8799 GCA_044345215.1 Prosthecobacter sp. | reverse complement strand
CCATCGCCATGTTTGCCCGCCGACTCGCCCTCCTGCTGTTCGCTCCCGCCCTGGCGTTGGCGAAGCCGAACCTGCTGATCATCTACACCGACGATCATTCCTACCGCACGCTGTCCTGCTACGAGGGCGCGGAATCGTGGGCGCGCACCCCCAACATGGACCGCCTCGCCGCCCGCGGCGTGCGCTTCACCCACGCCTACATCGGCACCTGGTGCATGCCCTCGCGCACCACCTTCCTCACCGGTCGCCACCAGCACGGGGTTGCAACGATGCGCATGACGCCACCCTACCCCGGCGCCACCTATGACCCCGAGCAGTGCCGTTTCTGGCCGGCCGAACTGCGTCGCCACGGCTATCACACCGCGCAGATCGGCAAGTGGCATGCCGGCAACGACGCCGGCTTCGGCCGCGACTGGGATCATCAAATTGTCTGGAACCGCCCCCGCCATCCCGACAACGCGCCGAACTACTACCACGACCAGTTGCTCTCCTTCGACGGCGGCGAGCCGCGCGTGGTGCAGGGCTACTCGACCGACAACTACACCGACTGGGCCGTCGACTACATCCGCGGCGCCAAGCGGCCCGCCGACAAGCCCTGGTTGCTCTGGCTCTGCTACGGCGGCGTGCACGCTCCCTACACACCCGCCGAACGTCACCTTGAGGACTACCCCGGCGCCGAGGTCGCCACACCCGCCGACATCTACCCGCCGCGCCCGGGCAAACCCGGCTACATGCAGAAGGTCTCCGCCTGGCAGAAAGGCGCCGACGGGCAACCCGTGCTCAGCGACAATGCCATGGGAAGCGAGGTCGGCGACGACGCGCGGCGCGACAACGGCCGCAGTCTGTCGTCCTGGTCGCGCCAGTACCACCAGGCCGTGCGCGCGCTCGACGAAGGCATTGGCCGCGTGCTCGCCGCCCTTGAGGAGAGCGGCCAGCTTGCCAACACCCTCGTCGTACTCACCGCCGATCAAGGCTATGCCTGGGGCCAGCACGGCTTCCGCGCCAAGCTCGCCCCCTACGACGCCAACCTGCGCTCGCCGCTCATCGTCTCCATGCCCGGCACCCTGCCCGAGGGCAAGGTCTGCCGCACCCCCGTCGGCGGCGCGGACCTGGCCCCCACCCTGCTCAGCTTCGCCGGCCTGCCGCAGCCCTGGGAGATGCACGGGCATGACCTGAGCCCGCTGCTGAAAAATCCTGATGCCGCCTGGCCGCACACAACCCTGCTGCCCTTCACCGCCGACAAGTTCGGTGCCGACTGCGATGTCATGCCGCCACCGCCCGGCAACCGCCACAAGACTGGCATCCCTTGGTACCTCATGGTCGTGCGCGAACGCCACAAGTACATCCGCACCCTGGAAGCCGGTGAACCCGAGGAACTCTACGACCTCGCCAAAGACCCTGACGAACTCACCAACCTGGCCGACCGCCCCGAACACGCCACCCGCCTGCGGGAACTGCGCGCGGCCGCCCTCGCCGAGCTCCAGCGCACAGGCGCCCGCATGATCGATTCCCTGCCGCCCGTCCAACCCTGACCCACGATGCTCCGCCTTTTCCTCCTCTCCGCTTTTGCTTGGCCCCTCGCCGCCGCCGAGCCGGTCTTCTTCGACGACTTCTCACGCGCCGACCTCGGTGAATGGAAGGTGGTCATTCCGACCTTCAGCGTCCAGGACGGCGTGCTCAAGGGCGTGCAAACCCGCGACGACCACGGGGCGGTCGGTCGCATCCACCGGCCCATGCGCGATGTCCGCGTGGAGTTCCAGTTCCAGTTGGTCGGATCGACCGGCTTCAATGCGGTCTTCGACGACCAGAAACACAAGGGCTCGCATGCCGGCCACATCTGCCGTGTCGCCTTCACGCCGCGCCAGATCCGGCTGGGCGACGACAAAGAGGGCGTCATGCGCAACGACATCTTTGCCCTACGCAAGGATCCCGCGCGCAAGGCCGAAGCCGACAAGCTGCTGGTCGGCCGCAGCGCCAGCGCCCCGGCCCAACTGCAGCAACAGCACTGGCATCAGGTCGCCATCACCCTCGTCGGCGACACCATGACCGTCAGCCTCGACGGCCAACCCGCCGGCTCCCTCAAGTCGCCCGGCCTTGCCCACCCGACCAAGTCCAGCTTCCATTTCACCGTCAACGGCTCCGGCGTCCTCTTCGACAACGTCCGCATCACCCCCCTCTGAGCTTGCATCATTCACTAGCGGGGTCACTGCCCCCGCCTACAACAACGCGCCCTATCCCTCATCCCCATGCGCCTCTTATCCCTGCTTTTTGCCAGCCTCGCCCTCGCCAGTTCGGCCACCGAACCGCCCGCTACCGTGCTCTGCCAGCCGGACAAACTCATTGTCGCCACCCCGTTTGACCAACCCACCCCGCCGACCCGCAAGGGCCCCATCCAGGGCTGGCAGGCCGGCATTGGCGAATGGCGCATCGAGAACGGCGCCCTGCACGGCGATGAACTGCCAGCGGATCATCATGCCTCGTCCTGCACCTATCGGCTCGAAGCGACGCATCTCGTGATCACCGCGGAATTCCGCCTCGGCGACGCCGTTCATGTCGCCTTCGGCTGTCGCGACACGATCGCACCGAACCATCACCTCGGGCGCACCTTCATCAGCAAGGACGGCATCTGGATCCAGCACATGTCCGGCATCGCCAAGACCACCAAGGCCCACAAGATCGCCGAGCTGAAAACGCCGATCGATCCCCAAGCCTGGCACAAGCTGACCGTCGAGATCTGCGGCGACCGCTACCGCGCGCAGATCGACGGCCATGTCGTGGAAGCCACGCACCCGCGCTTCCAGGATGCCAAGGGCATCGTCGCCCTGATCAGCAAGGGCCAGGGCGCCCAGTTCCGCCACGCGACCCTCTGGCACGCCACCCCAAAATCCTGAGTCCGTCATGATGCCCCGTCTGCTAGCCCTCTGTGGCGCTCTGTTTGTCGGCATCGCCGAAGCCGCGCCCCCGCCCAACATCGTCCTCATCCTTTCCGACGACCTCGGCCATGCCGACCCGGGGTTCAACGGCGGTGATCCGGCGCTGACCCCGAACATCGACCGGCTCGCCGCCGAGGGCCTGCGCCTGACCCAGTTTTACGCCACGCCTGTCTGCGCCACGACGCGCGCGGCGCTGATGACGGGGCGCTATCCCTTCCGCCAGTGGATGGACTGGCGCTCCGAGGACTTCGGCAAACCCGACTACCTGGAGCTGCTCGGCATCCCGCTGGCGAAGCTGCCCGACGGCACACCGACGCGGCGCATCCACGGTCTCGACACCCGCGAGCGCACGCTGGCTGATGCCCTGCGCCAGGCCGGTTACACGACCGCCCTGCTCGGCAAATGGCACCTCGGTGAGTGGCTGCCCGAGCACCTGCCGATGGCGCGCGGTTTCGATCATCAATACGGGCACTACGCCTGGGGCATCGATTACACGAACCACACCATCCCGCACAACGCGCCCGCCGTGTTCTGCGTGCATGACTGGCATCGCAACCAGCAGCCCGTCCTGGAAAAGGGCTACAGCACCGACCTCATCGCCGAGGAGACCGTGCGCCTCATCGAGCGGCAGCCGGCCGACCACCCCTTCTTCCACTACGTCGCCTTCAACGCCATCCACGGCCCGCTGGAGGAGATCCCCCGCCATGTCGACCGCCTCGGCAAACGCGGCGCCGCCATCAAGTGCCTCGACGAGGGCATCGGCCGCATCCTCGAGGCGCTCGACCGCCGCGGCCTGCGCGAGAACACGCTCGTCATCTTCAGCAATGACAACGGCGGCCTGACCGACGAGGTCAACCGCCCCTGGCGCGGCCACAAGGACACCACGTTTGAAGGCGGCATCCGCGTGCCCTTTGTCCTGCGCTGGCCGGGCCGCATCCAACCCGGCAGCCAGAACAACGCCATGGTCCACATCACCGACCTCTTTCCCACCCTGGTCACCCTCGCCGGCGGTTCGCTGCAGCAGGACCTGCCACTCGACGGCCTGGACATGAGCGGCGTGCTGCTGCGCGGTGAAGCCAGCCCGCGCTCGGAAATCGCCATCGAGGTCGCCGGCAGCACCCGCCTGCCGACCCTGCGCCAGGGCGATTTCAAGCTGATGCGCCACGAGCTGTACGACCTCGCCAACGACCCCGGCGAAACCACCGACGTCGCCCGGCAACACCCTGCCCTGGTGGCGCGCATGCAGGCCCGGCTGCGGCAACTCGCCGCCGAGCGACCACCCCTCGGCACCTTCCCCGAGCTCATGGATCCCGCCCTGCCCTATGTCTATGGCCGCGACGAAAACCGTCAGGTGCCGCAGGCGATCCGCGAGCATGTCGAGGCGATCCGTGCCACCCAGCCGAAGTCCTGGCCACCGGGTCAGACGCCGTGGCCACCCGCGCCCAAGGACGGCAAGATCCGCTTCACCAACGACGGCCGCTGAAAGCGACGGCGCCACAGGTCAGGCGAAGATTTCCTTAACCACATGCCCCTCGACGTCCGTCAGGCGGAAGTCGCGGCCGGCATGGCGGTAGGTCAGGCGCTCGTGATCGATGCCGAGCAGGTGCAGCAGGGTCGCGTGCAGGTCGTGGATGTGCACCTTGTTCTCGGCCGCGTAGTAGCCGTAGTCATCGGTGGCGCCGTGGGCATAACCGCCCTTCACGCCGCCGCCGGCCATCCACATGGTGAAGCCTTCCGGGTTGTGGTCGCGACCGTCGGCCGTGCCCTGCGCCACCGGCGTGCGACCGAACTCCCCGCCCCAGAGCACGAGCGTGTCCTCGAGCAGGCCGCGCGACTTCAGATCGTGCAGCAGGCCGGCGATCGGTTTGTCGACCTCGGCGGCGTTCTTGGTGTGACCCTTGATCAGGTTGCCGTGCTGGTCCCACTGCACCTCGCCGTCGCTGTGGGTCACCTGGATGAAACGCACGCCGCGCTCGGCGAACCGCCGCGCCATCAGGCACTGGCGACCAAAGTTCGCGGTCACCGCATCATCGAGCCCATAGAGCTTGCGGGTCGCCTCGGTTTCGCCCTTCAGATCCTGCAGCTCCGGCATCGCGGTCTGCATGCGGAAGGCGAGTTCAAAGGAATCGATGCGCGCCTCGAGGGCGGCATCACCGGCCTGCCCCAGGTGCTCACGCCCCATCTTGGCGGCGAGATCGAGCTGCAGACGCTGGATGGCACTGACCGAGTTCGGGCCGCGGATGTGGCGCACCACGGCCTGATCGGCCGGCACGCTGGCATTGCCCAGCGGTGTGCCCTGGGCCCAGGCGGGCAAGAAGGCCGAGCCCCAGTTGTTGACGCCGCCGTGGGCCAGCGTCGGACAGATGGTCACAAAGGCCGGCAGATCGGCGTTCTCGGTGCCAAGGCCATAGCTGACCCAGGCGCCCATGCTCGGCCGCACAAAGGTGTCGCTGCCGGTGTGCAGCTTCAGCAGCGCGCCACCGTGGGCCGGATTCGTGCCGTGCAGGGAGCGGACAATGCAGAGGTCGTCAACACAGCGCGCCACGTGCGGGAAAAGCTCGCTCACCGGCAGACCGCTCTCGCCGTACTGCTTGAACTTCCAGGGCGACTTGAACAGCGTCGTCGTCTTCGCGAAGGTCACCCGCGGCAGGGCGAAGGGCAGCGGCTTGCCATGGTCGCGATCCAGCAGCGGCTTGGGATCAAAGGTGTCGACGTGCGACGGACCGCCCTTCATGAACAGGAAGATCACCCGCTTGGCCCGCGCCGGAAAATGCGGCTTCTTGGCCGCCAGCGGATTGGACACCGTCTCCGCCCCAAGCAGGCCGCGCAGGGCCAGATAGCCAAAACCCGCCGACGCCTGACTGAGCAGGGCGCGACGCGAGTGCAGGGGCTGCCAGGGGAAATTCATGACGCGTGGGGGACAGCAAAAATACGTCCACTCCGCGGTTTTCCTTTCGTGACCGCGGCCCCGCCGGGCTATGCTGGGCCATGCCCGAACTGACCCACCTCGACGCCGCCGGTCGCGCCGCCATGGTCGATGTCTCCGCCAAGCCGCCCCTGGCGCGCGAGGCGATCGCCGCCGCCTTCCTGCACCTGCAGCCGGAAACCCTGCGCCTGATCCACGACAACGGCCTGAAAAAGGGCGACGTGCTCGCCGTCGCCCGTGTCGCCGGCATCCAAGCCGCCAAGCAGACCTCCCAACTCATCCCGCTCTGCCACCCCCTTCCCCTCTCCAAGGTCGCCGTCGATTTCGAGGTCCAGCCCGAGGGCATCGCCATCACCGCCGCGGTGAAGACCATCGCCAACACCGGCGTCGAGATGGAGGCCCTGACCGCCGTCTCGGTCGCCGGCCTGACGATCTATGACATGTGCAAGGCGGTCGACAAAACCATGCGCCTGACCGAGGTCCGCCTCGTCTCGAAGACCAAGGATCCCCTCTGAAGTTCGTCCGCGTCAGCGCCCCTGCCGCACCTTGACCTTCCAGTCGTCCGGCATCTCGGCGATGTCGCTGTCATCGGCATACTGCCCGCGCAGTTCCTCCAGTCGCTGCTTCAGCTTGGCGACCTCGCCGGCATAGACCGGGTTGTCATACTGGTTGCGCAGTTCCTGCGGGTCGGCCTCGAGGTCGTAGAACTCCCATTCGCCGAACTGGTAGAAGTGGATCAGCTTGAAGCGATCCGTGCGCACCCCGCGCTGGCGCGCCACCATGTGCACGCTCGGATACTCAAAGTAGTGGTAGTAGATCGCATCACGCCAATCCTTGGGTCGCTCCCCCTTCAGCAGCGGCACCAGCGAGCGGCCCTGCAGGTCGGCCGGCAGCGGCACGCCGGCGGCTTCCAGGAAGGTCGGGGCATAGTCGAGGTTCTGCACCAGGTCGTCGTTGCGCGACCCCGGCTTGGTGACCCCCGGCCACTTGACGATGAGCGGCATCTCCAGCGAGTTCTCATACATCCAGCGCTTGTCGTACCAGCCGCGGTCGCCCAGGTAAAAGCCCTGATCCGAGGAGTACACGACGATGGTGTTCTCGGCGAGACCGAGTTCCTCGAGGGTCTTGGTCAGCGTGGCGACGCTTTCATCGACGCCCTTCACGCAGGCCAGGTAATTGCGCAGGTAACGCTGATGCTTCCAGCGCACCAGCGCCTCGCCGGTCGGTTGGGCCTCATGGAAGGCCGCATCCAGCGGCCCGTAATAGGCGCGCCAGGCCTGCATCTGCGCCAGCGTCATGCGCTTCATGTTCGCCCAGGCCGAACGATCCTGAGTCGCCTGCGACGGCGGCTGGTTGAACTCGGCCGTCAGATCCACGAACAGGTCGTAGTTGAGGTCCATGTGGCGATCCACCTCCAGCTCCTGATGGCGCGAGGGCGAGGCCTGGCTGCGGTGATCCATGAACAGCGTCGGCGGCTCCGGGATGAGCACATCGTCATAGGCCCCCAGGTGACGCAGTGCCGGCATCCAGTTGCGGTGCGGCGCCTTGTGCTGGACGCGCAGCAGAAAGGGCTTTGAGATGTCGCGCTTGCTCTTCAGCCAGTCGACCGCCATGTCGGTCACCAGGTCCGTGCAGTAGCCTTCCTTCGTCACCTTGCCCTGCGCCGTCATGAAGTCGGGATTGTAATACAGCCCCTGCCCCGGCAGCACCGCCCAGTCATCGTAGCCCTTGGGTTTGCCCTCCAGGTGGTACTTGCCGTACAGCACGGTCTGGTAGCCCGCCTTCTGCAGCAACTTCGGGAAGGTCGGCTGGTCCCAGTTGAACTTGTCGCCGTTCTGGCGGAAGCCGTTCAGGTGGCTGTGCTTGCCGGTCTCGATCACCGCCCGCACCGGACCGCAGATCGAGTTCGTGCAGTAGCTGCGCCGGAACAGCATGCCCTGCGACGCCAGCTTGTCGATGTTCGGCGTCGGATTGACTGACTTCAGCCAGCGCTCATAGGCACCGATCGCCGTCGGCGAATGGTCATCGCTGAAAATGAAGACAATGTTCGGTCGCGAATCGGCGGCCATCGCCACAGACGCGGCCGCAAGCAGGGGCAGCAGGCATTTCATCACCTCCCTTTATGACCGACCTCCGGCCCGAGGGCAAGGCGCTAGATGGACGATCGATGATTCATGATGGATGCGGGTTGATCGGTAGCTCCGCGCGCGCCGGGATCGGTCGCCCTCAAGGAGGGTGCTGCTGGTGCTGCCGTTGGGTAGCTCCGCGCGCGCCGGGATCGGTCCAACATTGCTGCTGCTCTGCCTGCAACCACAGCGGTAGCTCCGCGCGCCGGGATCGGTCTCGACGAACGATCAACCATCCTCCGTCATCCCACTCCCCCTCTCCCGCCAAATCCGACACAAGATTTGCGATGGGCCGCCCGCCGGACCTCCGTTTCAGTGGCTGTGAACCCAACCGTACGTTTCGCCAGCCTGCTGCTTGCCGGTGCCCCGCTGCAGGCGGCCGTGGATTTCAATCACCAGATCGTGCCGCTGCTGCGCAAGCACTGCGCCGAATGCCACAGTGGCGACAAACTGAAGGGCGGCTTTTCCCTCAACGACCGCGAAGCCCTGCTGCGCGGCGGGGAAAATGGGTCGATCATTGATCTGAAGCAGCCGGCTCGCAGTCAGCTGCTGGAGATCGTCACCACCGAGGATGAGGACCAGCGCATGCCGCCCAAGGGCAAGGGGCTGTCCAAGGACGAGGTGGACCTGCTCCGGCAGTGGCTCGCCGAGGGTCTGCCCTGGGAGGCGGGCTTTACCTTTCAGGCCCCCGCCTATGAACCGCCCCTGAAACCGCGTGAGGTGGCCCTGCCAGCCGCCGTCGAGGGCCGCGATCATCCAGTCGACCGCCTGGTCGATGCGCATTTCGCCAGGCACGGCCTCGCGCGTCCGGAAG
>JBIJBO010000156.1:0-8827 GCA_044345215.1 Prosthecobacter sp. | reverse complement strand
GTGCAGGTCGACCACCGGCACGTTCGTTTCGCGGCCGACCGCGAGCACGGCCTCGGCATAGGGGACGAGGGTCGAGGCCAGGCGACCGTTCTCATAGGTGCGACGCGCGACCGAGGTGATCAGCACCAGGCGGGAGCCGGTGGCGCGCGCCTCGGCGATGAAGCGGCGCAGGTTGTCGCGGTAGGAACCGGCGGCCTCCGTCTCGCGGTGCGGGCCCTTGCCGGGCTGGTCGTTGTGACCGAACTGAATCAGCACCCAGTTGGCCTTCTCCGCCAGGACGCGGTCCCAGAGACCGAGGTCGCGGAAACTTTTGGTGCTGGTGCCGCCGCGGGCGTGGTTGGCGACCGTGCATTCCGGAGCCAGAAAGCTGGCGAGGTGCTGTCCCCAGCCGGCGAGATCGGGTCGGTCCCTGGGCGGCTTGGCGACCGTGGTCACGGTGGAGTCCCCGGCGAGCGCAAAGTGCAGCGGCGCGCCCTGCAGAGGCAGGGCGGTGATCAGGCCGGCAAGGAGGAGGAGTCGCATGTCCCAGACAACGGCGCGGCGGGCGGGGGATTCGCGGGCAAAATGGGGCGCGCGGGAACGGATCAGGCAAGAGGAGCGGTTCCTTCATTGACACGGTCAATCCAAACCGGCGTTTTATCAATGTCACCCCCGGGCCTCGGCTGGCTAGGTGGTGCGGGGTCATGAACGACCTCATCCTAATCCCGATTCAGGCGGCCGGTGTCATCCTGGCCGCGGACTTTGTCGCCGGCCTCGTCCACTGGTTCGAAGATGCCTACATTCGCGAGGACACCCCGTGGATCGGCCACTCGATCGGCCGGCCGAACACCCTGCACCACCACCTGCCGCGTTGGATGACCCGCAACTCCTGGTGGCAGAGCAACCGCGAGCTGCTCATCGGCGCCGCCCTGCTCGTCGCCGGTGCCGCGGCCCTCGGCTGCCTCACTTGGCAGATGCTGCTCTTTGCCGTTGTCGCCGGCAACGCCAACGAGGTGCACAAGTGGTCGCACCGCACGCGCCGCGAGAACGGCCGCCTCATCACCCTGCTGCAGCGCCTGCGCCTGCTGCAGACCCCGCAGCATCACGCGGTCCATCACACGAATCCCAAGGATGTGCGCTACTGTCCGGTCACCAACGCCCTCAATCCCGTGCTCGATGCCCTGCAGTTCTGGGTCGGGCTCGAATGGCTGCTGGCCCGCATCTTCGGCCTGCACCGCCGCCCCGACAACTCGGTGCCCGGCCAGGGCGGGGCGCCGGAGTGGATTGCGGAACTGCGCAAGACGGGTTCGAAGGTTTAAGGTTTCAAGTTAGACCACCCGGCAGATGTGCGCCGGGGCTTCGGGGCGGATCAGGACGGTGTCGCCGGGGGTTCGGCCGACGAGTTTTTGACCGAGGGCGGAGGCCGGAGTGATGACGACGATGTCCCGGCCTTCGAGCCTGATCTCAGTGCCCCCGGCGAACGGGCCGAGCAAGACATGCTCCTCACCCCAGGTTGCCTGCAGGGTCACCAGCGACCCCAGCTGCACGACTGTTGCCGGAGCGACTGCAGTCACGGTCAAGGCCGTGAAGGCCTGAACGGCTTCCTGCAGTTCTGCCACACGCCGGGCCTGGCCGCGGGCAACGTAGGAAGCCTCGAGAGTGCGCGTGTCATACTTGTTCTCGGCCCGGCTGTCGGGATCGGTGGCGGCGGCGTAGCTGCCCTGTGCCGCCTGGGTGAGCGAGGCAAGTTCGGCCTGCAGAACCGCGAGGATCTGTTCGATGACGGCGTGTCGGGTCACGCCCGAGCGCTGCCTCAGTTCAGCGCGGCGTGCAAGGGGAATGCTCAGGCGGTTGAATGATGGCATTCTGGCACGGCAACTTCAGAATCCGATTTGAGCGTCCAGGCAGGGCTTCACTCCCAGGGTGATATTTGCGGGGAAACGTCCACGTCAGTATAGCCGGAGTATCCCCATTCGGATGACCACTGCATCAATCCATCAATCTCCTTCACGTGATGGCTTTTGATTTTCCCAAAGTCAGAAGTGATTTCGAACGCCACCTTCACTGTTCGATCTTTTTTTTGACGGAGATGAGCTGCCAAAGCATTGGAATACTCTCCGATGCAATAGCCGGGGAAATCCACGAATGACAAGACGACCTCGGTTTCCTTCATGCCATTGTCAGAGTCCGGTTTGATCTCCCACGTCATCCAGTATTCGCGTGTTTGCTTCTGGTCCACAAAGGGCCCCGCGCTTGTCAGAAGAATGAGGCAAGTTGTGTTGTAAATCAGCACCGAGAAGAGAGTCGTTTTCCAGTATTTTAGTTCCGCCACGGGATTGGAAGGGCTCAAGAGGCTGCGCAGCCAAGCGGCGCTGGTGCCGGTGATGCATGCGAAGAGCACGAAGGGGGGACTGAGTTCCTGCGGCAAATCCTTGCCAGCAAGCGCACGTCTCACTGCTTCAAGCCACCCATGACTTCGAGTTGCCTCGATTGTGACCCAGAAATAGCACAGGATGACGGGAATGAAGACGGCTAGAAAGCCGCACAGTGCCGCTGGCCCGGGACGACGCAGGCGGGAGTCTGGCGGAACGAGAAAATCGACCGGAAGGAAGATGATCAACCAAGCGGCGAGAATCACGGCGCCCGTGTAGATGCCGATGAACAGAATGTGCTCGACTGAGAGGGCGATCCAATTTCCGGTGGCGATCTGGGGTAGCCACCAGGCGAGGTTGCAGGCGATCCATCCGCCGCTCATGGCGAGCAGGCTGAGACCGAGGCGTCGGAGCAGTGTCTTCACAGCGTGTCGAGCAGGTTGTCGGGTTTGCCGGGGCGGCTCATCGGCGGCAGGGACGGAGGCACGCGGCCGAGGGTGGCACGGCGGCGCAGCTTGGTGAGGACGTAGAGGTTGAAGAAGTGCATGGCTCCAAGCACCAGCAGGACGACCCCCATCTTGCCGCTGAGCGCCTCGAAGACGCCGCGGGCGCCGAGGATCTCGTCGGCCGTCTTCAGGTAGAGCGAGATGAAGCCGATGTTGACGAGGTGGAAGCCGACCACGAGCAGGTGGTTGACGCTGTCGGCGAGCTCGGTGTTGCCGTGGAAGCAGTCGACCAGGAAGACACGGCCGTTTTGGTGGAGGGTGCGGGCGACCCGGACCGTCAGGGCGACGGCGAGGCTGAGGTAAAGGCAGTAGCTGAGGACGGTTTCGTTCATGGGGGTGGGTATGTTATTTTCAAAACTTTCAGTAAAAACCGAAAATAAAAGACATGAAAAGATCAGCCGAGCAGGCGCATGGCCCACTGCAGGGCGGAGGCGTGTTTCATCGAGATGACGGTGTCGGCGACCTTGACGCCGAAGCTGAGGAATTCATCGAGCTCCTTCATCTGCCGGTGGAAGTCGCGGCCCGGGCCGGCGGGTTCCTCGCGGGTGCGCTCGGCGCAGTCGCGCAGCAGGCGCATGGCGGGCTCGATCTCGCGGCGCTTGCGCTCCTTCGAGATGGTGATGAAGATCTTCCAGACATCCTTTTCCGCCTCGAAGAACTCCCTGCGCTCACCCTTGCGGGTGACGATGCGCACGAGGTCCCAGCCGACCAGTTCCTTGAGGTTGGTGTGGGCGTTGCCGCGGCTGATCTGCAGCATGGCCATGACCTCGTCGGTGCTCATCGGCTCCGGGGCGGTCATCAGCAGGGCGTGGATCATCGCCATCGTGCGGTTGATGCCCCACTGGGTGCCGAGCGAGCCCCACTGCGCCACGAAGTCCTCGCGTGCTTGCTCCCAGGCCGGCGGTTTTTTGCTCACGATTTCAGTAAAAACTGAAAATACCGAAAGGCAAGGGGACTTGTGAAATTCGTCAGCGAGCCTGCCGATTCCCGGTCCTGCTCAATACACAGGCACCTGCGGGTCGATCTCCTTCGACCAGGCGGTGATGCCGCCGGCGACGTTCCAGACGTCCTGGAAGCCGAGCTCGCGCAGGGCGGCGACTGCCTTGGCGCTGCGGCCGCCGAGCTTGCAGTGGACGACGATTTTGGTGTCGCGCGGCAGTTCGCCGGCGCGCGCGGCGACCTCGCCCAGAGGGATGAGGGTGGAGCCCTCAATGCGGGCGGTGGCGAACTCGTCGGGCTCTCGCACGTCGAGCAGGAAGTGCTTCTCGCTGCGCGCGCGCAGGTCGCGCAGGTCTTGAACCGTGAGGGTGGGGACGTCGGGGGGATTCATGCCGCAGAAACCGGTGTAATCGATGGGTTCGGTGATGGAGGGAGAGGGCCCGCAGACCGGGCACTCGGAATCGCGCCGCAGGGTGAAGTCGCGGAAGCGCAGGGTGAGGGTGTCGACATGGAGCAGGCGACCGATGAGCGGTGCGCCAAGGCCGGTGATGAGCTTGATGACTTCCAGGGCCTGCAGGGTGCCGACCAGGCCGGGCAGGACGCCAAGCACACCGCCCTCGGCACAGGTGGGCACCAAGCCGGGCTTGGGCGGCTGCGGCGACATGCAGCGGTAGCAGGGCCCGCCGAGGTGGGGGGCGAAGACGGAGACCTGGCCTTCGAAGCGCAGGATGCTGCCATAGACATTCGGTTTGCCCTGCCAGACCGCGACGTCGTTCGACAGGTAGCGCGTTGGAAAGTTGTCGGTGCCGTCGAGCAGGATGTCGTAGCCGGCGGCGATCTCGCGGGCGTTGGCGGCGGTGAAGTGCTCGGCGTGGCCGACGACCTCGACATGCGGATTGGTCTGGCGCAGGCGCTCGCGCGCCGCCTCCAGTTTCGGGCGGCCGATGTCGCCCTCGCCATAGAGGATCTGGCGCTGCAGGTTGGTCACCTCGACCACGTCCGGATCGACCAGGCCGAGGCGGCCGACGCCGGCGGCGGCGAGGTAGAGGGCGGCGGGCGAGCCGAGGCCGCCGGCGCCGATGCAGAGCACACGCGCGGCGCGCAGCTTTTCCTGGGCCTCGCGACCAAACCCGGGGATGGCCAGGTGGCGGGCGTAGCGCTGGAGTTCGGCGGGCGTGAGCATCACAGAGAGAGGAGCATGGGCGGAGAGGGCCAGCAACCGCGATCAGGGTTTTTGCCAGGGTACCGCGCCACCGCGCTGGACATGGCGGCGCAGGGCGGCCGACAGTTCATTGAAGACCTTGGGTGCCTTGCCCACCAGGTTGGTGGTCTCCTGGGGGTCGTTCTTGAGGTGGTAGAGTTCAAGGGGCGACCAGGGATCGTTTTGCATCAGCTTCCAGTCGCCGCGCACGAGGGCCTCATAGCTCTTGCCGCCGTAGGCGGGGCCGCCCTCGCGGCGGACAAAGTACAGCTCGCGGTTGGCGGGCATGGCCCGGCCTTCGAGCAGGCGCACGAGGCTGACGGCGTCGAGCTCCGGCGACGGTTTTAATCCGGCGAGTTCGAGGAAGGTGGGGAAGACGTCGAAGTTGAGGCCGGCGTAGTCGCTCACCGAGCCGGGTTTGACCTGGCCGGGCCAGCGCAGCACAAAGGGCACGCGCAGGCCGCCGTCGTAATGGCTCTGCTTGCCGTCGCGCCAGGGATGATTGCTCTGGGCGTGGGGCAGGGAGCCGCCGTTGTCGGCGCTGAACACCACCACCGTGTTCCTTTCCAAACCGGTCTCGCGCAGGCAGGCAAGCACGCGGCCGATGTTGGCGTCGAGGTGCTCGACGAAGGCGACATTGGCGGCGCGCTTGGGGTCCATGTCGGGCGCGCGTGCCTTGACCTTGTCCAGCCATTCGGCCGGCGGTTCGATCGGGAAATGCGGGGCGTTGTAGGCGAGGTAGAGGAAGAAGGGCTGGCCCTTGGGACGTCGCTCCCCTTTCAGGTAAGCGCAGGCCCAGTCGGTGAAGAGATCAGTGGCATGGCCCTCCGGCTCGATGACCTCCTTGTTGAGGCGCATGTAGTTCTGGTCGTGCCGCAGGTGGGTCGTGTAGCTGTCCATCATGTCGCCAAGGAAACCGTGGAAGAGATCAAAGCCGCGTTCATTGGGCGTGTTCGGGCTCTCCAGACCGAGGTGCCACTTGCCGATGATGGCGCTGTGGTACCCGGCCGGTTTCAGGGCGTCAGCCAGCGTGGGCACGCCGGGCGCGAAGTAGCCCCAGGAGTTTTCCGGCTGGGTGCGGATGACGCCGGGCACGCCGACACGGTCCGGGTAGCGACCCGTGAGCAGGGCGGCACGCGAGGGCGAGCACACCGTGCAGTTGGCGCGCATGGCGGTGAACTTCAGGCCCTCGGCGGCGAGTTGGTCGAGGTGCGGCGTCTGAACGTCGCGGCCGCCAAAGGCGGCGACGTCGCCCCAGCCATGGTCATCGGTGAAGAGGATGAGGAAGTTGGGCTTGTCCGCGGCCGTGGCGAGACCGGCGGCGAGCAGCAGGGATGTGAGAAGGCGGAGCATGACGGTTGGCAGATCGAAGATCGGAGATCGCTGGTGGCAAATTTTGGAACGTGCCGAACCTCGGGAAAACTTCTTTATCCTGCGTCCACGGCTGCATTCGGGCTTGTCGGGGGGCGATTTGTCCCAAGAATCGGGGGTTCCGTCCGTACACACCTGCTCCCGAATCCCATGTCCCGACCCCAGACCACCGCCACCGGCCGCAACATGGCCCTCATCGCCGCCTTTTTGGGCTGGCTCTTCGACGGCTTTGAAATGGGCCTGTTCCCGTTGATCGGGGTGCCGGCCCTGCGCGACTTGCTGCCGGGGCAGGATCCGGTGGTGGCGACCAACTGGTTCTCGGTCATCATCGCCACCTTTCTGGTGGGGGCGGCCACCGGCGGCGTGCTGTTCGGCTGGCTGGGCGACCGCATCGGCCGCGTGCGGGCGATGTCGTTCTCCATCTTCACCTATGCCATCTTCACCGGCCTCTGCGGTTTCGCCACGGAAGCCTGGCACATCGCCATCCTGCGCTTCATCGCCTCGCTTGGCATGGGCGGTGAGTGGGCGCTGGGCGTCGCGCTGGTCAATGAACTCTGGACCAAGGGCAACCGCATCTGGGTGGCGGGCGCCATCGGCGCGGCGGCCAACATCGGCTACCTGCTGGTCGCCTTCCTCAGCCTCGGCCTGAACAGCTATGTCGAGTCTTGGCACCAGGGTTCCATGGCCCTGGGCCTCTCGCAGGAGTGGGCCGACAAGCTGTTCCAGAACAGCGGCTGGCGTTTCCTCATGATCAGCGGTGCCCTGCCGGCCATCCTGATCTTCTTCATCCGTCTGTTCGTGCCCGAGTCGGAGAAGTGGCACGAGGAAAAGGAGGCGGGCCACACCTCGCACTGGAGCAACACCGATCTTTATGGCGTGCTCACCGGTGGCCTCGCCGGTCTGGTCATCATCTGGGCCTGGTCGCCGATGGGGGTCTCATCCGTGCCAGTGGCCGGTCTCATCACCGGGGTCGGACTGGCGGCTGTGCTCTGGGGCTATCTGTTCCCGGTGCGTCGCTACCTGGAGCGTGCCGGCATCGCCGGCGACCTCGGCGGCGTCGATCGCAAGCTGGTGATTCGCCACATGCTCATCGGCGCCAGCCTGGCGGGCGTCGCCCTGCTCGGCACCTGGGGCGCGGCGCAGCAGGCGCCCAAATGGTCCTCGGAACTTGCCGCCAACGGCTGGCTGCACCCGCGCGAGTACACCCAGCTGGCCACCTCCTTCGGCGCCATCCTGGCCACCTTCTTCATGCCGCTCGTCGCCGACCGCTTCGGCCGCCGCCTCACCTACTCGCTCACCTGTGTGGCCGCCTTCGGCAGCGCCGTGCTGTTCTACAAATCCAACGCGGATATCTCGAACTGGTTCTTCATCTCCGCCTTCCTCATCGGCGGCGTCAGCGCCTCGTTCTACGGCTTCTTCCCGCTCTACCTGCCCGAGCTTTTCCCGACACGCGTGCGCGCCACCGGCCAGGGCTTCTGCTTCAACGTCGGCCGCATCATCGCCGCCGTCGGCGCCCTTCAGCTGGCCAACCTCGTCGGCCTGTTCGGCAGCAAGGGCGCGACCTCCTCGGCCAATGCCTACATCGCGCTCTGCTCGGTGTACTTCATCGGTGTCGCCATCGTCTGGCTGGCACCGGAGACCAAGGGCAAGCCGCTGCAGTGAGGCGCGGGTCTGATTCCTGACCGACATGCGTCCCCGTCACGGCCCGCGTCGTCCAGCCGAGATGCTGCGTCCGCTTGGTGACGTGGTGCGCAGCCTGGCGCCGGCCGGCAGCACCGACTTTCGACCCGCCGCCTCTTGGAAAGAAGTCGATGCCCGCCAGGGGGATCGGCCCGACTGGCTGCTGTGGCGTCGCCTGCTCTCCGGCGGTCCACCGCCTGCGGGCGGTCGCGAGGACGCGGTTGCCCTGGCCCTGCGCGCATTGCGGGCGCGTGAGCCGGTCGTGACGGCGGCGGCTCTGGCTTTGCTGCCCGCGCTGCCCGTGCAGAAATTGAAACCCCAGGCCAGGGCCGAACTGGCGCGGGCGCTGGCAGCCGTGCCCGTGACGCCGGAGACCGCGCTGACGCACTGGCTGGCTGCGGTGATGCTGCGGGCGGAGTCTTCCGCGACCGAGGCGCTCGAACACTTGCGGCAACTGCAGGCCCTTGCTCCGAGCGGCTGGAAGCCTGGGCGCCTCTGGGATCTGACCGACCTCGTGGCCGCGCCTTGGCAGACGGTCGAACTGGCACGACTGGCCCGCTGGCTGGCCGATGCCGTGGCGGACCTCGTGCGCCTCGCTTGGCAGACCCCTGAGGTGTCCCTGGCCGACTGGCTCATCACCGCCTGGCAACTCCGTCGCGAGGCGCGGCCGGCCGGTGCCCTGCCACGGTTCGAGGACACGGCCTTGTTGCTCGATGCCGCCGCGGCCAGGCGTCTGCAGGGCGATCCTGCGGCGGCCGCGCGGTTGGAAGCGCTGGCCC
>JBIJBO010000271.1:0-2627 GCA_044345215.1 Prosthecobacter sp. | reverse complement strand
AGCCGCCGCTCCTGGTCGAGGCGACGCCGCAGCGGCGGCTCCTCGTTTTGGCAAAGGTAATGATCGAAACCATGCTCGCGAGGTCCAGGGATGCTCGCCGCGCGATTTTTGGCATGGGCGAGGTGCAGTCCTCCGAGGTGCCATTTGCCGACGTGGGCGGTCTGGTAGCCGTTCTGCTTGAGCAGCGCGGGCAGCGTCGTCAGGCCCCGGGGCAGGTGGGACTCGTCGTCGGGAAAGTGGCTGCGGATGTCGAACCGGAGCGGATAGCGCCCGCTGAGGATGGCGGCGCGGGTGGGCGTGCACACGGCGCTGGAGGAGTAGAAGCGCGTCATTCTGAGGCCCGAGGCCGCCAGCGCGTCCATGTGCGGCGTGGGCACGGCTTTTCCGCCAAAACAAGCCGGGTCCCGCCAGCCCATGTCATCGGCGAGGATGAGGATGATGTTGGGACGCTCGGTGGCGAAGATGGAACCGCAGAGGAACGCGGAGAGGAGAATGACAAGGAAGGCAAATGGGCGCATGGCTTCGTAAGGGGCTTTGTGGATTTGGCTGGGTTGAGCTTACTTGCCGGGTTGGCGTTTGGGCAGAGTGGAAGATGGGGCCTGATGCTCGCTGAGTTGAGAGGCCATTTCGTCGAAGTTTTTTTTGAGCCGCCGCACCACGTCGCCGTGCAGCGAAGCCACGTCGCGCTGCTCGCCGGGATCGGTCTCAAGATCGAAGAGCTGCATCGGCTTGCCCCCGTCGCCCGTGCGCAAGCCTGGATGCTCACTGGGCTGCGATTGCTCGAACGGCGCGAGGATCGTCACCCCGTCGGGCCCGCGCGGGTCGTTGTAACGTTCTCCGGGCTTCAGGTCCTTGCCCACCCCAGCCTGGCCCTCACTTGGTTTGAGCACATGCAGCTTCCAGCGACCGTCGCGCACGGTGGCAAGCCGCGGCCCCAGATGTCCGAAGACCGTCTGGTGTGGACTTTTCGCCCCCTCGGTCAGCATCGGCAGCAGGTCGTGCCCGTCCACGATCAAGTCCCCGGGCGGCGAGAGGTTGGCCGCAGCGAGAGTCGTGCTAAAAAGGTCCATCATCACCGCCAGCCCGTTGAGGATTTGCCCGGCGGGAATCCTCCCCGGCCAGCGGGCGATCATCGGCACGCGATAGCCGCCTTCATAGCTGCTGCCCTTCATCCCTCGCAATCCACCCGTGCTGCCGCCGAACGTCGCGCCATTGTCGCTGGTGAACATCACGAGCGTGTTTTCATCGAGCTTGAGTTCTTCCAGTTTCGCCAGCACCTGGCCGACGCTCCAATCCAGCTCGCTGACCGCATCGCCGTAAAGTCCGCCGCCGGATCTGCGGTAGAATTCTTCAGAGACCGCGAGCGGTTTGTGCGGCATCGCGTGCGCGAGGTAGAGAAAGAATGGCCGGCTTTGGTGCTTCTCGATGAATGCCAGCGTGCGCGCGGTGTAACGCTTCGTGAGGTTCGCCTGGATCACCGGATACTCCACCTGCTGATCGCCCTCGAACAGCGCCACCGGACGCATGTCGTTCGAGTAGGGGATTCCGAAATACTCCTCGAAGCCGCGATGGGTCGGAAGCCAGCGAGGCTCCGCATGACCCAGATGCCACTTCCCGAACATGCCCGTGCGGTAACCCGCCGCCTTCAGAAGTTCCGGCAGCAGCGCCTCCGATTCGGGCAGATGCAGCCGGTGGGCGACCTCCCCGCCATCGGGCGCTGGATTGGCCGTCATCCCGCAGCGGAATGGGTAGCGGCCGGTAAGCAGCGAGGCCCGGGTCGGTGCACAAAACGCCGCGGGGCAATTGAACTGCGTCAAACGAGCTCCTTCCGCCGCCATACGGTCGAGGTGCGGTGTCTGGTAGCGGGTCTGTCCATAGCAGCCGAGGCCGCCATAGCCCAGGTCATCGGCGAGGATGAGGATGATGTTGGGCTTTTGCTTCGGCGCATCAGCCGCGTGTAGGGCAGCCAGCGGCGCGAGCAGCAGGGCGGTGAGGAGTGTGAGTGTGTGTTTCATAAATGGTGACGGAGTTAGTGCATCTCCACCCCACAGCTTCCGAGGCCGCCACGGAAGTAGTTGAATTGGACGTTCGAATGGTCGGCGAGGAGGGACATGGGGACGGCGCTGTCGGCGAGGCGCTTGGAAATCATGAGCGCGGTGAGGCGCTGGCCGAGCGGGTTGTCGTGCATGCCGGCCTGCCAGATGCTGACTTTCTCGGCCATCCAGGTTTCCTTGGGGCCGACGGTGATCGCGGTCTTGGGCACCATGGTGATGTTGCCGCCGCCGGAGGTGCGGGCGTTTTGACTGAGCGTGATGGGATGCAGCTCGACGATGCGCGCGCCGAGCTTGCGATACTCAGCGGGCGGTGGCGGCTCGTTCTTCCACTTGCCAGCGCGGCGCAGCGGGTCGTTGAAGGCCCAATGTTTGATGTCGCCCTGGCCGCCCTGCATGATGGCGCAGCGCACGCCGGAGTTCCACGTCTGCACATAACTGGCGATGTCAGCCTTGGGGAAATGCAGTTGGGCTTCGGGGATGACGAGCTTCTTCTGGATGCGGTCAAAGCACAGCTCGCGGTCGGCTTTTTCAAACGAGAGCGGATGGCTGGATGGCACCTCTTTTTGCGTTACT
>JBIJBO010000155.1:0-8897 GCA_044345215.1 Prosthecobacter sp. | reverse complement strand
TCGAGACCGGCGAAGGGATCGCTCGCCTCCTCACGGGCGCGACCGAGCACGGCGAAGCGGCTCACCTGCTTCTCCATTCGGAAGGCGGGGTTGTCGGGACACCGTGGCACCTGGCCGCGCTGCGTCAGGCTGCGCGCGAGGAACTGGTACACCCTGTGATTGTCAGGACAGTAAAACTCGTAGATCGGCATGCGAGGTCTCAAAATCTAGCCCCGAAGCGAGGATCGTGCAACCGGCCGCCATCCGCCTTGCCGGCGGGCGGATTCGGGTTAACGAATGCGCCTCCATGATCCGCCTTTTGTTCCTGCTCAGCCTGCCTTTGTACGTCCTCGACCAGGCGACCAAGCTCTGGATCGTCCGAACATTCAAGCTTCACGAGGACATGCGCGAGGTGATTCCGGGTGTTTTCTGGCTGCATCACACGGCCAATACCGGTGTCGCCTTCGGCATGTTCAACGGAACCGCCTACGCGAACTACGCCTTTGGCGTCATCTCGCTCGGGGCCCTCGGTCTGCTGGCCTGGCTGCATCGCAAGGGGGCCTTCCCGGGCTGGATGAGCCGTCTCGCGGTTGCCCTGCTGGTCGCAGGCGTGCTGGGCAACCTCACCGACCGACTGCTGCACGGTTACGTGGTCGACTTCCTGCTCTTCGATTTCGGATTCCCGCCCTTCAATCCGTGGCCGTCCTTCAACGTCGCTGATTCCTGCGTGGTCAGCGCCGCCATCCTGCTGGCGCTGGCCTCCTTCACCGAGGCACCCAAACCCTGCCGCAAGCCGGCTGCCTGAGGCAGTTCAGAGCTCGATCTTCAACGGCGGCGGCGGGGCGAGGCGCACGGCCGGTTGCTCGGCGGGATCGACCGGTTCCTCACCCTCGACCGGCAGCGCGCGCAGGATCGGGCTGCCATCATCGTTGACCGGACGCGCCCGAAGGATCGGCTGAAAGGCATTGTAGGGATCGGCACCGACGATGATGGGGTCACGCACGTGCACGGGCTCAACATGGGCGTGCCTGCCGGCGTCGGCGAGTTGCAGCGGGTCATTGCCCTGGGTCAGCGACTGGTGGAAGGCGGCCAGGTCGGCAGGCAGGCCTTCCCCGGTGTGCAGCGTGCAGGTGGCATTGAAGAGGGTGCCGGGCCGCACGTATTCGGCATAGGTGCTGCGCACGGATCGCTCGACGCCGTCCTGACCGCGCACCTTCTCGTAACAGAAGTCCGTGGCGCGCAGGCCGCTCTTCCGGCAGATCTCCAGCCGTTCGGCCGATTCCGGCGGCGCGAATTCCTGCGGCGTGCGGCTCTTCGACGCCGCATTGACGATGTCCGTCCAGATGGGCAGGGCGATCTGGTTCGAGAAGGCCATGTCGTAGATCGTTTTTTGCTTGTCGAACCCGGCCCACACCCCGCAGGTGATGGCGCTGGTGTAACCCAGGAACCAGAGGTCCTTGTACTCGTGGTGGGTGCCGGTCTTGCCTGCCGCCGGGAAGTCGCCAAGCCCATACTCACTCTGCGCGAGCGCGCCCGTGCCGCGGTGCAGGGCTTCGTCAAGGCAGGTGTGGGTCTGCCAGGCGGCGATTTCATCCATGGCGCGCTCGGTCTGCAGGTGTTGCTCCGGCAGTTGGTAAACGGTCTGATCGTCGGCGTCGTTGATGCGCTGGATGATGTGGGTGCGCGAGGGACGGCGGCCGAGGGTCGGAAAACAGGAGTAGGCCAGCACCATCTCATCGAGCCGAGCCTCGCTGGCGCCAAGAAAGGTGGCCGGGCCGTCGCGCAGGGGCGAGCCGATGCCGGCGCGCTTCACGAAGTCGCGGAATGCCGGGGTGATCAGGCCTTTCTCGAGGGCGACCCGCTCGCCGAGCCGGACGGTGGCGGAGTTGTGGGAAACCACCACCGCCTCGCGTGCGCTGATCGTGCTGCGCGACCATTTCGGGTCGGGAACCTCCATGCCGTATTCGCCGAGGATGCCGGTGAAGCCGCCGATCATGACGCGGTCGTTGCCGAGCGGTTCGTCGGCGAGTGGCGACATCGGAAAAAAGTCCGGCCGGGCGAAGGCGGAGGCGTAGACGAACGGGATGAAGGCGGTGCCCACGGGCCGGCGGCTGGCGGTGACGCGATTGTACTGGCTGTCGACAAAGTCGCGGCCGCCGACGAGGGCGAGCACGGCCCCGTCGCGGTTGTCGATGACCAAAGCGGCAGCCTGCAGGTATTCGGGCAGCGGACGTGCCGGCGATTCGGTGCCGGCGGGAAGTTTCGAGACCCCGGCACGCCAGTCGCGGAGGATGTTCTTGAACTGGGCGTGGGTTTGGTGCGCATAGCCCGGGCGCTGTTCGATTTCAGCCAGGCGCTTCTTCACCGCCGCCTCGGCGGCGCGTTGCAGGTCGCGGTCGATGCTGGTGTAAATCTGGAAGCCGCCGATGGCGGCGCGCTCCTCGCCGACGATGGCGACGACCTGGGCGCGGATTTCATCAAAGGCATAGCTCAGCCGGGGATCACTGCCCTGCGGGGCGGTGACCACGGGACGCAGCTTGGCGGCCTCGGCCTCGGCCCGGGTGAGGAAGCCCTCGCTGACCATCCGGTCGAAGACGTAGTTGCGCTCCTTGAGGGCGCGCTCGGGGTGGTCGAGGGGCTGGATGTTGTTCGGGCTCTTGATCAGCGAGGCGAGTGTGGCGGCCTCCTCAAGGTTGAGGTCCTTGGTGTCCTTGCCGAAGTAGCCGCGCGCACCGGCCTGGATGCCGTAGAAATTCTTGCCGAAGAAGATGCGGTTCAGGTACAGCTCAAGGATCTCGGTCTTGCTGAACTGGCGCTCGATGCGCTGGGCGACAAACGCCTCCATGAGCTTGCGCTTGTAGCTGCGCTCCATGAGGCCGAAGGTCTGGCGGGCCAGCTGCTGGGTGATGGTGCTCGCACCCTGGGTGGTTCGGCCCGCCTTGAAGTTTTCGATGACGGCGCGCACCAGGCCGATGTAGTCGACGCCGTTGTGGCTGAAAAAGCGGCTGTCCTCCTGCGCCACCAGGGCGTCGACCAGATGCTGGGGCACGTCCTGAATCGGCACCGGGGTGCGGTTGAGGACGAAGATGCGCGACAGCTCCTCGCCGTTGCGGTCATAGATGATGCTGGCCGACTCGAGCTTGCGCACTTCGGCCAGGTCATAGGTCTCGGCACGCTCCTTGAGCGGCATCAACACGGTCGCCCAGATCCCGAAGCCGGTGGCCACGCTCAGCAGGGCCAGCACCACCAACGCTTGAAACCAGAGGCGCCGGTAGAAGGGTTTCTTTCGGCGGATCAGCTCGCCGCGCCAGTTTCTGAGGGGTTCCAGGTCGTTGCCAAACATGTCAGGTGGTCCTTGCTTCCAAGGGAGGACAGATTAATGCCGTTCCTGGCCGCCTGCCAGTCCTTTCCCATGCCCGCGCTTGCCGACCTCCTCCACGCTGCCTTGGGCACCGCTCCGTGTGGCAGGCTGGATTTCGCCCGGGTCATGGACCTGGCTCTGTATCATCCGCACCACGGCTATTACGGCCCCGGGCCGCGCCGCATCGGACGATCGGGCGATTTTTACACTGCGGTCAGCGTTGGCCCGCTGTATGGTCGCCTTCTGGCCGACCTCGCCCGCCAGGTCCGTCTCGATCGTGGTGCTCCCGAGGACTTTATTGTCATCGAGCAGGCCGCCCACGATGGCCAGCTCGCCGCCGATCTGCTTGCCGCCGGCGATTGTGACCTCTGGCTGGTCGAGCCCAATCCGCGCTATGAGGCCGTGCAGCGCCAGCGTCTCGAGGCCTTTGCCGGCCGGGTACACTGGGTCTCCCGCCTGGCAGATCTGCCGGCGGTGCCGGCGCTGTTCATCTGCAACGAACTTCCCGACGCCATGCCCGTGCATCTGCTGCGCTGGTCGGCGGGTGCCTGGCGACAGCTCTGCGTCGAAGCCGATCCGGCAGGGAGCTTTCGATTCACCGAGGCTGGCATCGATGATCCCCGTCTCGCCGCCGAGGCCGCCCGGCTGCCCACCGATCTGGCCGAGGGGCACACGGTTGAGATCGGCCTGGCGGCGCTCGACTGGCTGACGGAACTGGCCCAGGCGCCGTTTCACGGTCGTGTCTGGATCGCCGACTACGGCCTGGATGCCGACGAACGCCGCGCCCCCGAGCGCCAGGCCGGCACGCTGCGGCGCTACCGCGGCCACCAGTGCGATGACCGCGTGCTCGAGGACTTGGGCGAATGCGACCTGACCGCCCACGTCGATTTCAGCCGCCTGCGTGAGCAGGCCGCCGCCTGCGGCTTTGTTGAGCATGGCTACGATCTGCAGGGGCGACGCCTGGCCAGGATGGCCATCGACTGGCTGCGCAGCCTGGAGGGGAGTCCTCCTGATCCTGCCCACTTGCGCCAGTATCACAGCCTGACGCATCCGGCCTTTTTGGGGCGCTCTTTCCGCGTGCTCGAGCTCGACAAGCCCAGGCAAAAGGGATCTCGGATTTCAAATCTCAAATTTGAGATCTGAGATTTGAGATTCATCCGACCGGACGATGCTGAATGCCGAGGGCTTTTTCCACTTCCTGTTCCAGGTAGAGGGCCTGGTCGAGTTCGAGGCCGCTCAACAGCTTGCGGCGCGCCCCGGCATCGGTCAGCGCCCAGAGTTGCCAGCTGATGCGCACGCCGTTTTTACCGCGTGAGACATGGCGCTTGCAGAAGAGCTGTCGGATCTGGGTGGTGCCGAGTCCGCGCGGGCCGGGCCAGGGCAGGGGAGCATGGCGGATCTGCAATACACCGCGCTCCACCGTCACGCGCGTGCGGTTGACGAAAGAGGCGGCGGCGAAGTAGCTGAGAAAAACGCCGACCAGGACGTGCACGATCGGCAGCAGCAGGGCGATGCCAGGCGCCCCCGTCTTGTTGACGGTGAAGTACCAGAACACCAAAAAGCCGTCCCACAACACGCAGAACAGCAACAGGCCGAACGCGGCAGGGGTGAACCAAGCGCGGGTGATCTGGACGCCGTGCAGGGTCTGCTCAAAGCTCATGCCCTTGGGCAGCGCCACAGGGGCGCACCGCTGCACCGGCGTCTCGTCCAGACCCAGGCTCGCGGTGAGGTTCATCTGCGATCCGCAGCCGCTGCAGGTTGCCAACCCCGTTGCGAGGTACACATCCTCCTGCCGAATGGGGGAGTTGCACGCAGGGCAGACCAGGGCGGTGAGCGACATGAAGGCCAGCCTAACGGAACGCTCCGCCGCTTGCCAAGCGGGATCGCTGCCCGGAGGGTTTTTGTCCAGGGCCCCGGGTGCCCTCAGCCGCTGCGCCCCGCTAGGCAGCCCTCGCAACACTGGGGGTCAAATTGAGGTTGTCCGCTCCCGGGACATGCCCGTAGGAGGCTGGCGTGGAGCGGTCTCGATGGCTCCGGTTGCTGGCGGTCGGCTATGGCCTGGTTTGGCACCAGTTGGCACCGCCGGGGAGCGAGATGGGTGGAAAGTCACAAGTGAGCGCTGGCGGCAAGGCGTTTCCGAGTGCCATGCCTGGTTTGGGCGAAGTGCCCGGTTTTCGGCGGCTTTGTCAAACTTGAGGTTCGGCCGCCGCGAGTGCTCGAGCCTCAAGCGGGTCGACGACCTTGCTGCCCACGCCGCCCCGCGCCGGCGTGCTGCCGAGGCGAGCGGCCGCGTCCAATCGGATCTGGCTGCGAACGACAGGCAGGATCTTGTCCGCGATGTTGACGGGGTCGCCACTGCGCGTGAGGCCGAGCGCATCCGGATCCGCGCGATCGCCCGCCGCTGCGCCTCGCGTGGAAGGTGCTCGGCGAGGAAAAGCCCCGAGTTCCTTTACTTCCAGCCCATGCAGCGAAACGGATGATCGTCGATCAGATTGGGGCGGACGCCGGTGAGGCGGTCGGCATGGTAAAATTGCACGCCGACGTAAGTGTAGACCGGAATGACGGTGGCCTGGTCGCGGATCAAGCGGCTCTCGGCCTGTTGGAAGAGGGTGTTGCGCTTGACGGCATCCGCCTCGGCGGCGGCAGCTCGGCTGAGCTCATCGAACTCGGGGTCGGCATAGCCGGTGCGGTTCTGGCCGTTGTCGCTCTGAAACAGATCGAGGAAGGTGCTCGGGTCATTGTAATCGCCGACCCAACTGCTGCGGCAGAGGTCGTACTCGAGCTCGCGCATCGACTTCAGCCAGACCTTCTGTTCCTGCTTGATGAGGTTGACCGTGATGCCGAGGTGCTTCTGCCACATGGCTTGCAGTTCGACGGCAATGTTGCGCTCGACGGCGAGTGGCAGATAGAGGTACTCGACGCGCGGAAAGCCTTGGCCGTTGGGGAATCCGGCCTCGGCCAGCAGGCGGCGGGCGGCGGCGGGATCGAAGTCGAGTCCGGGAGGCGGCTGATAGTCGGCCCCGGTGCCGGGCGGCACGACGCCGGCCGCGGGATTTTCCCCGAGCTGGGTGATGTTGTCGACGATGCGGCGCTTGTCGACCGCGAGGGCGAAGGCCCGGCGCACGCGCGGGTCAGTGAAGGGGGGGCGCTTCGTGTTGATGCGGATGAACCAGGTGCCGAGAAAGGGTCCGGTGTGAAACCAGGGTTGCTCGCGCAGCTTGCGCGTGAGCGTGGGCGGCACCATGCCCTTGTCCATGAGCAGGTCGCACTGGCCGGTGTGGAAGGCGGCGAGGGCACTGCCGGCGTCCTGTACCGGGCGGATCTCGACGGTGGCCAGGCGGACGTTGGCGGCATCCCAGTAGGCCGGGTTCTTGCGCAGGCGGATGCGGTCGTCGAGCCGCCAGTCGTCGAGCAGGTAGGCGCCGTTGCCGACAAGGTGGCCTGGCTTGATCCAGGCGCCGCCATGCTCCCCGATCGTTCGCAGGGGCACGGGCGCGAGGGTCAGGAAGGCACAGAGGTCGATGAAATAGGGCACCGGGTTTTCCAGTTCCACGATCAGTGTGCGCGGGTCCGGGGCCTGCAGGCCGACCTGGTCAAAGGCGGCACGGCCTTCCGTGAAGGCGCGCGCACCTCGGATGACGTGCAGCAGGGTGGCGTAATCTGCGCCTGTTTCGGGTGTCAGAACGCGCCGCCAGGCGGTGATGAAATCCTCGGCGACCACCGGCGCGCCGTCCGTCCAGGCGGTGCCGGCACGCAGGTGGAAGGTGTAGGTTTTGCGATTCGCGGAGATGTCCCAGCGCTCGGCCATGCCGGGCTCGGGACGGCCGTGTTCATTGACCCGGCAGAGCCCTTCAAAGAGCGAGGACGAGACACGCATCGAGACCTGATCGGTGGCGAGCGCGGGATCCAGGGTCTCCGGTTCGGCACTTTGCAGAAACACCAGATCCGCGCGCGGCTGCCGCTCCCCGCAGGCGACGAGCAGCAGCGGGCAGAGGAGAAGGGCGGCGAGGCGGGGCATGGGGGAGTGTTGAGTGTCGAGTGGTGAGGGATTGGCGGCTTCTAAACACTTAACACCCATTACGAAAGACTTCCTGCTTCCGCACGCCCTCACACCCGCCGGGCCTCGCGGCGCAGGGCGGCGCTTGCCTCGCTGCTTTGAAAGTGGGCGATGCCGACGGCGAGGGCGTCGGCGGCATCGGCGGGCGGGGTTTCACGCAGGCGCAGCAGCGAGCGAATCATGAAGGCGACCTGGTCTTTTTGAGCGCCGCCGCGGCCGACCGCAGCCTGCTTCACCTCGCTGGGGGAGTATTCATAGATGGGCAGTCCGTGTTCGGCTGCGGCGATCAGGCAGGCGGCACGGGCGGTGCCGAGCACGATGGCGGTTTTGTAGCTCTGAACGTAGATGGTCGATTCAATCGCACAGGCGCCTGGGCCGTGGGCGCGAATGACGTCGGCAAGCTGCTCGCGGATCGCGACCAGGCAACCCGAGTGAAGGAGTTTGGGCGGGTTGCTTACCACGCCCCAAGCAAGCGCGCGCAGTTCGCGGCCCGACTTCTCCAGAACCGCCCAGCCGGTGTTGCGGAGCGCGGGGTCGAGGGCAAGCAGGCGTTCAGGGGACTCGGCCGACATCACCAGCCTTTCTTGCGGGTTTCCGCGCTCCAGGTCTCGCCGATGCGGAAGAGCTGATCGAGCGAAACGGCTCCCGAGCCAAACAGCAGCAGGGTCAGGCTCGCCAGCACATAGAGCCAGCCGGTTTCCACGCTGTCATTGCCGGCCCGGTGCGCGAAGACGACAAAGGCTCCGGCCAGAGGCAGGAACAGCAAGGCAAAGAAGCGGGTGAGAAAGCCGGTGAGCCAGCTCAGACCGACAGCGGCGACCAGCAGGGCAAGCACGGGTGTGAGCAGGTGTGGCAGCGGCAAACCGGCGTCCTTGACCTGGGTCACCCAGGCCCAGGGCTGTTCGTTCCAGAGGAACTCGTAGGCGTCGTGAACGGCCTGCCAGCCGTGACGGTACAGCAGCAACAGGCCACAGCCGGCCCGCAGGACAAGGATGGATTGGAATAGCTGCGACCAGGGATTCTGGTTGGCCTCCGGGCTGCCGCCGATGTGCTCGATCATGGGTCAGAAATCCGTGCAGAGCTGAATGATGTCCCCCGGTTCCGGTGTCACCTTCGCATCGGCGGCCTCGAGGTTGGTGTAGTAGCGGCTCAATCCCTCCCGGATGAGGTACACCCCGCGGTTCGACGAGCCGGCTCGTCGTCCACCGGCTTGGCTGACTGCTTGCGCGAGGGTCATGCCTTCCCAGGCGGGCAGGTAGCGCGGCCGGGCAATGTCACCAGTCACGGCAACCAACGGCACGTCCTCGACCGATAGCACCTGCACAGTGATCTGGCGGGTCAGCCGCAGGCCAAGGCGGAAGCTGCGGGCGATGGTCTCCGTGGCTTCCACGAGATCAAGGCCACCGATCTGGGCGCGGCCTGCCTCCTGCAGATCCACCTGGCCATCGGCCTGCACCATGACAACACCATTGTAGATGCGCTTGGTCGAGCGGGCTCCCT
>JBIJBO010000270.1:0-2633 GCA_044345215.1 Prosthecobacter sp. | reverse complement strand
AGCATCATTTCGGCCGCGGCCTGGTCGAGACGCCGAGCGAGTTCGGCAACCTCGGCGAGGCGCCCAGCCATCCCGAACTGCTCGACGATCTCGCCGCGCGCTTCATCGACAACGGCTGGTCTCTCAAGTGGCTGCACCGCGAGATCCTCAGCTCCGCCGCCTGGCGGCAGAGCTCGCTCGCCGCCGCCTCGGAGGCGCGCGATCCGGCCAACCACTGGTATGCGCGCATGCCGCGCCGCCGCCTCGACTGGGAAAGCTGGCGCGACGCCCTGCTGGCCGGTGCCGGCGCGCTGGATCTCCGCCTCGGCGGCCCGGCCCTGGCGATCAGCGATGCGGCGAACACGCGCCGCTCCCTCTACGGCGCCTCCAACCGCCAGGACATGGACCCCATGCTGCGTCTGCACGACGTGCCGGATCCCGGTGCGCACAGCCCTTGGCGCACCGAGACCCTGACACCGCTGCAGGGCCTGTTTGCCCTGAACTCGCCCTTCTTCCAGCAGCAGGCCGACCGCCTCGCCACCTGGCTGCAGGCCCAGCCCGGGCAGGTGCCCGAGCGTGTGCAGGCCGTCTACGCCCGCCTGTTCCAGCGCCCGCCGCTGCCCGTCGAAACCGCCGCCGCCACCCGCTTCCTCAGCGGTCGCGAAACCGAGCCCGAAGCCTGGAGCGAATACGCCCACGCCCTGCTCGCCTCCAACGAGATGCTGTTCGTGGATTGAAGTTGTGCTGTTGGCGTGGGCACTGACCCCGTAGTTCCCGCTTGGCAGTTCGATGCCTCCTCCGTGGACGCGGGCAGTGACCGCGTGGACCCCGCGGGTCGATGCCCCGCGCTACAGAAGAACCCACCGCTCCGGCCTTCTGCCGGGTGGAGCATTTTCCCCCGCTGGATTGGGCATCGTTGCCACGTAGGTTTGGGATGTTCCGGTCGCTCCTGCTGTCTCTCCCGATCTGCCTGTCATCCGTCTTCGCTCAGCAGGCGGCACCGCCGCCAAAGGCACCCGTTGTGCCGGCGGAGGTGCCGGCCCAGATCGAGATCCTGCAGCCGGGGGTGAAGCTGACGCTGGTGGCGGAGCATCCGGATCTGGTGACGCCCACCGGGGTCGATGTCGATGCCGAGGGCCAGGTCTGGGTGGTGGCCTGCCACACACACTTCCGGCCGGAGGGCTACGTGGGTCCGGAGCACGATGAGGTGTTGGTGTTCAACGCCGACGGCAAGGGTAGGCGGGTGTTTTACAATCGCACGAAGGCGACGATGAACCTGCAGCTCGGCCGGGACGGCTGGGTCTACCTGGCCGAGCGCTCCCGCCTGCTGCGCGTGCGCGACACGGATGGCGACGGCCGCGGTGATGTTGAAGAGACGCTGGCGGCGCTCGACACGGTGTCGGACTACCCGCACAACGGTCTCTCCGGCATGGCCTGGGATCCGGACGGCGGGCTGGTGTTCAGCCTCGGCGAAAACTTCGGCAAGGACTGGATCCTCACCGGCACGGATGGCGCCCAGGTCCGCGGGCGCGGCGAGGGTGGGGTGTTTCGTTGCACGCCCGATGGCCGCGGCCTGCGCCGCATCGCGCGCGGCTTCTGGAATCCCTTCGGCCTGCATGTGCGTGCCGACGGCGAGATCTTCGCCGCGGAAAACGATCCGGGCAGCCGGCCGCCCTGCCGCTTGCTGCAGGTGGTCGAGGGTGCCGACTACGGCTTCCAGTGGGTCTATGGCAGCGCGCCCGTGCATCCGTTTGTCGCCTGGAACGGTGAGCTGCGCGGCACGCTCGGCATGGTGCATCCCTGCGGTGAGGGCCCCTGCTCGGTGCAGTCGCTCGGCGGCGGCGTGCTGATCCCGTCGTGGAGCAATCACTGCATCGATTTCTTCCCGCTGCATCGCCAGGGCGCGGGCTACCGCTCGGAGCGCGTCGAGTTGCTGCGCGGCAGCGATTTCTTCCGGCCGACCTGCCTGGCGCGCGCGCCGGACGGCGCCTACTACCTGGCCGACTGGGTGTTCAGCTCCTACCCGATTCACCAGCGTGGCCGGCTCTGGCGACTCGACATCGATGCAGCGGCCGCTGCACCCTGGCTGCAGGCCAAGCCCGAGCCGCTGAACGACGCGGCCCGCCTCGCCGCCGACCTGCGCGCGGGTCGTGCCACTCCGGCGGTGAAGCGGCTGTTCGAACTCGTGCGCGGCGAGGACCGCGTGCTCGCCGATGCCGCCCTGACCGCGCTGGCGCGGGTTGGCAGGGCCTGGTCGCCCGCCGACGTGCGCACGCTCCCCGCGGCGGATCGTGTCTGGGCGCTGGTGGCGCTGCGCCGCAACGGCCTCGAGGAAGAGACGTGGGCGCGCGCCTTTTTGGCCGACGCTGATCCCGAGATTCGCTTCGAATGCCTGCGCTGGATTGCCGATGGCGTCCTCACCGGCCTGAAGGACGAGGTCGAGAAACTGCTCGCCGATGCGACGCTGGATTACCGTTTGTTCGAGGCCGTGCTCGCCACCTGGAACACCCTGCGCGGCGAGCCCGGCGCCGGCGTCACAAATCCCGAGGTGCTGGTCGCCCGTCTCACCGATCCGGCAACACCGCCCCGCCTGAAAGGTTACGCCCTGCGCCTGGCGCCGGCCACGCACAAGCTGCTCACCGTCGCGCTGCTGC
>JBIJBO010000154.1:0-8943 GCA_044345215.1 Prosthecobacter sp. | reverse complement strand
AGCCTGAGTTCCTGCCAACGCGCCAGGGTTTTGATGCCTACTTCGGCATTCCCTACAGCGATGACATGACCCGGGACAAAAAGCCCGAGATCTGGCCCGAACTGCCGCTGATGCGCGGCGAAACGGTGATCGAGGCGCCGGTGGACCGCGACTACCTGACGAAGCGCTACACCGAGGAGGCGATCCGCTGCCTCGAAGTCAACCGCGACCGTCCGTTTTTTCTCTACCTGCCGCACGCCATGCCTGGCAGCACCGCCCATGCCTACGCCAGCCCGGCCTTCAAGGGCAAGTCGGCCAATGGCGACTGGGGTGACAGCGTCGAGGAATTGGACGGGTCAATGGGTGAGATCCTTGCGGCGCTGAAGCGGCTCGGCCTCGACAAGAAGACCCTGGTGGTGTGGACCTCCGACAATGGCGCGCCGCAGCGCAACCCGCCGCAGGGCAGCAACCTGCCCTACAAGGGCTGGGGCTACAACACCAGCGAGGGAGCGATGCGCATGCCCTTCATCGCCCGCTGGCCCGGTCGCATCCCCGCCGGCAGCGAATGCCGCGAGCTGGCCTCGATGCTCGACCTGCTGCCGACCTTTGCCGCCCTGATCGGCGCGCCGTTGCCGAACAAGCCGATCGATGGTCATGACATCCGGTCGCTGCTCCTCGCCGAGCCGGGCGCAAAGTCGCCGACCGATGCCAGAGGCTTTTTCTATTACCACATGGACCAATTGCAGGCGGTGCGCAGCGGGCCGTGGAAACTCTACCTGCCACTGACCGCCAAGCGTGCCGGCGGCAAGGGCAAGGCCGGGTCGTCGAAGTTGGAACTCTACAACGTCCGCGACGATGTCGCCGAAGAAAGGGAGGTGTCGGCGCGGGAACCGGAGGTGGTGCAGCGTCTGCTGTCCCTGGCCGAGGCGGCGCGGGTGGAGTTGGGCGACGAAGGTCGCGAGGGACGCGGCCAGCGGCCGGCGGGTTGGGTGCAGCAGCCGACCGCGCGCCTGCTGGAGTAGGCCAGCAAAAAGCGGCACGGATCGCTCCGTGCCGCTTGAAGGAGGGGGCTCTGGCGGATTCAGCCGAACAGGTTCGTCAGCGGCTTGCCCTTGTCGGCCACCGTGAAGGGTCGCTTCGAGGGCGAGAACAGCACCTGGTCGAGTGGCAGGCCGAGCGCGTAGCCGATGGTGGCGTTGATGTCGGGCACGTTGACCGGGTTTTCGGCAATCTTCGCGCCCTTTTCGTCGGTGGAGCCGTGGATCTGTCCGCCGCGAATGCCGCCGCCGGCGAGGACGCAACTGAAGGCGGCCGGATGGTGGTCGCGGCCGTCGTTGGCGTTGATCTCCGGCGTGCGACCGAACTCGGTGGCGAGGACGACCAGGGTTTCCTGGAGCAGGCCGCGGCTTTCGAGGTCGCTGAGCAGGGTGCTCATGGCGGTGTCGAGTTCCTCGCAGAGTTCCGGCACGCGGGTGAAGTTGGCGTTGTGGGTGTCCCAGCTGCCGAAGCTGACCTCGACGAAGCGCACGCCGTGCTCGACCAGGCGGCGGGCCAGCAGGCAGCCTTGGCCGAAGCGGTCGCGACCGTACTTCTCGCGCAGGGCGTCGGGTTCGGAGGCGAGGTCGAAGGCCTTCAGCTCCTCGCTCTTCATCATCTTCACCGCGTCATCGTACATGTCGCTGTAGGCGCGCACGTTCTTGACGTCGTAGGTTTCCGCAAACTTGCGGTCGAGCTGTTTGGCAATATCAAGCCGGCTGTTGAAGCGCTCCTCGGTGAACCAGCCGTTGCGGCGCACGTTGGCGAGCCCGGCTTCGGGGTTGTTGAGCATGAGTGGGGCGAAGCGCGATTCAAAGAAACCGGCGCCGGGATGGCGGCTGTCGTTGCCAATCATGACGCTGCCGGGCAGGGTGGGGTTGCCGCGCTCCTGGAACTTCTGCAGCCAGGCGCCCAGCGAGGGGTGTCGTATCGAGCTGCGCAGGGTGTAGCTCGTGTGCATGAAGTAGTTGCCCTGTTCATGTGCGCCCTGGGTCGAACTCATCGAGCGGATGATCGCCAGCTTGTCGGCCTGGCGAGCCAGCAGCGGCAGGTTTTCGCTGAGTTGGATGCCGTCGACACGGGTCTTGACGGTCTTGGTCAGGCCCATGACTCCCGAGTTGGCCGGCTTTGGATCCCAGGTGTCGAGGTGGCTCATCCCGCCGTTCATGTAGAGGTAGATGACATTGCGGGCCGTGGCCACCTGGCGAGCCGTGCTGGCATCCTTGCCGGCGGCGAGCGCCCTGCCGCCGAAGGTCTGCAGGGCGCTGACGCCGAGAAAGCTCTGTGCGGCACCGCAGAGGAACTGGCGGCGACCGAAGGGGGAGGAGGTGGTGTTCATGGGCAGGGGAGGGTTTTCAAGCGCCGAAACGCAGGGCGGGGGAAGGACCTTGCAGGAAAATGTGAGCACCCGGCGGGCAGAGGCGGCCGGGTCGGTCGTTGGACTGGGGGTATTCCCTGGGGGCATCGTCGAACGGTCCGGCCCCAGCGCGGCGGTTTTGGCCATCCTGCCCATGAGATTCGGCTGCGCGCCACGTATGGTTTGCATGCGTCGCCTGTTTCCGCTGCTCTTCCTGCCGCTCCTCGTGTCCGCCCAAGTCCCGCGAACCGATGCCTCGCGTCGCCAGCCGCAGGGCGTCGCCGAGGGTGTGTTGCCTCCGGAGATCGCTCGCCACGGCGGGGCCCGCTTTGTCGATCTTAACGGCGACGGTCACGATGACCTGGTTGTCTCAAACCCGCAGGGCTACGGGGTCTTCCTGTACAATCCGGTCGAGAAGAAAAACGTCCAGTGGGAGGTCGGCTGGACCCAGGTGCTGCGCGAGGGCAGGGCGGGGGATGCCAACGGCCTGCCGCTGCTCGCCGATGCTCAGGGTCGTGACACCGGTGCGTTTTTTGACGGACTCGATCTGGTCGCCGCCGACGGTGCTCCCCGGGTCAAGCGGGTCGACCTGCTGCGGGTGCCAGGCCCCGCCCCGATGTCACCCCAAGCCTCTCTGGCCGCCCTGCAACTGAAGCCGGGTTATCAGGCAAGCCTGATCGCCCACGAGCCGCTGGTGCAGGACCCGGTTTATTTTGACTGGGACGCGCGCGGCCGGCTCTGGGTCGTGGAGATGGGCGACTACCCCTTTGCGCCCGGTGAGACCACCCGCGACGGCAAGGTCGGTCAGGAGCGGGTGTCCGACCTGCAGGCCGGCCGGGTGAAGATCCTTGAGGACACGAACGGCGACGGTGTGTGCGACAAGGCCACCGTCTTCCTCGACGGCCTGCGGCATCCGACGAGTCTGATGCCATGGAAAAACGGCGTGTTCATCGCCCACATCCCCGAGATCCTGTTTGCCGAGGACACGGATGGCGACGGCGTCTGCGACCGCCGCGAGCCCTGGTTCAGCGGCTTCACCGACGGCAATCCGCAGCACCTGGTCAACGGCTTCTGCCTCGGCCTCGACGGCTGGCTGCACTGCGCCAACGGCGACAGCGGCGGTGACCTGGTCTGCCACAAGACCGGCAAGCGCGTGCAGCTGGGTTCGAACGATTTCCGTTTCGATCCGCACAGCGGGGTGCTGGAACTCGAGGCGGGGCGCACCCAGTTCGGCAAGTGGCGCGACGCCTACGGCAACTGGTTCGGCAACAACAACAGCACCTGGGCCTGGCATTACCACCTGCCATTGGCCTATCTGGCCGCGCATCCGGAGCGACAGCCGCGCGCGCTGCGCGCGGTGACGTTGGAGGACAAGCAGGTGTTCCCGATCAGCCCGCCCGTGCGCCGCTTCAACTGGGCCAGTGCCACCCACACCCTCACCTCCGGCTGCTCGCCGGTGCCCTGGAACGACGGCCGCCACGACCTACTGCTCGTCTGCGAACCCGCCAACAACCTCGTCCATCGCCAGGTGCTCGATTACACCGCCTTCCCGATCCGCGCCGCGCGGCATCCGGACGATGCCGACAGCGAGTTCCTCGCCAGTCGCGACAACTGGTTTCGTCCGTCCCTTGCCCGTGAGGGACCGGATGGCGCTCTTTATGTGGCCGACATGTACCGCCTCGTCTTGGAGCATCCCGAGTGGATCCCGGCCGAGATCGCCCGCGGGCTCGACCTGCGCGCCGGCGAAGCCATGGGCCGCATCTACCGCATCGCCCGCCGCGATGCCAAACCCGCGTCCTTGATGCCGGCGCCCGACGCGACGCTGCGCTGGCAGCGCGATACCGCCCATCGCCTGCTGCTGGAGCGCAGCGACCCGGCCGAGGCGGCGGTTCTGCGTGCCCTGGCGGGGAAGACGAGTTTGTCCTACGAGGTGCGCCTGCAGGCCCTGTACAGCGCGCAACGGCTGGATCCCACCGGTGATGCCAAGGCGTTGCAGGAACTGCTGCGCGAGGGTCATCCGCGCGTGCGCGGCGCGGCGCGTGTGGCGATGGGGCTCATGGACATTCATCCCGACGAACTCGCTTCCTGGTTCCCCGCACCCGCCAAGGCCGCGGCGGTGGTGGCTGCGCCCGTGCTGGGGCGCGCCAATCCGGATCGTCAGAAGGTGGTGGCACGCTACACCGGCGCCCTGCCGAAGCTCCGCGGCGATGCCACCCGTGGCGCGTTCGTCTACGAACGCAACTGCATGGCCTGTCACCGCTTTGGGGGTCGCGGTGTCGAGCTGGGGCCCGACCTGGCCACCGTTGCCGCCAAGCCGGACGACCAGTTGCTGGAGGCGATTTATGATCCCAACCGCGCGGTCGAACTGCGCAACGCCGCCGTCGAGATCCGCAAGAAGGACGGCGGCGTCGTGCTCGGCCTGGTGGCGCTGGAGACGCCGGTCGCGGTGACCCTGCGCCTGGCGGGCGGCCTTGAAATGGCGGTGTCGCGCGCGGACATCGTCGGTCAGCGCCAGTTGCCGGTCTCGCTCATGCCCGACGGCCTGGAGGCCGTGGTGACCGAACAGGACGCCGCCGACCTGCTGGCCTACCTGCGCGCGACAGCCGCGCGTTGACGCCCGCGCTGCTCCGGCTATGAACTGACAACGATGCTTTTCGACGCCCACGCCTACCAACTTGCCGGTTTCACCGAGCAGGAGGTCCTCGAGGTCCTCGACGACCTCGATTACCTGCTGCAGAACTCGACCTGGCCCTACAGCCGCGAGCGCACCGCCGACATGATCCAGGAACTGCCGTCGATGCTGGTCGACTTCCTCCGCTCGGTCCGCCGCGACGCCCTGCAGAACGCCATGGTCTCGCGTTCCGTGAAGCGCGCGGTGTTGGGCTGAAGCCGCCTCCTCGGCCTCCTGGTCCGCGGGTGGCACGGGCGGCGGCTGAAATCTGCGGTAGCGGCCTTTGAAACGCTCCGCCTGCACTTTTCCCGCCTCCCGCACAGCTCCGCCCTTTACACGCGCGTGGCTCCGTGCAAGATGCCGCGCTTTCCGGCACGACGCCCGCGGCTACCCGCGTAGCGACCGGACCTGAAGGCGCCTCAACTCAACGCTTTCCTTAAGAAGACCCCCATCTTCCATCTCCGACCTCCCCTCTCCGGCGCACCCCGCCATCCCGCTCATGCCCAAAGACACCTCGATCCAGCGCATTCTCGTCATCGGCTCCGGCCCCATCGTCATCGGCCAGGGCTGTGAATTCGACTATTCCGGCGTTCAGGCCTGCAAGGCCCTGCGCGAGGAGGGCTACGAGGTTGTCCTGATCAACTCGAACCCGGCCACCATCATGACCGATCCGGAGTTCGCCTTCCGGACCTACATCGAGCCCATCACCCCAGAGATTGTCGAGAAGATCATCGTCAAGGAAAAGCCCGACGTGCTGCTGCCCACCCTCGGCGGCCAGACCGCGCTCAACACCGCGATGTCGCTGCACCGCGCAGGCACCCTGGAAAAGCACGGCGTGCGCATGATCGGCGCCAAGCCGGACGCCATCGAGAAGGGCGAGGACCGCCTGCTCTTCAAGAACGCCATGCTCAAGATCGGCCTCGACCTGCCGCAGTCCGGCGTGGCGCACACGATGGAGGAGGCGCGCAAGATCGCCGACGAGATCGGCACGCTGCCGCTCATCATCCGCCCGGCCTACACCCTCGGCGGCACCGGCGGCGGCATCGCCTACAACCGCGAGGAGTTTGAGACCATCACCGCCCGCGGCCTCGACCTGTCGCCGGTGAGCGAGGTCCTCATCGAGGAATCGCTGCTCGGCTGGAAGGAGTTCGAGATGGAGGTCATCCGCGACAAGGCGGACAACTGCGTCATCATCTGCTCGATCGAGAACCTCGATCCGATGGGCGTGCACACCGGCGACTCGATCACCGTCGCGCCGATCCAGACGCTCACGGACCGCGAGTATCAAATCATGCGCGACTTCAGCTTCGCGTGCATCCGCGAGATCGGCGTCGAGACCGGCGGTTCGAATATCCAGTTCGCCGTGCATCCCGACACGGGCCGCATGATCGTCATCGAGATGAACCCGCGCGTCAGCCGCAGCTCGGCGCTCGCCTCCAAGGCCACGGGTTTCCCGATCGCCAAGATCGCCGCGAAACTCGCCGTGGGTTACACGCTCGACGAGTTGAAGAACGACATCACGCGCCACACTCCCGCCGCGTTCGAGCCGACCATCGACTACGTGGTCACCAAGATCCCGCGCTTCACCTTTGAAAAATTCCCGGGGGCCGACGAGGTGCTCACCACGCAGATGAAATCCGTCGGCGAGGTCATGGCCATCGGTCGCACCTTCAAGGAGTCTCTGCAGAAAGCCCTGCGCGGCCTGGAGATCAAGCGCTTCGGCCTCATCGGCGACGGCGCCGACAAGCAGATCGACGACGAGGGGCTGGAAACCAAGCTCAGCGTGCCGAACGCCGAACGCATCTTCTGGCTCGGCGTCGCCTTTGCGAACGGCTGGGACGTCGAGAAGGTCTTTGCGTTGACCAAGATCGACCGCTGGTTCCTGCGCCAGATTGAGGAGATTGTGAAAGCCTCGTCGGACTTGTCCGACACGTCCGACCTGTCAGACGAAGGCTTGCGCCGCGCCAAGAAACTCGGTTTCTCGGACGTCCAGCTGGCGAACGCAGCCAAGACCACCCAGGCCGCCATCCGCGCGGCGCGCCAGCAGGGCGGCATCACCCCCACCTACCGCCTGGTTGACACCTGTGCGGCGGAGTTCGAGGCCTACACGCCCTACTACTACAGCACCTACGGCATCGAGGACGAGGTGCGCGATGGCGACAAGAAGAAGGTCATCATCCTTGGCGGCGGCCCGAACCGCATCGGCCAGGGCATCGAGTTCGACTACTGCTGCGTCCACGCCAGCTTCGCCCTGCGCGAGCTTGGCTTTGAGACCATCATGGTCAATTCCAACCCTGAGACTGTCTCGACCGACTATGACACCAGCGACAAGCTCTACTTTGAGCCGCTGACGCTCGAGGACGTTCTCAACATCTACGAGCGCGAGAACCGCAACGACCAGGTTCTTGGCGTCATCGTCCAGTTCGGCGGCCAGACCCCGCTCAACCTGGCCAAGGGCCTTGAAGACAACGGCGTGCGCATCATTGGTACCTCGCCGAAAAGCATCGAGCTCGCCGAGGACCGCAAGTTGTTCGCCAAGCTGCTCGACGACCTCGGCCTCGCCCAGGCCCCGAGCGGCATCGCCACCTCGCTCGAGGAGGCTCTCGCCGTCACCGCGCGGATCGGTTACCCCAGCCTCGTGCGCCCGAGCTTCGTGCTCGGCGGTCGCGCCATGCAGATCGTTTACAGCGACGCTGAACTCGCCCACTACATGCGCACCAGTTTGGACCTGGAGGGCGGGACCGCGCCGCTGCCGGGCGAGGCCAAGGTGCCGGACACCGCCAACAAGCCGACGATTTCCGCCGACAAACCCCTGCTCATCGACCGCTTCCTCGAGGACGCCACCGAAGTCGACGTCGACTGCATCAGCGACGGCGAAACGACGGTCATCGGCGCCATCATGGAGCACATTGAGGAGGCCGGCATTCACTCGGGCGACAGCGCCTGTGTCATCCCGCCCTTCAGCCTGACGCCGGCCATGCAGGACCGCATCCGCGAGGCCGCCAAGAAGCTGGCCAAGGCCCTCAACGTCCGCGGCCTGATGAACATGCAGCTCGCCGTCAAGGGCGACGACCTCTACGTCATCGAGGTCAACCCGCGCGCCAGCCGCACCGCCCCCTTCGTCAGCAAGGCGATCGGCGTGCCTCTGCCGAAACTGGCGGCGAAGATCATGACCGGCAAGACCCTCAAGGAACTCGGCTTCACCGAGGAGGTCATCCCCGCCCACTACAGCGTCAAGGAGGCGGTCTTCCCGTTCAGCAAGTTCCCCGGCGTCGACATCATCCTCGGCCCGGAAATGAAGAGCACCGGCGAGGTCATGGGCATCGACCCCGACCTCGGCCTCGCCTTCGCCAAGAGCCAGATGGCCGCCGGCGGCACCCTGCCGACGAAGGGCAACGTCTTCATCAGCGTCAAGGAAGCCGACAAACCCAACGTCGTCCGCCTCGCCAAGGGCTATGCCGACCTCGGGTTCGTGCTGTATGCGACGCCCGGAACCGGTGAAGTCATCAAGTCCGCCGGCATCCCGGTCAACATCCTGCCCAAACTCGCCAGCGGCCAGCGCCCGAACGTCATCGACCTGATGAAGAACAAGGACATGGCTCTGGTCATCAACACCCCGAGCGGCAAAAACCCGCGCGAGGACGAGGTCAAGATCCGCACCGCGGCCATGCAGAACCGCATCCCGATCATGACCACCCTGCGCGGCGCCGACGCCGCTCTGAAGGCCATCCAGTCCCTCCAGGCCAACGACGTCCAGGTCCGCGCGCTGCAGGAGTATCACGGGTGATCCGAGAGGAGCGCGGACACTCCTGTCCGCCTTCTTGGAAAGTGGCGGCGCAGCCGCGAAGATAAAGGTGCGGACAAGAGTGTCCGCGCTCCCTTCGTGAGGGTTTGCGCCTCC
>JBIJBO010000032.1:0-29071 GCA_044345215.1 Prosthecobacter sp. | reverse complement strand
CATCGCGAACTCGGCATCGACGCGCTCCTGATGGGCGGCGGCGCGTTTGTCGAGGTTGTCCGCGTAATCCTTGATTTTGGCGGAAAGGGCGTTGAGGTCGACCAGAAACTCCTTCTGGGCGTTGGCTACCGCCTTGACCAGAGTGTCCATGAGGCCACCTGTGTCGCCGCCGGCGATGCCGCCACCGTCGTTCAGGCGGGGCAGGAGCACCTCGTTGCAGAAGGCGTCGATGTTGTTGAGGTTGTCATCCTCGGCCTTCGAGAGGGTGTTCATCGGGAAGTTCAGGAACATCGCCAGAACCAGGCCGAGCAGCGTGGTGTCGAAGGCCGTGCCGAGGCCGCTGGTGACGTTGCCGATCGAGCCCATAATCTTGTCGAGGTTCGAGGTGTCGGAGAGATCGATGCTGCCGATGGCCGTTGACAGACCGAGCACGGTGCCGATGAAGCCCAGAATCGGAATGGCCCAGAGGAAGACCTTGACCAAGGCGTAGCTGCCGCCGATGCGGGCGCTGTCGATGTTGCTCTGCGCGGAGAGCATGCCATTGACCTCGCCATTGTTCTGGCGAACCTCAAAGAGCTCGAGGCCCTTGCGGATGCGGTTCACCATCATGCTGTCACGCAGGCGAGCCGGCAGGCCGTAGAGGTGATCGATAAACTGTCCGACATTCCCCGAATTGATTTCCTGGCTGATGTCGGACGGCAGGACGTCGAGATACATGGCGTCCTTCTGGTGGCGCAGTTTCTTGTGCTTGAGCCAGAGGATGGCCATTGCCCAGAAGAAGAAGAAGGTTTCCAGCATGTTCACCCAAGTGCGCTCGTAGAAGAGGTCGTGGATGTAGTCCATCGAGTTGGTCGGCGCGGTGCCATAGGCTCCGACACCAAACGGGAAAAGAATGCCGTACCAAGCGAGAGTGGTGACCAATCCGATGCCGATGGCGGCAACCACGCTGGGGTTCGCGGGGTCTGCCTCCTCCCACCCGCCGCGTTCCTGCTGGCTGGAGGTTGTGTAGTTTTGATACTGAGGAACTTCGGACGATTCACCGCCAGAGTGTTCCGTGGAGTGGGCGCCATCCGGCGGGTTCACGCCCGAGGGGGGCGGTGGCAGGCTGGTGGGCGGTGGCAGGCCGCCGAGGTTGGCGGGAATGCTCAGCTTGGTGTTGCAGCCGGGGCAGCGAACGACTTTGCCAGCCATCTCCGGCTCGGCCTTCAGTTGCATGTCACACGACGGGCATTTGAATTTCACGGTGCGGTTCTCCTATGGTTTCCTGGGGGTTGATGGCGATTGCGATGAGAGCTCATGAATCAAGCGAGCACCGGGCCGCAGGACAAGCGTTTTCTGCCTGCGGCTGTGCTTTTGCGACTGCAAATGCAGTTGCGCATGGGCATGGGTTCAGGGGGTGATCCGAGCTCCGGCCTTTTTCATTTCCTCGAGCAGGGCCTTGGAGGCCTCGCTGGCGGCAGTGCCGACAAGGTGAATCTGACAGTAGGGGGCCCACTCGCGGGCTCCGTCGTTGTCCTTTTTCCACATCCGGTGCAGCGGTGCGAAGTCGCTGATCGGGTTGTTGTCGAGGAAGAGAAACTGCAGGTCGGTCAGCGTTTCCAGCGGGCTGAGGTCATGGATCCGGTTGCCCTTGAGCGAGAGCATGGACAGCCACTTCAGTGCGTCGATGCCACTCAGGTTGGCCACCTTGTTGCCGTCAAGGTAGAGAGTCCAGACTTTGGGCAGCTTGAAGAGAGGGGTGGCGTCCTCGATTTGGTTGCCTGCCAAGTAGAGGGAGGTCAGGGACGAGACCCCGGCAAGGGGCGCCACATGGACGACACGGTTGTTGGTCACTTCCAAATACTGCAGTGCCTTGCACTCGGCCAGGGGGGTGAGATCGGCCACCTGGTTGTCGGCCAGATCGAGGAATTGCAGCCGGCTCAGACCCTTGAGCGGGGCAAGGTTGCTGATCTTGTTGCCGGGCAAGGTCAGGGAGGCGAGGGCGGTGCACTTTTCCAGGCCCGTCAGGTCGGTGATGCCGAGATCCTTGCCCTCGATGATGGCGACGTTGGCGACATCCTCGGCGGTGAGGGAATCCTGGCTGTCGCGCTTGGCAAACACCTGTTTGCGAACGGCGGCCTCCAGGGCCTTGTCCTTGAAAATGGCCACCGGCTTGGGCGGGGGCGCGGCCTTCTTCGGTTCTTCCTTTTTGGCCTCGGCGGTCTTGGCGGGGGCAGGTTTCGGCGCGGGTTTGGAGTCCGCTTCCTTCGTGGTTTCCGCGGGTTTGGCCACTGTCTTCGCTGGTTCGGCGGGCTTGGTGGACGTTGAGGGCGGTGTGGACGGAGGGACGGCGGCCTTGGCTGCTTCAGCCGGCTTGGCCGGTTCCGTCCTGGCGCCGGGTGCCGGGCTTGGTTTGGCTTCCTGCGCGGCAGTGGCGAGAGGGAGGGCCAGAAGGGTAAGGAGGACTTTCAGCTTCATGGTCTGTGAGGTTGGGTTGCGTTATTACGCAAGCACGCGGTTGCATGTTCACGCAAAATCGGCTCAATCCCGATTCATGGTCAATGTCATCGTCATTCTCGAGATCGATCCGGCGCGGGTCGATGAATTTCTCGAGGTCATCACCCACAACGCCGCCGAGTCGGTCAAGGAGCCCGGCTGCCTGCGCTTTGAGGTCAGTCGCCAGTTCGAGAAGGAGAACCTGTTCGCCCTCAGCGAGGCCTACGCCGACCAGGCCGCCATGGAAGCGCACTACCAGACACCACACTTCGCGCTTTGGAAGCAGAAATCCGCCACCGGCTTTGTGCTCAACCGCTGGTCGGTCAAGGGTCCAGTGCTTGCCTGAACCGCCGTGCAAGACTCCTTCGGTCACCGCATTTCCTACCTGCGCGTCTCGGTCACCGACCGGTGCAACGAGCGCTGCCGCTACTGCATGCCCGAGGAGGAGCAGGTCTGGTTTCCGCGCGAGGAGGTGCTTGCCTACGAGGAGATGCTGCGCGTGCTGCGCGTCGGTGCAGGGCTTGGCATCCACAAGGTGCGCGTTACCGGTGGCGAGCCGCTGACGCGGCCTGGCGTGGCCGATTTCTGCGCCGCCATTGCCGCCATCCCCGGTATTGATGACATTGGCATCTCGACGAATGGCACGCTGCTCGCCAAAGGCGAGGGCGGGCGCACGCTCGCCGAGCATCTCGTGCGCGCCGGCGTGCGCAGCGCCAACATTTCCCTCGATTCGCTCGATCGCGAGGCCTATCGACGTTCGACGAATCGAGACCTGCTGCCGCGGGTGCTTGAGGGGGTCGATGCCGCCCTGGAGGCCGGTTTTGCGTCGATCCGTCTCAACTGTGTGCTGATGAAGGGGCAGACCGAGAGCGAATTGGTGGCGCTGATCGACTACGCCCGCTCGAAGGGCGCCCTGCTCAGGTTCATTGAACTCATGCCGGTGAGCACGAACGAGGTGCTGAGCGAGGCGAACTTTCTTGCCGCCGGCACCGCGCGCCAGCTCGTTGAGCAGGCCTGCGGCCCGCTCCTTCCGCGGCCTGATTTTCGCACCAATGGTCCGGCCAGTTACTACGAGGTGGCGGCCACCGGCCAGAAGGTCGGCTTCATCGGGGCGATGACCAACCTTCATTTTTGTGAGAGCTGCAACAAGCTGCGCCTGACCAGCGACGGCAAGCTGCGCCCCTGCCTGGGCAGTTGGCTGGAGTTCGATCTGCGTGAGGTGCTTCGGCGTGGTTGCACGGATGCCGAGCTGGCCGATTTCATCCTCGGTGTGGTCGCCCGAAAGCCCAAGGAGCACGATTTCCGCCACAATTACCAGCCGAACCGCAAGATGATCGCCATCGGCGGATAGCCGGCGGACCCTTCCGTGGCCGGCTCGGGTCCGGTTGACATCGGTTCGACCCAAAGGCTGTGCACAAGCCTTTTGCCAATCCGCACGAGGTGGGCGAAGAACTCCGCATGTTGTGTTTCGAACGATTGGAGCAGCTGGGTCAACTTCAGGGGCCGGTGGCGCTGGCCATCGGCGTTTTTGACGGCCTGCATCTCGGGCATCAGGAAGTCATTGCGGCGGCGGCGGAGCATGCGCGCCAGCATTGTGGCCAGGCGGTGGTGATGAGCTTTGAGCCGCATCCGCTGGCCGTGCTTCAGCCGGCGCGCGCACCGCTGCGTCTGTGCGGCCCGGGACACCGTCTGCGCCTGCTCGGCAGCCTGCCGCTGGCCGGTGTGCTGGCCTGTCCCTTCGATGCCGAACTGGCTGCCACGCCGGCCGAGGACTTTGTAGCCCAGTTGGCCGGCGCCTGCCGGCTCGGCTGCATCTCGGTTGGCTACACCTGGACTTTCGGCCGGGCGCGGGGCGGCAACATCCATTCGCTGATGGATCTTGGCCAGAAGCACCATTTTGCGGTCTATGGCGTGCCGCCGGTTCGTGTGGGCGACGAGGTGGTCAGCAGCACGGCGATCCGCGAGGCGGTGGCCGGCGGCGATCTCGAGCGCGCCGCCAGGCTGCTCGGGAGGACGTACAGTTTGTTCGGCCGGGTGTGGGAGGGACGCCGTCTCGGACGTGAGCTTGGCTTTGCCACTGCCAATGTGGCACCGGAGGCGGGCTTGCTGCCACCGTTCGGCGTGTATGCAGTGCGCGCCGAGGTCGGGGGCGTCTGGCGTGCGGGCGTTGCCAATCTCGGTGTGCGTCCGACCGTCGCGGGCAAGATGGCGCCTCCGCTGCTGGAGACGCATCTGTTCGACTGGCAGGGCGACTTGTATGGCCGCGACCTGGAGGTGCGCCTGGAGGCCTTCCTGCGTCCGGAGCGGCGTTTCGCCTCGGTGGCGGAGTTGCGTGCGCAGATTGTGCTCGATGCCGCGGCGGCGCGGGTGCTGCTGGGTTGACGGCTCAGGGCGCCGGTGGCTTTAGGACGAGCACCAGCGGGCGGTGATCGCTGGCGATCTCGAAATCGTCGGCATCGAAGATGCGGCTGCGAACGCTGTCGACCCGCGGTCGCAGCGCACGGCTGACGAAGAGGTAATCGAGTCTGCTGTAGACGTCGGCAGCCTCCCAGAAGTGAGTCCAGAGCAGGCCGTGGCGGTCGCGCACGGGGATTTCCAGGAGGTGGCTGTCGAGCGCGCGGCTGCCGATGACTTCGAGCAGGGCGGGTTCGTTGCGATGCGTGTTGAAGTCGCCGTAGACGACCAGCGCCGGTTGCGAGTTGGTGGTGTAAATCGCGTCGAGGTGGCGGCGCAGGAGGTGGGCTTCGCCGCGGCGCATGCGCTCCTGGTCAGCCTCGGTGACTTCGCGTCGAGATTTCAGGTGAACGCCCAGGAAGCGCAGTTCGAAGCCAGGAGCGATGGCGACGCTGGCGTCTAGGATGCCGCGCTGCAGGCGCTGGGTTTCGCCGTCCATGAGGTAGGGCAGCGCGCCGGCCGAGCGACGTTCACGGATCGGGTGGCGGGACAGCAGGGCCAGGCTGCGCTGCGGATCGGCGCCGCGGCAGAACTCCTGGTGAGGCAGGTCGAGGCCGGCGGCGCGCAGCCGCGATTGCAGTTCGGCGAGGTCGATGGGCGTGCCAATTTCACAGACGCCGAGGATGTTCGGCCGGATCTGGCTCAGAAACTCGACGATCTTGCGTTTTTCGCGCTCGGACTTTTCCTTCGGCGCGGCGGAAGGATTGGAGGGGTCGGTTTGATTCAGCCAGTTGCGCAGATTGTAGGCACAGAAGGTGACAGGTTCCTGTGCAGTCGCGAAAGGCGACAGCAGCAGGGCACCGAGCCAGCGCCTCCATGTGCGCAGCAGGCGATTCATGCCGTTAGAGCGGCTTGGTTCAGACGTCCTGCGGCGTGTTGACGGGCTGGCGCTTTTCCGGAGTCGCCGGAATGGTGGGACGCTCGACCTCCTCCTGGGCGCGCGTCAGTTCGTGTTCGAATTCGTCGCGGGCTTTCTTGAATTCGCCCATGCTCTTGCCCAGGCTGCGGGCGAAAGTGGGGAGCTTCTTTGCCCCGAAAAGCACGAGCACAAGGATGGCGATGATGATGAGCTCGGGCGTGCCGAGAGGGCCGAAGGCGGCAAGAAGTGCGGGGGTGTTCATGTTGCTGTAGATTACCCACTCAAACGCAGGCGTGCAAGCCCGCCTTTCGCCGCTTGTTCCGCCGCGGGCTTCATGGTGATTCCAGTCTTTGTGGAAAACCGAGCTTGTCAACTTGCCTGCGGAGTTCATGCAGGAGGCCGATTTCCGACATCATCATCTCAGCGTGGGTCCCCAAGCCGGTTAGCTCCCAATCCTGCTATGCGAGTCTTTGTCGCAGCGGGAATCGTCCGTTTCAGCCATGATCGGGGCGATGCTCCCAGATTCCACAGGCTCTGCGCGGACGATGAGGCAATCTCGCTGCGGAACTTTCGTCAGATTTTTGAGGACGAGGAGGGTATTCACGCCGCCGAAAACGCTGCAGAAGCTGCTGGATCGTGGGGCACGAGGGGGCACACATCGGAGCAGATCACGGATCAGCGCATGCCCGGCGAGTCGGGTGGCTGCTTGAGCGCGCCCGACGGCTCAACCCAAACCTCGTGTGAATTCTGGTGATGCCTGCACCGATTACGCCGCCGTCGTCAGTTCCGTCCATCAGGGCCCGGCATTCCGCCACTTGTAAAAGCCGGGCGAGGTGCGCAAGGAGGCGGTGAAGCACTTCCGCACGTTGCTGGGAAAGCAACGCCTGCTCTATCTCGACGACGCGTCGAATGTCCGCAGGCTGGTCGAGGAGCGTCGCCTCGAGCCCCGTGGACTTGGGCTGGTCATGCGGCTGACGGTCTAGGCGACCGCTGACATGGCACGACGGAGGTTTTCGACCCGCGCCATGAAAGCGCCGAACCGGACCTTGGCCTGGCTGAAAACCGAGCCGGGGTGAAATCAAGGGACTGCCGAGTGTGCGGCCGCCAGGAAAGCAGCCACCCGGCCGAGATCCTTGACGCCGGGCGCGCTCTCGACGCCGCTGGCGACATCCACGGCGGCTGGCCGGGTTTGGCGCACCGCTTCTGCAACATTCTCCACCGTCAGTCCTCCCGACAGAATCAGGGTTTTCTCGGGGAACCGTTCGCGTGCTGCCGTGAAAAGCTCCCAAGGAAAGGGGGTTCCGCCGCCTCCGTAGCCGCCGGGGTTGTGGGCATCGAGCAGCAGGGTCCCACAGGGGTACTCGCCTATGATGTCGAGCGAGGTGCGGTCGCGCACCTGCAGGGCTTTGATCACCTGAAAGCCGCGTTCCATGAGCCTGCCGATTGCAGCTGGTGATTCATCGCCATGCAACTGCAGCAGGTGGGCCAGCGGAGCGGTGGCGAGGCGGTCGATCAGTTCCGGCCCCGGATTGACCAGAACAGCGATGACGCTGGTGCGCGGCATCAGGTCCGGCAACCAGGTGGCGGCTTCTGCGGGGTCGAGGTAACGCCTGGAGCCGGGCCAGAAATTGATGCCGATGGCATCCGCGCCGAGTTCGGCGATGGCGTGGGCCTGCTGGGCGCCGGTGATGCCGCAGATTTTGACGCCGAGACGGTCAGCGCGGGGGAAACAGGTGGGGGTCATCGGGTCTGTAAAAAGGGTGGGGGCAACAGGCCACGGGTGAGGCCGAGCAGCGAGTCGAGCTTGGGCGGGCAGGGGAGTAATCCGCGGTGGCGGGCGTCACGGTGGCCACCGAGCAGGCCGTTGGCCGCTTCTGGACGACCGAGAAAAACCACGGGTGGAGAAGTCAGGCTGCCGGCATGGGCGCGGGGGAAAGCGCGGGCGAGCAGGCGGTCGAGCAGTGGACCGGAGAAGTCCGGTAGTTCCAGGGCGAAAAGGAAGAGCTGGTAGGGGTGCTGCAAGGCAAGTTCGAAGGCTCGTTCGGCGCTTGGCGCCTCGTCGACCCGGCAATGGTGAAAGGATTCAAGGGCCTCGCGGATGACCCGCCGGTAGGGCAGACTGGGCTCCGCCAGCAGGACGCAAGGCAGCGGGGATGGCGGGGTGGCTTCCATTTTGGATCAGGCAATATTCTCACAGAGGTGTTTGCAAATCCAATCCCAAGGCATAAAACATGCTTTTGACGAGGTTTGTCGTGCTGCCGCCGGCGGCACAGCAGACCGTGCCACCCGCAACGACATGACAGAACTCATTTCCAAAGGCGGCCCTCTGGTCTGGCTATTGATGGCCTGCATGGGCCTGTCCCTTGCCATCACTCTGGAGAGGCTGGCCTATTTTCATCGGGCTAGCATGAACGTCGGTGAGTTTCTTTCCGGTCTCGCTGCCTTGATCCGCAAGCGCAACTTTGCCGAGGCGCTGCAGGAGTCCCTCGCCACCCGCGTGCCGGCCGGGCGCGTCATTCATGCCGCGCTGCTGCGTCATCACGCGCCCCGTGAACAGCTCAAGGAGATTGTGCAGGAGGCCGGTCAGCTTGAAGTGCCCCGATTGGAGCGCTATCTCGGCATTCTCAATGCCATTGCCCATGTGGCCCCCCTCGTTGGCCTTTTGGGCACGGTCGTCGGCCTGCTCAACAGCTTCACGAACCTGTCCGTCACCCAGGGGAGTGCCACCCCGGCCGAGGTCGCTGCCGGAGTCTACCAGAGTCTGATCACCGCGGCTCTCGGTCTGGTTGTTGCCATCCCCGCCTACCTTTGCTACGCCTTCCTGAGCGCACGTGCCCGTGCCATCATGCATGACCTCGAGCGCGCCGGTGTGGAGGTGGTCAATCTGATCGAGGATGCACGTGATGGCGACAACATTGTGGAATTTCGTCAAGCGGCCGCCGGCGAGACACCTGTCTCACGCGCCCGCGTTCACAAGTGACGCTTCATGAAGCTGGAAAGCCACCTGCCCAGGCAGAGCCCCTGGCTCTACATTGCGCCTCTGCTCAATGTCATCCTGCTTGTCGTCGTCTGCTTCCTGTTCAGCAGCGGTTTTGTGGCCCAGTCGGGAATCACCGTTGAAAAGCCCCGGTCATCGAGCCGGCTCAGTGGTTTTGACCGCGCCCACACCCTGACCCTTACCGCCGGCGAGGAGGCCTGGGTTTACCTCGACGGCCAGCGCCTTGAGACCGGCGAGCTGCGTGCCCATCTGCTGGAGCGGCTCGGCGGTGACCGCCGTGTCATCATCCATGCCGATCGGAATGCCGCCCAGGGCCGAATCGTCGAGGTGGTCAACATCGCCCAGGAACTGGGCTATGAGGTAGCCCTCTCCACCACCCCTCAGCCGAACCGCCCGCGGTCATGAAGGCGCACGCGCACGATTCGGAACGGAAGTTGCTGTTCGACTGGCACGGCGATGATCGCACTTGGCTGAGGATGGTGGTCGCCCTGCCGCTCACGTTGGTGGGCCTGTTTGCCCTGTTTGTGGTGTTTCGGGTTGTTGCGCCGACCCCCAGTGGGCAGGCCGTGCGGCCGCAACATGTGCTGGTGCTGAACCCGGAGGTGCCGGCCGAGCGTGCCCTTATCCATCGGGCGATGGACCGCAGCTTCCCGATCCTGCCGGCCGAGCCTGCCGAGTCGCTCGTGGCGATCCGGCGTCCACGCCTGGCACCGGGATATGCGGGCCAGGAACTGCGTCTCAAGCCGCTGCCGGCTGATCTCGGCGACGGTCTGCCGGTTCGGCCTGTGGCCGCCGGGCTGCTCTTGCTGCCACCACCCGCCGCCATCGAGCGTCCGGGCCCTGTCTCCCCCTCGGCCCGGCAGCGTCTTGTGCCGATTTTTGACGAGGCGCTGACGGCACGCGCCCCGGCCGCGGTCGACTGGGGTGATCTGCCGCTGGCGGAAACCGCACGGCTGCAGTTCCATCTTGCCGTCGATGCCCGAGGCCGGGTCACGCATGTGCTGCCGCTGGTGCTCACCGAGGAGGCGGAGCTTGGTGCCAGGCTGGCTGAAAACCTGCGGTCGTTGCGTTTTCGCGAGGCTCCTTCCGGAACCGTGACGACCGGCTTGGTGCGGCTGCAATGGAGGGAGGTTCCGGCGCCGTGATCAGCATCGGTCTCGGACAGCTTATCACGCTGGTCATGCTCATCGGCGTGAGCCTGGTCTGCATGGTGTGGTTTCACAGCTTCTGGCGTGAGCAGCGGCGCGAGGCGCGCCGGCGCCGCATCGCCATCCAATGCCGGATTTGCGGCTGCAACTACGCCATCCCGCCGCGTGCCGAGCGAGTGACGCGTTGTCCGGCCTGCGGAAGCCTCAATGAGCGGGGTGGGCTGCCGCAAATTTGAACAGGCCGCGGTCCGCGAGGCGTGCCACGGGCGCAAAGCTGGCGCGGTGTTCCGCGCAGGCGCCCAGGCGCTGAAGCGCGGCGAGATGCGCCGGTGTCGGGTAACCCTTGTGAATCTCGAAGCCATAGCCGGGGTGGCGGGCCGCAAGTTCAAGCATGAGACGGTCGCGGGTCACCTTGGCGATGATGCTGGCGGCGGCAATCGAGAAGCTTAGGCTGTCGCCCTTGACCAGGGCGCGTTGCGGCACCGGAAAATCGCGCACCGGCCGACCGTCGATGAGCACGGCGTCGGGGCGGGGCGAGAGGGCGAGGGCGCAGCGGCGCATTCCCAGCCAGGTGGCCTGCAGGATGTTGACGCGGTCGATCTCGGCGGCTGCCACGGTTTCACAGTGCCAGTGGATGCGCGGATCGGCGGTGAGTTCGGCATGCAACTCCTCGCGGCGCTTTTCGCCGAGCTTCTTGGAATCGTTGAGAAGCGGATGGGTGAATTCTTCCGGCAGGATCACCGCGGCCACGCAGACTGGCCCGGCGAGAGGGCCCCGGCCGGCCTCGTCGATGCCGGCAATGAGGCGGTGGCCGCTGGCACGCAGCTGGTTTTCGTGGTCGAGCGAGGGCATGCGGGACAATTGAAAATCCCTTGCCCCGGCATGTAAAGCGTGTTCTCTCCAGTTTCAGTTCCAACCCATCCCCCCACCCACTGCCCCATGAGCGAGCGTCGTGTTGTCATCACCGGAATCGGAGTCGTTTCCCCCCTGGGAAACAACAAGGACGATTTCTGGAAAAACCTCGTCGCCGGCAAGAGCGGCATTCGCCGGATCCAGAGCATGGACACGACGAATTACGACTGCAAGATCGCCGGTGAAGTGGTGGACTTTGATCCGACGCCCTTCTTCAACAACCACAAGGAGGCACGCCGTGCCGACCGCTTTTTCCAACTCGCCATGGCGGCTTCGAAGATGGCGGTGAAGGACAGCGGCCTGAATCCGGACAGTCTGGATCCGCACCGCATCGGCGTCATGGTCGGTAGCGGCATTGGCGGCCTGAGCACGATCGAGGCCCAGTACGAGATCCTGCTCAACAAGGGGCCGGGCCGCGTCTCGCCCTTCCTCATCCCGATGATGATCACCAACATCGCCACCGGCATGATTGCCACCGAGTTTGGCTTCATGGGACCAAACATGTGCATCACCACCGCCTGCGCGACCTCCAACAACAACATCGGCGAGGCCTGGCGCATCATCAAGTTCGGCGATGCGGACGCGATAGTCTGCGGCGGTTCCGAGGCGAGCATCCGGCCGTGCGGCCTGTCCGGCTTTGCCAACATGAAGGCGCTGTCCATGCGCAACGATGACCCCGAGCGCGCTTCGCGCCCCTGGGACAAGGATCGCGACGGATTTGTCATGGGTGAGGGCTCCGGCGTGGTCGTCATCGAGGAACTGGAACACGCCCGGAAGCGCGGGGCGACGATTTACTGTGAGCTTGCCGGTTACGGGGTCACGGCCGACGCCTACCACCTCACTGCGCCGCATCCGGAAGGCATCGGCGCCTCGAAGTGCATGGAGATGGCCCTGCGTCACGCCCGCCTCAACGCCGAGGAGGTGCAGTATGTCAACGCCCACGCCACCTCGACTCCGGTCGGTGACCTCTGTGAGCTGCGGGCCATCAAGCGCACCTTTGGCGAGTTCGCCCGCAAGGGGTTGCTGGTCTCGGGAACGAAGTCGATGACCGGCCACCTGCTCGGCGCCGCCGGCGGCATTGAACTGGCCGCCAGCGTGCTCGCCCTGCGCGATCAGGTGGTGCCGCCAACGATCAACGTCGAGAATCCGGATCCTGAAGTGGATGTCGACATCGTCGCCAACGAGGCGCGCCCGGCCAAGCTCAACGCCGCGCTCAGCAACAGCTTCGGTTTTGGCGGTCATAATTCGGCTCTGCTCGTGAAGAAATTTGAGGGCTGAGGCTGTCTGCGAAGTCATGAAGAACGCCCCCCTGGACATCGGCGTGCTCGGTCTGGGCATCATCGGCGGCCGGGTTGCCGGGCACCTGCGTGCCGCTGGTCACCGTGTCCACGGCTGGAGTCGCACCGGCAAGGCCGGCTCTCCGGCACAACCGCGTGCGGTCGCCGAGGCGGCGAAGTTGCTGCAGATTTTTGTGCGCGATTCCGCCGTCTTGCTGGAGGTCCTGCACGACCTGGCGCCGGCACTGACACCGGAGCACCTCGTCCTCAACCACGCCACGGTCAGCAAGGCTGCCGTGCTGGAGGCTGCCCGGCTTTGCACGGAAGCGGGAGCCGGCTTCCTTGATGCGCCGTTCACCGGCAGCAAGCTGGCCGCACAGAATGCCAGGCTGGTCTATTACGTGGGAGGCGATGCGTCCCTGCTTCAGCGCGCGCGTCCGGTTCTGGAACTCAGCTCAACGAAGATCCTGCACCTCGGCGGCATTGGTGACGCCATGGTGCTGAAGATTGTCACCAACCTGATCACCGCGGTCACCGTCAAGGCTCTGGCCGAGGCGGCGGCGATCACCCGCGCCGAGGGCGTGCCGTTGGCGGCGCTGCAGACGGCGCTTGAGGCCAACGCGAATCACTCGCCGTTGATTGCCATGAAGCTGCCGGCTCTCATGGAGGCCGACTTTGAGCCGCACTTTGCCCTCGTCAACATGCTCAAGGACGCTGATTTCGCCCGCGAACTCGCCCATGGGGCAGGTCTGTCCGCGCCTGCGCTCGACTGCACCGCTGCAGCCCTGCGTGCCGCCGCCGAGGAGGGGTTCGGCGACCTCGATTTTTCGGTCATCGGCCGCCAGCCATCATGAACGCGGATTTCTGGCGACGGCTGCAGACCGAGGGTGGGTGGCTGAACCTTTCCGCCCGCGCCAAGTGGCGACTTTCCGGGCCCGACCGGGTGCGCTACCTCAATGGCCAGGTCACCCAGGACGTACGCCAGGCCGACGCTCGCCGCGCCCTGCATGCCTGCGTCACCAATGCCAAGGGCCGGATCGAAGGCGATGTGTTCTTTCATGCTCCGGCCGGGGGCGACTGCCTGCTCATCGACGCACCCGCAGGCCTGCGCGAATCGCTCGGCGTCCGCCTCGGTCGCTACCTGATTGCCGACGACGCGGAGCTGGAGGATGTCACCGAGGCCTGGCAACTTTGGCATCGCTTCGGTGCCGATGTGGGAACGGACGGCCTGGAGGCCAACCGCCTCGCCTGCGCCGGTCGTGACCTCTGGCTGCCGGCCGCTGCGCCGCCCCCCGTTGTCGATCCGCTCAGCGACGAGGCTGCCGAAACCCTGCGCATTCTGCGTGGTGTGCCATCCGCGCCGCAGGAATTGAACGGCGAGGCCTTTCCCCAGGAGGCAGGTTTGGAGGCGGAAGTGATCAGTTTCATCAAGGGCTGCTATGTGGGCCAGGAGGTGCTATCCCGCATCAAGAGCACGGGTCGCATGCCGCGCGAACTGGCTTTTTGGGTGGCGGAAGACGGTGTGCCGGTGCCCGCCGCCATGCTCTGGCTGCCCGACGGCACTCGTGCCGGTCAGGTCACCAGCTGCGCCAGGCATCCTCTGGACGGTTCCTGGCAGGGTCTTGCCTACCTGCGACAGGGCGTGGCCCTGCCTGATTCGCAGTTGCTTGTCGGCGACGCCATGACTAGTATCTCAGCCTGTCTAAGGATCCAACACCTGCCTTGCCGATGAGCTTCCTCCGTTTCCCACTTCTCGCGCTGCCGATGCTCGCCCTCGTGTCCTGCGGTTCCGGCACACGGGCCGATTCCATCAATCCAACGGTTGCAGAAATGGACCGGCTCGACGTTCAATGGGGACTGTCGCAGCGCAAGTCGCGCGGTGCGCCCCGCCGCACCTACCAATACACGGCCCCGGCGGCAAGTTATTCCACCGCTCCGGCGCCGGGTTACTCCATGCCTTCCGAGACTCCGCCACCGGCCGCGCCACCGCGCGAAACCATCAATGGTCTGCCTCCCGGTGCGCCCCAGTGAAAACTGCCACTGTAGCCGCGCCGTGAAACTTTCCCTGCTCCTCATTCTTGCCGGCGCTCCTTACCTGGCCGCCCAGCAATTGCCCACCCGGGAGCCCGCGCCTGCAAACGCACCGGCGGCCCCGCCTCTCGAGGCGCTGACGCCCCTGCCTCCGATCGAGCGACTCGCCGATGAGGCGCAGCGCCAGCTTTTTGAGGCAGCCGGCCAGCCAGTGCCTGGCGGACCGACGGTCACGACACGCGGTCGCAAAACCGTCATCAGCACCGCAGATCCCGATCGTGAGGATCCAACCCAGTGGAAGGAGGGTGAGGCCCATCAACTGGCGATTTTGGAAGTTTCCTTCGGTGGCGCCATTGAGACGGTCATATTCGTTCTTTATGGAGAGGACGCGCCGAAGACGGTGGCCAATTTCCGCGACAATGCCGAAGCCAGGGCCTATGACGGGCTTGCGTTTCATCGCGCCATCGAGGGCTTCATCGTTCAGACGGGTGACCCGCTGACTGCCGATGAGGCGGCACGCGAGCGCTGGGGCACCGGTGGCGAGACGAAGACCATACCCGCCGAGATCAAGCGTCGCCACCGCAAGGGTGCGGTGGCCATGGGCCGGCGTGTCGACACCGTCAATCCCGACCGTCGCTCGAACGGCTTCCAGTTCTACTTCAGTCTCGGCAAAAGTGGTTCACTCGACGGACAGTACACCGTGTTTGGCCAGGTGGTTTCCGGCTACGAGACCCTCGAGCGCATTGCCAAGATGCCGGTCGACGGCAATGACTGCCCAATCGCCCGCATCGAAATCCAATCGCTGCGCGTGGTCGATCACAAGGGGCCGCTGCTTCCGCCGCAGCGTGACAACGGAGACGGCCGCAAATACACCAAGCCGGCGGCTGCCAAGGGGTTCATCGAGCGCTTCATTGAACGGGTTTGGTAACCGCTCGCGCATCCCGCCTCAGGCCTTGGCCCGGGCCAGGTTGACCAGTTCCAGGAAGCGGGTTTTTTGTTCGGCGAGTGCGGCCACCCGGTCAGCCGGCTTGCTGCTCGCCTCGAGCAGCACCCAGCCGGCGTAGTCGATGCCGACCAGCAGTTCCGCCAGTTTGGCGTAGGGATAGGTGTCGTCGCCGACCTCGTGCACGTGCACGGTTTGGCCTAGGAAGTCGGCCACCTGGGCGAAGTTGGCCTCCAGTCCCGCGCCGTCGAGGTCCGGCTTGTTTGAGTTCCAGCAGACGCGAACGTTCGGGCGGTCGGCGATCTCCATCACGGTGCGGATGCGGCCGAGGTCGGTGATGTCGCCATGCACCTCCAGGCGGATTTCCTGACCGAAACCAAGGGCGTGATCGCCGAGTTCCCCCAAGGCACGGCCGATCTGCTCGAGTGTGCGCTCGACAGGCACGTCCTTTGGCAGCTTGTCCGGCTTCACCTTGACGCCGCTGCCGCCGATGTCGTGGCTGAGTTTGACGAATTCGCGCGCCAGGGTCAGCTGGGCTTGGAGTTCATTGGCATTGGGATTGTGGAAAGCGCAGTTGGTGCCCATGCCCAGAACCTCGATGGGGGAATCCTCAAAGCGGGAGCGCACCTCCTCCCGCTGGGCTGCATTGAGGCTCGGGCTGACGCCGTGCGCATGTTCGACGCGCAGCTCGACGCCGAGAACCCCAGCCTGCTCGCAGTTGGCAATCAAATCGGCCAGCGGCCAGTCGGCCCCCCACATGTACGTGACCAGACCGTAACGCAGGTTCTCGCCCTTGTAGCTGAGGGCGGAGGCCAAATGGGGCATCAGGCTCGCGGCACCGGCACCGAGCAGCGTGGCAAAAAAGTGACGACGGTTGGGCAGGGTGGGGGAGTGCATGTCAGGATAACGCGTTCTTCCTGCGGCTTGTACCAGCGGCGGCTGGCTTTGGGAAGCAAAAGATCGGCCGCGGGTCGGGGATTGCATCTCGGGGCGGTGCGAGGCAGGGTGCAGGCATGAATCAAGACTCCGCCTGCTTTGATCTGTCCGGCCGTTCCATCTGGGTAACGGGGGGGGGCGGATGGCTGGGGCAGGCCACCGTGGCGACCTTGGCTTCCCAAGGGGCCAAGGTGCTCTGCGCCGACCTGCCTGGGCGTGCAGCGGCTTCTGTCGGCGAGATTCAGCCCTCGGGTGAGATTGTGACGGCGGATTTCGATGCGCACGCCACCGAGGGCATCGAGGCCTTTGTGGCCGAGCAGATTTCGCGGCATGGCGTCCCGAGGGGGTTGGTCAACCTCACCTATGCATCGACGGCGAAACGCCTGCACGAGCTTAGCGCCGAAGACTTGGACCGCGTCAATCACGGCAACCTGACCAGCGGCTTTGTTCTGGCGCGAGCGGTAGCCGAACGCATGGCGGAGGCAGGAACCGGCAGCCTGGTCTTCTTCTCCAGCATGTATGGAGCAGTCGCTCCCGATCCGCGGATGTATGGCGATGCGCTGGTGCCCAATCCGGTGGAGTATGGAATCAACAAGGCCGGCATTCGCCAAATGGCTCGTTACTTTGCCGTTCACTACGGCAGCCGGGGCGTGCGCAGCAACTCCATCTCGCCCGGTCCCTTTCCAAATCCCGCCGTGCAGGCGGAGCATCCGGAGTTCGTGGACCGTTTGGCGGAGCGCGTTCCCTTGGGGCGGGTTGGCAAGCCGTTCGAGGTTGCCGGCGTGGTTGCATTTCTGCTGGCCGACGCGGCCAGTTACATCACCGGCATTGACCTGCCGGTCGACGGCGGCTGGACGGCTTGGTGAAGGGGATTATTTGCCCATCTTACAGGTCGGGAGCGGGTGTCCTACGTAGGCCGGAGAGCGCGTTTTGGGACTTTGTGAAAAATTTCACAAATAACTCTTGCGACCTCTTTGCCTCAGGCTAAATCACCGTTCTGGCCCCGGCCAACCTAACGCCATGTCGTTCCTGTCCCTCCCGCAATCCTCCGCCACGCCCGTGCTTGCCAGTGGTGTGCACAGTTACGCCTCGGAGCTTTTCAAGGACGTCGGTTTCCTCGGTTTCCTGACCAACTCACTTGTGGTTGCCCTGGTGGTGCTCGGCATTGTTCTGTGGTTCTCCCGCAAGGCGACCACCAACATGACCCTGGTGCCCCACAAGGCGCAGAACTTCCTGGAATTCGTCATCGAATTTCTCTATGGCCAGGTGGTGGGCATCGTCGGCGAAAAGCAGGCCAAGCGTGCCTTCCCGCTGCTCGGCACAATTTTCATCTACATTTTGGTTTCCAACTGGTTTGGCCTGTTCCCGGGTGTTGGCACCATTGGCTGGGGTGAGGCCACCGGTCTTCTCTCCATCAAGGCGGCCGAATCGCCGCTCCTGCGCCCGCCGACCGCCGACCTGAACGCCACGATTGGCCTGGCCGTCTCCGCCTTCCTGGTCTGGATCGTTTTGACCCTGCGTGAAGTGGGCATCTGGGGATTCATCGTTCACACCTTCGGCCCCAAGGGCGGCCTGAAGGGACTGATGGGCATTGCGGTTGCGATTGTCTTCTTTTTCGTCGGCATCATCGAACTCGTCTCAATCATCATCCGCCCGGTCACCCTTTCGATTCGTCTCTTCGGCAACATCTTCGCCGGCGAAAATGTGTTGCACACGATGAGTGATCTCATGGCCAGCCAGGGCCCAGTCCTGAGCTTTCTGGGCAGTGTCGCCCTTCCGCTTCCCTTCTACTTCATGGAACTGCTGGTCGGCCTGCTCCAGGCGATCGTGTTCACCCTGCTCTGCGCGGTGTACATCCAGCTTTCCACGACCCATGATGATCACGGTCACGAAGAGGATCATCATTGATGGAATTTGCCCGCGGGACCATGCGCAACGCGTGGACGTGGGCGAGACAACACAAACACACCAGACACACCTATGACGATGGAACTCATCTCGATGGCCGCTGAAGGCGGCGCCGCCGCCGGCGGCCTCACCGGCAACCTGACCATGGCGATCGGCGGTGCCGCCGCCGCCCTGGGCGTCGGCATGATCGGCTCCAAGGCCGTTGAAGCCGTGGGCCGCAATCCCGGCGCTTTCGGCAACATCCTGACCCTTGGCATCATCGCGATGGCCCTCGCGGAAGGCCTTGGCATTATCGCCTACCTTGGCGGTTTCGGCGGCTAACCCCTGTTTTGTGCCGGTGGTCCGCCTCAGGGCCACCGGCATTGGCATCACCTTTCTCACCCTTTCACGCTTCGCGTTACGTTATGATCACCTCGCAGCCTGTTTTTATCGCAAGCCTGGCCGACACGTTCGGACTTGCCTGGCCGAAATTCATTGCCCAGGTGCTCATCTTCTGGATCGTTTTTGCGATCCTGAAAAAGTATGCCTTTGGTCCGATCCTCGGCATGCTCGAGCAGCGCCGCCAGCGCATCGCCGATGGCGAGGCCAAACTCGAAAAGATCGCCCGCGACCTCGCCGAGGCTGAAAAGAACGCCAAGGCGGTGCTCGACAAGGCCAACGCCGAGGCCGAGCGCCAGATCAAGGAAGCCGGCGAAAGTGCCCGCTCCCTCGCCGAGAAGCGCCAGCAGGAAGCCGTGCACGAAGCCGGCCAGATCATTGCCAAGGCCCGCGAGGCCGCCCAGCTCGAACACGAGCAGCTCATGTCCCAGCTCAAGCGCGAATTCGGACGCATGGTGGCTGACGCCACCTCGCGTGTGACCGGCAAGGTCCTCAACACAGACGACCAGTCCCGCATCAATCAGGAGACGACCGCGCAGGTCTCCCTCTGACTTCAAACCGACCCACGCGACTCCAAGGCCCATGAAAATCAGCAAGGAAGCACGCCGCACCTCCCGCCAGCTGTTCCGCGCCTGCCTGGCCGACGGCAAGCTCGACGAATCCCGCGTGCGCCTTGTCGTCGCCCAGGTCGCCGCCTCAAAGCCACGCGGCTACATCGCCATCCTTGACGCCTTTCAGGGGCTGGTGCGCACGGAGATCGACAGCCATCGTGCGCTTGTCGAGAGCGCCACACCACTGACCCCCGAGCTGCAGGCGAACCTCGCCACAAGCCTGGCCGCCAAATACGGACGCCCCCTCAGCCTTGAATTCCAGACCCAGCCGGAGCTGCTCGGCGGCATCCGTGTCAAGGTTGGTTCCGACGTGTGGGACGGCACTGTCAAGGCCCGCCTGGAAAACCTGCGGGTCTCCCTTTCCTGAGCCCCCTTCGTCAGCCCCCTCCTTCCACCCTTTCTTAGCCCCGCCCCAACCCTTCCAACACACGCAGTCATCATGAGCAACATCCTCCAGGAGATCGAATCCCAAATCGCCGGCCTCAAGACGGCGGTCACCAAGTCCAACGTCGGCGTGGTCCGCGAGATCGGTGACGGTGCCGCCAAGATCGAAGGCTTGAGCGATGTCATGCTCAACGAGATGATCGAGTTTCCCGGCGGCCTCTTCGGCCTGGCCCTGAACCTCGAGGAAACCGAAGTCGGCTGCGTGCTGCTCGGCTCGGGCGAACACATCAAGGCCGGCGACGAAGTCCGCACCACCGGCCGCCTGCTTTCCGTGCCGGTCGGCAAGAGCCTGCTCGGCCGCGTCGTCAGCACGCTCGGCGAACCCGTCGACGGCAAGGGCCCGATCAAGGGCGACGCCCAGTATCCGGTCGAAAAGATCGCCCCGGGCATCATCACCCGCAAGTCGGTCTCCGTTCCCGTCCAGACCGGCATCATGCCGATCGACGCGATGATCCCGATCGGCCGCGGCCAGCGCGAGCTCATCATCGGTGACCGCTCCACCGGCAAGACCACCATCGCCGTCGACACCATCATCTCCCAGGCCAAGCAGAACAAGGCCGCCGAACAGGGCAAGCTGCAGGGCCACAAGCCGCTCTACTGCATCTACGTCGCCATCGGCCAGAAGCAGTCGAACGTCGCCCGCGTCGTCAAGACCCTCGAAGAGGCCGGCGCGATGGAGTACACCGTCATCGTCAACGCCTCCGCCTCGGACAGCGCGGTCAACCAGTACCTCGCCCCCTACACCGGCTGCGCCATCGGCGAGTGGTTCATGGACCAGGGCATGGACGCCCTCATCGTCTTTGACGACCTCTCCAAGCAGGCCGTCGCCTACCGCCAGGTCTCGCTCGTGCTCAAGCGCCCCTCCGGCCGCGAAGCCTACCCGGGCGACGTTTTCTACCTGCACTCGCGCCTGCTCGAGCGCTCGGCCCGCGTCAACGAGAACTACGGCGGCGGCTCCCTCACAGCGCTGCCGATCATCGAGACCCAGGCCGGTGACGTCTCCGCCTACATTCCGACCAACGTGATCTCGATCACGGACGGCCAGATCTTCCTTGAAACCGATCTCTTCTACCAGGGGATCCGCCCGGCGATCTCGGTCGGTCTTTCCGTCTCGCGCGTCGGTTCCGCCGCGCAGACCAAGGCGATCAAGAAAGTTTCCGGCACGACCAAGCTTGACCTCGCCCAGTTCCGCGAACTTGCCGCCTTCGCCCAGTTCGGCTCCGACCTCGACGCCGCCACCAAGGCGAAGCTCGACCGCGGTGCCCGCATCGTCGAACTTTTCAAGCAGCAGCAGTATCAGCCGAAGAGCCTGCCGATCATGGTCATCAGCCTTTACGCCATGCAGAAGGGCTACTTCGACAACGTCGCCGTCGACCGCGTCAAGGAGTGCCAGGCCAAGCTCGAGGAGTACCTCGAAACCCGCAAGGCGCCGCTGCTTGAGAAGCTCGCCAACGAGAAGGCCCTTGACAACGTGGAGGCTGACATCAAGTCGGCCCTCGACGATTTCAAGGCCGCCTGGAAGTGAGTTCGACGCTCCTTTCAAAGCTGAAATTTCAAGTTTCAAATCATGCCTAGCACCCGCGACATCCGCCGCCGCATCAAGTCGGTCAAGAACACGGCCCAGATCACCAAGGCCATGCAGCTGGTCGCGGCCGCGAAGATGAAGAAGGCCCAGGACCAGGCCTCCAGCGGCCGCGCCTACGCGGAGCTGATGAACAAGATTCTGGTCAGCCTTAAGGAGCGCGCTGAAGAGGGCGTGCACCCCTACTTCTCCGAAGGCAAGGGCGGCAAGTCCCTGGTCGTGGTCATCGCCACCGACAAGGGCCTCTGCGGCGCCCTCAACACGAACCTGCTCAAGAAGCTGGTCAACACGCCGATCGAGGGCGAGGTCGAGTTTGTCACCATCGGTCGCAAGGCCTCACAGGGCCTGGCTCGCCTGCGCAAGACTCTCATCGCCGACTTTCCGATCAAGGACCCGGCGAACTTCGCCGAGTTGCGTGTCGTCGGCAAGTTCATTCAGGAAAAGTTCCTCACCGGCGAGTACAAGTCGGTGCTGGTTGCCTTCAACAACTTCATCAACACTGTTACCCAGCTGCCCTCGATCGAGCAGGTGCTGCCGGTCAATCCGGTCACCCTCGGTGGCAAGCGCGGCTTTGACGAGACGCCCAGCGAGGTCAACGCCGCCGACCTGCCCCAGTACAGCTTCGAGCCTGACGCTGCCGTCGTTTTCGAGACCGTGCTGCCGCAGTATGTCAACGGCACGCTCTACCAGATGCTGCTTGAGGCGCGCGCGTCCGAGCACAGCAGCCGCATGGTGGCCATGAAGAACGCCACCGACAATGCCAAGCAGATGCTCAAGGACCTCAGCCTCGAGTACAACAAGCTGCGCCAGGCGGCGATCACCAACGAACTCCTCGAAATCACCACCGCCAAGATGGCCCTGGAGTGATTGCAGATACCGAACTTCCCATTTAAATCAACCAACATGAGCAACATCGGCAAAATCGTTCAAGTCATCGGCCCCGTGGTGGACGTGGATTTCTCCGCGACCGGCAAACTGCCCGAGATCTACAACGCCCTCGAGATCAGCTACGACCTCGGCGGCAAGTCTTCCCGTCTGGTCTGCGAGGTGCAGCAGCACATGGGCGACGGCTGGGTCCGCTCGGTGGCGATGTCTTCGACCGAAGGCCTGAAGCGCGGCATGGCCGTGACCGACACGGGCGCCCCCATCACTGTGCCTGTTGGCGAAGAGGTCCTGGGACGCATCTTCAACGTCACCGGCGACGCCATTGACGACCAGCCCGCCCCGAAGACCGAAAAGCGCTATCCGATCCATCGCAAGGCCCCAGCCCTCGTGGATCAGGACCCGTCCGCCCAGATCCTCGAGACGGGCATCAAGGTCATCGATCTCATCTGCCCCTTCACGAAGGGTGGCAAGGTTGGCGCCTTCGGTGGTGCCGGCGTCGGCAAGACCGTCGTCATCATGGAACTCATCAACAACATCGCCAAGGGCCACGGCGGTTACTCGGTGTTTGCCGGTGTCGGTGAGCGTACCCGCGAGGGCAACGACCTCTATCACGAAATGATCGAGTCGGACGTCATCAAGGTGAAGAAGAACGGCCACGAAATCGCCCGCAACGCGCAGGGCGGTTACATCAGCGAGCCCGGCTCCAAGGTGGCCCTGGTCTACGGCCAGATGAACGAGCCCCCCGGCGCCCGTCTCCGCGTCGCCCTCTCCGCCCTTTCGATGGCCGAGTATTTCCGCGACGAGAAGAACCAGGACGTGCTGCTCTTCGTCGACAACGTCTTCCGCTTCTCCCAGGCCGGTTCCGAAGTGTCCGCCCTTCTGGGCCGCACTCCCTCCGCGGTCGGTTACCAGCCCACGCTCGCCGCTGAAATGGGTGCGATGCAAGAGCGCATCACCTCGACCAAGAGCGGCTCCATCACCTCCTTCCAGGCGGTCTACGTGCCTGCGGATGACCTGACCGACCCCGCGCCGGCCAACACTTTCGCCCACCTCGACTCCACCGTCGTGCTGGAACGCTCGCTCGCCGAGCTTGGCATCTACCCGGCCGTTGATCCGCTTGCCTCTGTCTCGAAGGCACTCGCCCCGGAAATCGTCGGCGAGGAACACTACCGTGTCGCCCGTGGTGTGCAGCGCGTGCTGCAGCGCTACAAGGACCTCCAGGACATCATCGCGATTCTGGGCATGGACGAACTGTCCGACGAGGACAAGCTCATCGTCTTCCGCGCCCGCAAGCTGCAGCGCTTCCTGAGCCAGCCCTTCCACGTCGCCGAAATCTTCACCGGCACGCCCGGCCAGTACGTGTCCGTCAAGGACACCGTCCGCGGCTTCGCCGAGATCCTTGACGGCAAGCACGACGACGTGCCCGAAGCCAACTTCTACATGAAGGGTGGCATCGACACCGTGCCGAAGTCCTGACGTTGTTGCCTGTTCGCGGTTCCAGGTTCGCAGTTGTTCTCGCGCGTGCCCAACCGCCAACCCTGAACTGAGAACCTTCAACTTTTCCCGATGCCTCTCAAACTCGAAATCGTCACCCCCGAAGCCCTCATCTTCTCCGATGAGGTGGACACCGTCGTGCTGCCAGGTTACGAGGGTGAGATGGGGGTTCTGCCGGCGCATGCGCCGCTGGTGACGACCCTGCTGCCCGGTGCCCTTCGCTACACGAAGACCGGCAAGACCGTCGACATGGCGGTCGGCGAGGGTTTGGTCGAAGTCACCGGCGCCACCGCGCGGGTGCTCACCGACATGGCCATCCACAGCGAAGACATTGATGAAAAGGCGGTCGAAGAGGCGCTTGAGCGTGCCAAGCACTCGCTCGAAAGCCTCAAGCACGGCGAGCATCAGGAGGAGGTCGCAGCGGTCATGGCGATGATCCAGCGCAGCACCGCCCAGTTGCACGTCAAGCGCAAGCGCCACACGATCTGATCCAGTCACCCGATCCCCGGGCCCGCACCGCTTTGGCGCTGCGGGCCTTGTCGTTTCAGGACCCTTCCTCGAGCGAGTCGAGCAGTGCCAGTTGCACGCGTGCCCGCACGAGGTTGTGGTGCGGCCGGTGCACGGGATAATAAGTGTCCCCCTCGAGGTGGTCGGTGAGAAAGCGGCAGGCCTGCTCGAACAGCAGGGTGCGCGCACCGAGGTCGAGGCTGGCGATTTCCGCCGGCGTCAGCCAGTCGGCCACGGCTGCCAGGTAACCGCGGCGAATCGCCGCCAGCCGCTCCGGCACCAGGGTCACGCGCGAGGTGTCGGGCTCGTCCTCGGCGCAGTTGCCGGCCATGGTGCGCACCATGTCGCCGAAATCGTGGGCGGCCAGACCGGGCATCGTTGTGTCCCAGTCGATCACGCAGCACGGCTCGCCACGGGTCGCGTCGAAGAGCAGGTTGTTGAGCTTGGTGTCGTTGTGAACCGTGCGCACCGGCAGGCCCAGCTCCTGCAGGGCGGAGGCCAGGGGGCGTCGTTTCATCAAGGCTTCCAGTTCGGCCCTGCATCCGTGGCGGCGGCCTGAGGGATCGGCCGATGCCGCCTGCTCGAGCCGGGCGAAGCGTTGGCGGGTGTTGTGAAAACCCGGCAGCGTCTCGCGCAGCGGCGGTGCCGACAGGTCGGCCAGACGTTTCTGGAACTCGCCAAAGGCGCGTGCCGCCATCTCGATGACCGCCGAGTTTGGAGCAATATCGAAGGAGACCGTGCCATCAAGGAAGTCGAAGACGCGCCAGGCATGACCGTCGGCATCGCGGTGCAGCAGGCCTCCGAGACGGGTGGCGCGCGGGGTCAAACGCTCACCAGAGTCGCCGGCAAGATGCGCGGCGATGCGCGCACAGTTGTCGGCGATGGCATCGAGATCTGGGAAGACCGCCGCGTTGAGTCGTTGCAGCAGGAAATCGCCCGCGGCGGTGTCGATCCGGAAGGTCAGGTGAATGTGTCCGCTGCCGTGGCGGGTGAGGTGGGTGACCGGTGCGGGCAGGTCGAAGGCCGTACTGGCGGCAAGGGCAGCCGAGGTTGCAGGCGTTGTCATGAGAAGTGCGGGTGGGGCGTATCAATAGACTGCGGAGGTCGCGTGCGCAGCCTGCATGTCGATCGCGATCGTGACACGGCTTGAAAGAACAGGGCGTCGGCAGCGAGCTGAAACCCCTGGTCATGTCGAGGACGTCATCCTGTTCCTGCCAAGTTTGGCTGGGGGCACGATGACGGCCAGGCAATGCCGACTCCACGTGGTCTTGCTGAGTGGGGGCATCGCAGTGCGCATGAGGCGGTGCCCTCTCAACCGGCCTGCGGCAGCACATCGACAGCGACCTCGAGTCGATGGGCACCGGCGCCAAGAGTGACCCCGCGCAGAGGGCTGACATCGCTGAAGTCGCGGCCCCATGCGGCTGTGATGTGGCGGTCAGAGGGCAAGACGTCATTGGTGGGGTCGGCATCGACCCAGCCGCAGGCCTCGCCGCAGAAGGCGGCGACCCAGGCGTGCGAGGCATCGGCCCCAACCAGTTTGGGGTGTCCAGGCGGGGGTTGGGTTTCCAGGTAGCCACTGACGTAGCGTGCAGGCAATCCGAGCGAACGCAGGCAGGCGATCATGACCTGGGCGAAGTCCTGGCAGACCCCGCGGCGGGAGGCAAAGACCTCGGCCACTGGCGTGGCCAGATCGGTGGCGGCGGGATCGAAGACGAAATCCTGATGCAGTCGGCTGTTGAGGTCGTTCACTCCTTCGAGCACAGGGCGGCCGGCGGGGAAGGAGGGACGGGCATAGGCGGCGAATGCATCGCCGGTGGGAATGAGCGGTGAGGCAAAGGCGAACTCTCCGGCCGAGGCCGCCGGGCCCTGGTAATCGCCTTTGCAGGCCTCACGCACCTCCTCCCAGGGCGGTGTGCTTGCGGCATCGAGCGTGGGCGGAGGTCGCAAATCCACCAGGCTGCGTGCGATCACCTCGAGCTTCTGGTGCGGCACCTCGATTTCAAAATAGACGCAGGCGTTGCCATAGGCGTCGGCGCGTCTGGCGCGCTCGACCGGGGCCGGATGAATGGTGAGTTCATGCCACGGACAGGCCTGGCCTGGCAGCAGCCGCGGTTCCAGGCGGGCGTGGTAGTGGCACACGGTCACTGGACTCTCGTAAACGTAGGTCGTGCGGTGAATGACATGGTAACGCATCCTCCGTGTCCGTAGCATGCGCCGCGCCAGCGGGCAAGGGGTGCGCAGATGGTGATTGAATACTTTGCGGCAAGATGCGTCAGAGGAGGCATGAACCTCGTGCCTGCCCTCGGCGGCTGTGCGCTGCTCGCCACAGCGCTGCTTTCCTCCTGCGCACCCTACGATCCCTATGTCTACGGTGCGCCGCCGCCCAGATCCTACCCTGGCTACGGTTATTCGCCGCACAGCTATGGAGCCTACGGCTGTACCCCCTATGGTTATGGGCCGGCGTATCCCTCGCTGTCCTCCGGTTGGTTTGGCGGCGGCGGGTGGGGGGGGCGCTCCTCCTGGTGGGGTCGCTACCGCTACGATCATCACGACTCGCACCATCACCACCAGTCCGCATCAATGACGCGCTCCGTGACCGGCTTTCGCATGGTGCATGCGGGGGGGTATCAGCGCGATCCACGGCCGCTGGAACCCTTTGCCAGTGGCAGTCGCCACTCTGCGATCACGCCGCGGAGTTCGAGCTTGCCAAGCCCGGGCACCTTCGATCGAGGATCGCCCGGTTCGCTGCGTGCCGATGCCTCGCTCCGAGCAGTCCAATCCTCCCCTGCGGCCGCCTTGCGGCTGCGTGAGTTGCGTCCACTGCCCCAGCCTCACTCGTTGCCGGGCCCCTCCGATGACCGCGGTGGTTCGCGCTCCTTCTCCCCGGTGGGGATGCGCTCCGGCGAAATGCCTGCCGCCATCCGTTCTCGCAGTCCGGTCCTGACCTCCTCGCGCGGCAGCAGCGAGGCGCGCTTCGGGCATGAGCGGCGCTGAAGGCGTTCACTGGCGGTACAGCACGACGCTGTTGCCGGTGTGTCCGGCAGACGCGGCGTCGTGGCCAAGGCCAAGGGTTTGCAGCTGCTCGGCCGGCAGTCCCTGATCGATCAGGAAGCGGCGCACGGCCTGGGCACGGCGTTCCGAGAGAGCGCGCGCATGGGCTCCCGGCAGGTCGAGTGGGGTCTGGCCGACGATGAGCAGGCGGAGGTTGCTCCTGTCGGCGGGCAGGGTGGCCATGAACTCGCAGAGCAGTCCTTGATGTATGGTCGAAAGACTGTATCGGGTGGCTGGGAAGACGAGGGCAGGGCAGGCGGGGCGCAGAGGCTCGACGAGCGGACTGATGAAGCCGTCGCGCGGGCCCAGCGCGTGAAGAACGGTGGTTTCGTCGCTGTGGGGCAGCGAACCGGTGCAGGCCGCGAGGCAGACCGTGGCTGACAGGAGCAGGGCGGGGGGGCGGCTCATCGCATCCAGCGGGGTTCAGTGATGGTGCCGTATTGGGCGAGCACGAGTCGGCGTTCGAGACTGACAAGGTCGTGAATGTAGAGGGCGCCATGCTGGCTGTAGCAGAGGTAACGACCATTCGGACTCCAGGAAGGGTGATTGGCGCCGCCGCGCTGTATGACGCGGGAGCTGCCCGAAGGAAAGTCCCTGATCACCACCGCGCTTTCACCGCCAAGCCGGACTGTGAAGGCCATTTGACGACCATCGGGAGAGAACTCCGGGTCGGTGCAGAAGCGGAAGCCGCTCGGCCAAAGACCGAGGCGCACCTCACCTTGGTCGTCGGGAAATTCCGCGAGATAGAGGCGCGGTCCCTGGCCCCGGTCATCGGAAAACACCAGCCGACGACCGTCGGGATGCCAGGAGGGCCCGGAAGGCACTCCGAGTGTTTCGCTGACGCAGGCGGCGGTGTTGGTGCCAAGGTCGGTGACAAAGATCTCGGGGTTGCCGAGGAAGCCCATCACGAGGGCAAGTCGCCGTCCGTCCGGGGCAAAACAGGCACCGGTGTTGAGGCCGGGGGTATCGGTGATGATTCGCTCCCAGCCCTGGCCAAGGTCGAGCAGCATGACCACTGGGAAACCCTGCCGATAGCTGGTGAAGGCGACCGCCGAGCCGTCGGGTGCCAAGCTGGGGCTGACGGCACCGTGCGGATGGCGGGTGACTTGCTGGACTTCACGGCCCTGCGGGTCGCAAAGATAGATTTGCCGTGTGCCTGTCCGGTCACTGACAAAAGCAATGCGGCTTGTTGAGAGGCCGGGTTTGCCAGTGGTGGTCAGGATGAGGTCGTCGGCAAGCTGGCGCAGGTTTTCCTCCAGTCCCGGCGCCGCGTAACTGCGTTCGAAGACTGGGGCGTTGCCAGAGTCGGTGAGTCGCGCGTTCACACGGCCGCCGACGGAATGACCGGTGATGCGGAATTCCGCGGCCTGGTCGGTGAGACGGATTTCCGGCGCGGCCCCAAGTTCCCGGATGAGTCCCCGACGGGCGCTGCGGCCTGTGCCACCTGTGAAGTCGAGCACCTGCAGCCGTGCCGGGGGTGTCGCGGACTGCCGTGAACCGAAACCGGGCAGCCTCAGCCATTCCGGCCATGCAGTGGCCTGCGCCGGCAGGCTGCCAAGAAGCAGGAGCAGGAAGAAACGGCGCATGGATCGGCGGGACGGGACGCGCGGGGGCTGTCACTTGAGGGCGGCGTAAACGCGGTGCACGTCGGCATGACCGTCGAGCGCCTGCAGGAAACGGGTGACCTCCTCGCGCTGGGTGTCGCCGAGCTCCGGGCAATCCTTTGGTTGGTAGTGCAGTTCGGAGGTGGTGATCTGCCAGCCGGCGGCCTTGAGGGCCTTGGTTACCGTGTCGAGCTCCGTGGTGGCGGTGAAGAAGCGTGCGCCGACGTGGCCGACCGAGTCCTCGTCGTCGAGTTCGAGCAGCTCGACATTGTCGGCACCCGCCTCGAGTGCGGCGGTTTCCAGGTCCGTGGTGGCGTCGGCATGGTGTCCCTCGATCAGGCCGCAGTGCTCGAACATCCAGGCCACCGAGCCGGGTGTGCCCATGCTGCCAGTCTTGAAAAGCACCTTGATCTCCGAGGAGGTGCGGTTGTTGTTGTCGGTGAGGCACTCGACCATGACTGGCACGCGGTGCGGGGCAAAGCCCTCGAAGATGACGGTTTGGAACTGCACGGCATCGGCTCCGGAGCCGCTGCCCTTGGCGAGTGCCCGCTCGATGGCGTCGCGGGTGACGCTC
>JBIJBO010000153.1:0-9075 GCA_044345215.1 Prosthecobacter sp. | reverse complement strand
CCTTCAGTCGCTTTGCCGGCGAGGGCGCCCTGCTCATCGCCCACAATGGCCGCCGCTTCGACCTGCCCTTCCTGCGCGCCAGTTGCGAACGTCACGGCCTGGCCGTGCGCGACACGGCCTTTCTCGATTCTTGCACGCTCTCGCGCCTGCTCTGGGGCGGTCGCGGCGGCCACGGCCTCGATGCTGTCATGGCCCGGCTCGGTCTCTCCGGTGCCGGGATGCGCCGCCACGATGCGCGTGACGACGTCGCCCTGCTCGCCGAAGCGGTGCGCCTTATGTGGACGCGGTTGGACGCCAAGGGATCGGGTTGTCCGGTGCCCACCACCACCGGACTGCTGCCGGTGGCGGATTGACCTCAGTCCTCGGCCATCAACAGTTCCCGCGCGGCGGCCAGCTGGGCGAGTTGCCCGGCCGGCAGGCGAGGGTAGCGGAGTTTCATGCCCTGCATCTCGTGCAGGACCGCGGCGCTGACGATCAGGCGCATGTTCTTTTTGTCGTCGGCTGGCACGACGTACCATGGGCATTCGTCGGTGGCGGTGGTGCGGATGGCCTCCTGATAGGCGGCCAGATACTCGTCCCAGTGGCCACGCTCCCGGACGTCGCCCTCCTCGAACTTCCAGTTCTTGCTGGGGGTGTCGATGCGCGCCAGAAAGCGCTTTTTCTGCTCCTCCTTGCTGACGTTCAGGAAGAACTTCACGATGCGGATGCCGTTGCGGTCGCAGTAGGCCTCGAGGTGGCGGATGTCCTTGAGGCGGTCGTCAAAGAGCTGGTCGAGATCCTTCGTCGTCTTGGCCGGCAGGCGCTGCACCTTCGTGACGATCTCGGGATGCACGCGGCAGACCAGCACCTCCTCGTAGTAGCTGCGGTTGAAGATGCCGATGCGGCCGCGCGGCGGCAGCACCCGCAGGTGGCGCCAGAGAAAATCGTGATCGAGCTCGGCATGGGTCGGCCGCTTGAAGGCATGCACCTCCACGCCCTGCGGGTTCACGCCGCTCATGACATGCTTGATTGTGCTGTCCTTGCCGGCGGCGTCCATCGCCTGGAAGATCAGCAGCAGGCCGTGGCGGTTCTGCGCATACATCTTCTGCTGCAGGTCGTCGATCTCCTCGCGGAACTCGCCAATGAGGGCCTCGTAGTGGGCGTCGTCGCGGTAGACCTTGGCCACGCGGGTCTTCGCCTGTTTCATGCGAAAGGGCTTGCCGTCCGGCACCCGGAAGGCTTCGAGGTCGAGCTTGAGTTTCATGCGGCGGTCAGCAGTATCAGGAATCAGGCCGCCGGCCCAGCAAAGTTTGCGCAAGATGCGCCAATGGGGCCGGGTTTGAATCTACCTTGTCCATGGCGAAACCGACCCACTTTTTTCGATCCTGGCTGCTGCTCGGCTGCCTCAGCGGCGCGCTCCCGGCCCAGGTCGTGCGCGACGTGGCCTCGCCCGATCCGCAGCAGTTGCAAATCGCCGCCTGGCCGGGGCCCTGGAATCTTGCAAAGCCAGCCGAGGTCCTGCCGCTGCCGGCCAGCGCGCCGCGCGAATGGCAGGACATGGCGCTGGCCTTCGAGCTGACTCTCGAACGCTCTCCGGCGGGCGCTGAGGCGCGTGAACTGATCCGCCTGCAGGACGCCGCCGCGCCGCCGCTGCTGACCCTCGCGCTGAACCCCGAAGGCGGCCTGCGGGTCGGACTGCCCGATCAGCCCGAATGGCTGGCCAGCACGCCATTGCCGCTCGGTCGACCGATCACCGTCGTCCTCAACCTTCGCCGCGATCCGCGCCAGGCGCTGTCCGGGCTCTGGATCGACGGCCTGGAGCAGGCCTCGGCCAACCTCAAGCCCGGCAAGTGGTCCTTGGGCGCCCTGACCCTCGGGGCGCAGTCCACGCCGCTCCGTCTCGCCAACCTCCGCCTGCATGCCAGTGCCCTGAGCCGTCCGCAGATTCTGCAACTCGGTCTCGGTCTGCCGCCGCCGGCCCGCGCGCCTTTTGCGGGGCGCCTGGATCTGCAGCCGGGCGAAGTGCTCGCCGTCCTCGGCGGCAACGAGGCGGTGGCTGTCGTCGAGCAGGGTGGTCTGGAAGCCGGGCTCGTTCGCGCCTTTGCCCTCCAGCAGCCGCGCCTGCGCAGCCTGGCCTGGGAGGCCGACACGGTGTTCCGCCAGGATCGACCCCTCAATTTCGGCGACCTGTCCCTGCAATTGCGCCGCTGCGGCGCCACTGCCGTGCTGCTGATGTTCGGACGCCAGGAATGCCTGGAGGGCGGCGCGGCCGGCGTGGCGGAATTCGAAGCCGCGCATGACCGTTTGCTCACCGGGATCAAAGACGTTACCCCACGCCTCCTCCTCGCCGAGGCGGTGCCGTTTGAAGCCAAGCCCAAGCCGCTGCCCGACCAGAGCGCGCGCAACGCCGACCTGGCGCTGTACAATGCCGCCCTGCGCCGCTTGGCGGCGAAGCACGGCGCCCTCTTCCTCGGTTTGGGCACCGACTGGCAGCCGGCCGCGCCGCTGACCCGCGACGGCGTCAACCTCACCGAAAGCGGCGCCGGCGAATTTGCCGAGCGCCTGCTGATCAAGGCCGGAGTGCGCGAGGCCGCGGGTCTGGAATCCCTGCGCGCGGCGGTTCGTGAAAAGAACCGCCTCTGGCATCACTACTGGCGACCCGACAACTGGGCGTTTTTGCACGGCGACCGCACCGCCCAGCCGAGCAGCCGCGACCATCTCAATCCGCAACTGCGCTGGTTCCCGGCGGAACTCGAGCGCTATCAAAAACTCATCGCCGACAAGGAGAACGAACTATGGAAACTGGCCGAGGAAAGGAAGGTGCCATGAGCAAGCGCCAAGGCAAGAGCTTGATCGCGGCAGTGCAGGCGTTCGCCGTGGCGGGCGAATCCAACCCCACCGGGGTCATTGCCCCCGGCTACAGATGGGGGCTTTTCGCCTGCCTCTTTGCTCTCGGCTGTCCACTCTCCGCCCAGGACCCTTACAAAAAGCCGATCTCAGTGGGCGAACCGCCCGCCGACCACTCGCCGGCGGCGGAGCTGGCCTCGTTCAAGGTGCTGGATGGATTTGCGGTGAACCTGTTCGCCGATGAGACCGACGGCATTGCCAACGCCCTCGTCCTGCGCTGGGATGAGCGGGGTCGCCTGTGGTGCCTGCAGACCTCCGCCTATCCGCAGCCGGCGCCGGATGAAACGGCCAACGACAAGGTCATCATTCTCGAGGACAGCGACGGCGACGGCCGCGCCGACAAGCGCACGATCTGGGCCGACGGCCTGCGCATGCCCATGGGCATGGAACTCGGCGCGCCCGGCGAACTCATCGTCGGCGAGGGCGAAAAACTGCTGCGCCTGACCGACACCGATGGCGATGACCGCGCCGACCGTCGCGAGACGATCTTCAGTGGCTTCGGCACCGGCGACACCCATCAAAACCTCAACAGCTTCATTTGGTCGCCCGACGGCGCCCTGGTCATGCACCAGGGCCTGCACTGCTACTCGCGGGTCGTCACCGCGCACGGGGTCGTGCAGCTCTACGGCGCCGGTTTCTGGCGCTGGTGGCCGCGCAGCGGCAGGCTGGAGGCCTATCCGACCGGCATGCCGCTCAATCCCTGGGGCACGGCCTTCACCAAGGACGGGCAGCCGATCCAGGTGGCGGGCGCGGCCGGCATGTTCTGGGCGCGGCCGATGGAGGTCGGCGTGCCGGAGATCCCGCTCGAGCAGGCGGGCGGCAAGGGCGAGGCGGCCGGTTTACCCTACTTTTTGTTAAGCCGGTTCATGCTGCCGCACAGCGGCCAGATCATCAAGACCGCCGGCCTGCGCAAGTTCTGCGGGGTCGACATCCCCGGCAATGCCCACTGGCCCGAGGCCATGCAGGGCGATATCGTCACCGGCGGATTCTTTGAAAACGCCATCTACCGGCACAGGCTCGTCGACGACAAGGACAACCCCAGCGGCTTTGAGGCGGTCGAACAGACGCCGCTCATCACCAGCGACAACGTCGCCTTCCGACCGGTGGACGTGCGCTTCGGCCCCGATGGCGCGCTCTACATCGCCGACTGGTACAACCCGATCATCGGCCACTACCAGGCCAGCTTCCGTCATCCGAACCGCGACCAGAAGCACGGCCGCATCTGGCGCGTGGTGGCGAAGGGACGGCCGTTGCAAAAAACGCCGCAGATTGCGACCCCCCCGGCCGGGCTGGTGGAACAGCTCGGCAGTGCCGACCGCTGGACCGCCTACCAAGCCTGGCGACTCCTTCGCGCGCGTCCGGATCTCGCCGAGGTGAAGACGGCGGAGGCGGCCGTCAGCCTGCTTCTGCAAACGGCGGCCGAGGTGCCGGAGCTCAGCCTGCTGCAGCGCGAGCTGGAAGCACCGGAAGCAGCTCGACGCGAGCGCGCGGTGCATGCCCTGGGCTCGTCCGGTCTGCCGGAGAGCCTCGACCTGCTCGCGCGGGCCATCGCCGATCCGCAGCCGCGCGTCCGCCTGGAAGCCATTGTTGCCCTGGCGAAGCTGAAGTCGGCCGACGCCCTGCGCACGGCCCTGAAGGCGCTCGACGCGCCAATGGACAGTTTCCTCGACCGCGCGCTGTGGTTGACCGTGCACGCCACCGCGCCACAGTGGAAGCAGCCGGAAAAACTCGCCGCCTTCCTCGCCGCCCTGCCGCCGGCGCACCTGAGTTATCTGGTGGAGAAGGACGGCAGCCGCGAGCTGCTCGACGCGGCGCGCGCGATGCTGGGTCGCGAGGGCCTGGCCATGACGACGAAGCTCGCCCTGCACGGCATCCTGATCCGCAAGGGCGGCGTCGAGGACCAGCGACGGGCCCTCGAGGCCGGCATGCAGGACATCGCCGTGCTGACCACGCTGAAAACGACGCTTGCCGCGCAGGCGAAGGCCCAGGCGCCGGAGGGGGCGCTGCCGTTGATTCAGCAATTGCTCGCCACGGAATCCGAAGACCGTCGTGTCGTCGCCTGTGAGCTGGCCGCGGTCTGGCGTCTGCAGTTCGTTACGCCCGTCCTCCGCGACCTCGCCGCCGGTGTCACGATGAAGAGTGATCCGGTGCGCACGGCGGCCATCCGCGCACTGGCCCGGCTCGGCGAAGCGCCTGAGCGGTTCACCGGCTGGCTGCAGGATCCGCAGGAAAACTGGCTCATCCGGGTCGCCGCCCTCGCCGCGCTCGCCGAGGTGAAGCCCACCCTCGCCGGCACCGAGGCCGCCGCCCTTCTTGACGGTCTTGCCGCCCACGATGCAACGGCGCTGCCCGCCGCGTTCACGCCCCTGCTGGCCCGACCCGCTGCGACTCAGGCGCTCGCCAAGGCCCTCGACGCCAAACCCTGCTCGAAGGAAACCGCGGCGCGCGTCCAGGCCGTCCTGACCGCCGGCGGGCAGGCGGATCCGGCGCTGCTGGCGGCGCTCGGCAAGATCCTCGGCGCCAAGAATGTCCAGCCCGCCTACGATCCCGCCTGGGTCGACGCCCTCGCTGCCGAGGTGAAGTCGGCCGGCAACGCGGACAAGGGCCGCGCCGTGTTCCAGCAACCGCTCTTCGCCTGCACCGCCTGCCACCAGATCGGCGGTCAGGGCGGCATCATCGGTCCCGAACTCGACGCGGTCGGCCGCGGCGTGCCGATGGAACTGCTCATCGAGGCCGTCGTCTGGCCGGGCCGCCAGATCAAGGAGGGCTACGTCGCCACCAGCGTGACCCTGAAGGACGGTCGCCGCCTGCAGGGCTACAAGGTCAGCGAGAGCGGCGGCGAGCTGCAGCTGAAGGACCTTGGCAGCGGCCAGGTCAGCCGGCTCGCGCTCGCCGAGGTCAAGGAGCATCAGGAGTCGGGCTCGCTCATGCCGGAGGGCCTGATCGTCAACATGACCCGCGAGGAACTGCGCGACCTGGTGGCGTACCTGGCGTCGCTGGGGCGGTGAAGGTGAATCGGGAGGGACGCACTGCGCCGCGTCCGATGCCGCCAAACCACGATCTGCGCGCAGCGCCTTGGACTGCGGCGGCACTCCGCCGCTTTCGCTCACCCGGTCGGCAACGCTGGGTCGCCACTCAGGAGTACCAGACCCTGCCAGCCGTGTCTGCCAGAGCTCCAGAGGACTGGAGCACTCCAGGACGGCAAGCGCGTTTCCGAACTCGCCCCCGGCAAAACACATGCCCGCCGCAGACGGCGGTTGCATCCGGCGCTGCAGCCGCCTCATTCGCGCTGTGTCCGACGACCTGATCGCCCTGGAAAAACGCCATCTCTGGCATCCCTTCACGCCGATGGCGGACTGGGCTGCGCCGGAGCATGAGCCGCTGCTGCTCAACAGCGGCCAGGGCTGCGTGCTGCGCGATCAGCACGGCTGCGAGTACCTCGACGGCAACAGCTCGATCTGGACGAACCTGCACGGCCACAGCCACCCGGTCCTGCTCGAGGCCCTGCACGCCCAGCTCGACCGCGTCGCCCACACCTCCTTCCTCGGCTTTAGCCATGAACCGGCGATCCGCCTCGCCGCGGAACTGACCGCCCTGTTTCCGCCCGACAGCCTGACCCGCGTGTTCTACTCCGACGACGGCAGCACGGCGATCGAGTGCGCCCTGCGCATGGCCCTGCAGTTCTGGCGCCAGCAGGGCCGGCCGGAGCGCGACACGATCCTCGCCTTCGACCGCGCCTACCACGGCGACAGCCTCGGCGCGGCCAGCGTCGGCGGCATCCCGCTGTTCAAGGGCAGTGGCAACGATTTTGGTTACCGGGTGCGCCGCGCGCCTGGCCTCGAGGCGCTGGAACAGCTGGACCCGGCGGAGATCGGCACGCTGGCGGCGGTCATTGTCGAACCCCTCATCCAAGGCAGCGCCGGCATGCGCCTCTGGCCGGGCGGCATGCTGCGCGGCCTGCGCGAATGGTGCGACCGCCACGATGTGCCGCTCATCCTCGACGAGGTGATGACCGGTTTTGGTCGCACCGGCCGGATGTTCGCCTGCCAGCACGAGGACGTCGTGCCCGACTTCCTCTGCCTCGCCAAGGGCCTCACCGGCGGCCTGCTGCCGATGGCGGCCACCCTCACCACCGAGCGCATTTTCAGCGGCTTCCTGGGTCGCGAGAACACCTTTTATTATGGCCACAGCTACACCGGCAGCCAGCTCGGCTGCTCGGCCGCGCTGGCCAGCCTGCGGGTCTTCCGCGAGGAACGCGTGCTCGAGCAGCTGCCGGCGAAGATCGCGCGCCTGCGTGAGCGACTGGAGATCCTGCGCGCGCTGCCCGGCGTGCAGGCGATCCGCCAGTGCGGCCTGATCGCCGGCATCGACCTCGGACCCTTCCCGCCCGACCAGCGCACCGGTGCCGCCGTCTGCCTCGCCGCGCGTCGCCACGGCCTGCTCACCCGGCCCATCCTCGACACCCTTGTGCTCATGCCGCCGCTCTGCGTGCGCGACGACGAGCTCGACCGCATGGTCGAGGCCCTGCGGCTGGCGATTCTCGACACCGTGCGCTGAAAAAACTCGCGCGCCCGGCCTACGGCGCGTAAGATGAATGTTCATAAGAACACACTCCATGGAGCTGCTGCGCAAACTCGAGATCCTCGCCGACGCCGCCAAGTACGACGCCTCCTGCGCCAGCTCGGGCGCCGCGCGCAAGGACTCGCGCGGCGGTCGCGGGGTCGGTTCCACCGGCGGCATGGGCATCTGCCACAGCTACACGCCCGACGGCCGCTGCATCTCCCTGCTCAAGGTCCTGCTCACCAACGTCTGCCAGTTCGACTGCCATTACTGCATCAACCGCCGCTCCTCCGACACGCCGCGCGCCCGTTTCACCCCGGACGAGGTCGTGCGCCTGACCCTCGACTTCTACAAGCGCAACCTCATCGAGGGCCTCTTCCTCAGCAGCGGCATCGTCGGCAGTCCGGACCGCACGATGGAACAGGTCGTCGAGGTCGCACGCCGACTTCGCGAGGAGCATGACTTTCGCGGTTACCTGCACCTGAAGACCATCCCCGAGGCCTCGCCGGAACTCATCGAGCGGGCGGGTCGCTACGCCGACCGCATCAGCCTCAACCTCGAACTGCCCAGCCAGACCTCGCTCGACCGCCTCGCGCCGGAAAAGAACCTGGCGCGCACCAAGCAGGCGATGACCGGCATTCGCCGGCGCATCGACGAAACCCGCGATGCCGCCCGCGCGGCACGCCAGGTGCGCGACCGGCCGCGCGCGCGGCCCCCGGCCTTCGCCACCGGCCAGAGCACCCAGCTCATCGTCGGCGCCGACGACTCCAGCGACGCCCTGGTGCTCGGCCGCGCCGACGAGTTCTACCGCGACTGCCGGCTGCGCCGGGTCTACTACAGCGGCTTCAGCCCGATTCCCTCGCCGAGTGCCCTGCTGCCGTTGCGGTCGCCGCCGCTCGTGCGCGAGCACCGGCTGTATCAGGCCGACTGGCTGCTGCGTTTCTACGGCTTCGAGGTCCGAGAGCTGCTGCCCGATCCGGCGGCCAATCTCGACCTCGAGCTCGATCCCAAGCTCGCCTGGGCGCTGAGCCACCGCGAGCTTTTCCCGGTCGATGTCAACCGTGCCCCGCGCGAGCTGCTCTGGCGCGTGCCCGGACTCGGCACGGTGAACGTCGAGCGCGTGCTGGCGGCGCGCCGCCACAGCCGGCTCCATCTCGCCGACCTGCGCCGTCTGCGCGTCAACCTCACCAAGGCCGGGCCCTTCCTCATCGCCGCCGATCACTGCCCGCGCCCGGCTATGCTCGACGGCGCCGGTCTGCGCGAGCGCTTCCTGCCGGGGCCGCAGCAGCTGGAGCTCAACTTCGTCCCGCCGCCGGCGCGAGCGGACGCGGTCATGGCGCTCACCGGCCAGCTTTGAACATCATGCGCTGCGTCGCCATTGAACCCAGCTTCGAAGCCTGGCGCCCGCGCGCCCGCGAGCTGCTGGCGGCGGGCGTGGCGCCGGAGTCGATCGACTGGACCGATGCCACCCAGACGCCGAGCCTGTTTGAGGAAGCCGCGCCGGCTGATGCGGCGGGACCGACCGTGCCCGTGCCGGCGGCGTTTCTGTCGCTCGCCGCCTCGGTCTGCGCCCACACCGACCCGCGCCGGTTTGCCGTGCTGTACCGGCTGCTGTTCCGTCTCACCCGC
>JBIJBO010000152.1:0-9166 GCA_044345215.1 Prosthecobacter sp. | reverse complement strand
AGCCCAGCAGCAGGGCGGCGGCAAGGGGGAGGAGCGATTTCATGCGATGGGGAAGAGAGGGCGGATCGGAAGGTCGGAAAAGTCTGAAACGCCGCACTCGGCACTTTTCCTTCGTCCTCGTTGTCGATGCTGGCTTAAGCCGTTTGCGGTTCCGAGGCCAGCGGCGATTCCGGCGCTTCCGTGTCGGGGGTGGTGAGGTCGAAGACATGGGTGGCGGCGATGCCAACTTCGTCGGAGGCGTGCTCCGTGTGACGGAAGCGCTGTTCGCCGTCGCTGTTGCGGCGGATCAGGCGGAGGCGCCGTTCTCCCTCCGGACAGCGCAGGCGCAGGACAACATCGCAGCGGTCGAGCCGGCGCTGCGGTGTGGCGCCAACGTAAATGACCAGCTGGCGTCCGCGCAGCCAGGGCTGGAAGGGCCGGAGGTTGTCGCAGTCACGCGAGTGAAATTTCACACGCTTGCGGAAAAACCACAGGACGGGTACCGACAGCACGCCGTCGTCGATGACAGAGATGCGCTGCGGCGGGATTCCTGGAAGGCCTTCCTTGCGAATTTGCTTCGCCAGGGTGCTTTTGCCCGATCCCGGCTTGCCGCAGATGCACAGCAGGGCCGGCCGGTTGACGCTGCCGATGCGATCGCAGACTTCGCCCAAAACCTGCCGCCAGTTGTCGTGGCGCAGGCAGACAGCCGGCGGCGTGGCGTCACTCATGTGACACATTCGACACTTTTCCGGGCGCTGTCAAATGGCCGCGCCCGCAAGGTCAGACCGGCAAAAACCATTCGCATGCGCCCTTTCGCCCGCTATCCTCACGACCCCTATGCTCCAAGCCGGAATCGTCGGTCTGCCCAACGTGGGCAAGTCCACCCTCTTCAACGCCGTCACCCGCACCCGCAAGGCGGAGGCGGCCAACTACCCCTTCTGCACCATCGAACCCAACCAGGGGGTGGTCATTGTGCCCGACGAGCGCCTGGCCGTGCTCTCGAAGATCAGTGGCTCGCAGAAGCTGGTGCCGGCGGCGATTGAGTTCGTCGACATCGCCGGTCTGGTGAAGGGCGCCAGCCAGGGCGAGGGCCTGGGCAACAAGTTCCTCAGCCACATCCGCGAGGTCGACGCCATCGTCCACGTCGTGCGCTGCTTTGAGAATGGCGACATCACCCATGTCGACGGCAGCGTCGATCCGATCCGCGACATCGAGGTCATCAACACCGAACTCATCCTCGCCGACCTCGAGGCGATCACCCGTCGCAAGGAGCGCTGTGAGAAGAAGGCGCGCAGCGGCGACAAGGAGGCCAAGGCTGAGATGGCCCTGTGCGAGAAGCTGCTGCCGCACCTCGACGCCATGAAACCGGCGGTCACCGCCGACCTCAGCGATGACGAGCGCAAGTTGCTGAAGTCGTTTTTCCTGCTCAGCTCCAAGCCCTGCATCTACGCCTGCAACGTCGCCGAGGCCGACCTCGCCTCCGCCTCGAAGGCGCCCGACCAGCATCCGTTTGTGGCCAGGGTGCGCGAGTACGTTCGCCAGGCCCACGCGGCCAGCGCCTGCGTCGTCAGCGCGGCGATCGAGAACGAACTCGTCGACCTGCCCGAGGAGGACGCGCGCGCCTACCTCGCCGACCTCGGTGTCGAGGACAGCGGCGTCAACCAGCTCATCAAGAACGTCTACGCCCTGCTCGGTCTGCAGACCTACCTGACCACCGGCGAGAAGGAAACCCGCGCCTGGACCATCACCCAGGGCATGAAGGCTCCTCAGGCCGCTGGGGTCATCCACGGCGACTTCGAGCGCGGCTTCATCGCTGCCCAGGTGGTCAGCTTCGAGGACCTGGTCGCCTGCGGCTCCGAAGCCAAGGCGCGCGAGGCCGGCAAGTTGCGCATCGAGGGCAAGGAATACGTCATGCGCGACGGCGACGTCGTCGAGTGGCGCTTCAACGTCTGAGGCTCAGTCGGAGAATTGCCAGGTATTGGTGCCTGGTAGGTACTGCCAGGCGCCAAACAGGAAGCGTGGATCCTCGATCCACAGCGAAGGACTGCCGTCCTGCAGCCGTGCGTGGCGAAGCAGGCGCGGCACAGGCTTGCCCAGTGCCGCCAGGTTTTCGGGCCAGTGTCCCTCGCGCTCGCGGTGGGCCTGGCAGTCTTGGAAGATGCCCTGACCGCCCGCCTTGGCGCGAGACACTTCCCATTGACAGACTCGTTTGCCCAGAGCCAAGGCGGTGCCAAGGGTCAGCCCAAGGCCCACGATCCAGATGGCGAGCCGGCGGCCGGCTAGGGCGTGACGTTTGCTGCTCAGTCCTATCAGGAGCCCCAGAAGCAGCAAGGGTGCGCCAACCCACAGGCCGGCGGACCATGCAATCACGGTGATGGCAAAGCTGCCCAACCCGAACCAGGCGAGTGTGCCGACGGTCACCAGCCAGGCAACCGTCGCAAGCAGGCGGTGTCGGGCAATCGGCATGCGGAATCTGACAACCGGAGTGTCAATTGTTCTGCGGAGCATGGAGTTTCAGCCAGGCGCAGAGGGCCGTGACGTTCTGGACAAAATCCAGGCTGTGGATCACGCCGCCGGAAGGCCTGGTTTTTTTGCCGTTCGGATCGCGCATCCAGCCGCGTTCGTCATCGGTGACGGGCCAGGAGCCGTTGGCGGCCTGTTGCCTGAGGATGCTCGCGATGTCGGCGTCGGTCGGCGGCGAGGACCAGCGCTCCTTTTCGACGCGCGGGAAGGTGACGGGCTGGCCGCGGGCGATCTGGCTGCCGGCGGCCTGCAGGGCGTCGAGTTCGCTGTCCCACACCCAACCGTAATTCGAGGAGGCTTTCTGGTCCGAATAGGTCAGCGTGAATCCCTTGCCGCCCGGGCCACGCTCAAAATACAGCGGCTTGTTCGTCTGCAGTTCGTAGAAGCGCGCCAGCTTGTTGCCGGGCAGCAGCACGCTGCGCAGGTAGCCGATGGCTTTGGCGACGGAAGCCAGGTATTTTTTGTCGCCGGTGGCGGCGGACAGCTTGAGCAGCGCCCACATGGCTGACTGGCTTTCGCGACCGCTGATGGCGGTCGGTTCGAACTGCCGGCTCCACACCGGCTGCATGTCGGCGTTGTATTGCTGGGCCCAGGCCGGCTGGGGATCGGGCATCTGGGCGAGCAGAAGGAAGTCGCCGCCGCGTTTGGCGCCCTCGAGGTATTGGGGATCGCCGCGCAACTGCCAGGCGAGCAGCAGGGTGCTCATCAGGGTGGCGTGGGTGTTGTCGTTGAGCACGTAACAGCCGGAAAAGTCCTTGGGCCACTGGCGCGGCCAGTCGGCCGGATGGCTGGCGGGCTGGACGGGATATTTTTCCACGGGCGGCGGCGCAGGGGGAGGCGCGTCGAAGTTTGCGCTCCAGCCGCCGGCGGGATACTGCGTCAGCAGGATCGTCTGCAGGGCGTAATCGGCCGCTTCGCGGATCTCATCGTCCTTGCCTCCGAGCGCGTGATCGACCCGCACGAGCAGGCGGGTGGCGGACTGTGAGACGTCGTCGTCATAGGTGGAATCGTTGTTCTTGTCCTGCCTGCGCCAGTTGTGCCAGCCCGCCTCGCGGCTGGCGGTCCGGGGGCGGGGCAGGAGATTCCCGGTGGCATCACGCCGGTACAGCTTCTTGGCGCGACCCGCGGCATCAAAGTGCCCCGAGTAATCCCAGCCGCCGGACTCGAGCTGCGTGCGCGCCAGGCAGCGTGCCGCGTCGACGGCGGCCTTGAGGCAGGTTTCGTTCTTCGTGGCCTCGTAGGCATCCAGCATGGCCATGCCCACCGCAGGCGTGCCCGGCGGCTGGATCCAGACCGTGTCGGGGTCGGGAATGCCCTCCGCCTCCCGCAGGGTGAAGTCGGCGCTGTAGCGATAGACGTAGCCGCCGTGGGTGGCCGCCTTGCTGTGGTAGAAGTCGACGGCCGTGACGACCGCGGCATGCACTTCGCCGGGGGTTGCGGCGGTGGTCAGTGAGGGCAGCAGACCGCACAGGAGGGTGAGGGGGAGTGGGCGCATGCGACGGGCGTTGAGGAGTCGGCCCCGCGATTTCAGCCAATCCAAGCCTGCCGTGGCAAGCCCAAAAGAGTCAGCGCAGGTCCTTGCGATGGGTTTCCTCGGCCAGCCAGACGCAGGCCAGGGTGATGACGGTCATGGCGCAGAGGTAGACGGCGACGGGCCAGGGTTTGCCTCCGCTCCATTCGAGCAGGGCGGTGGCGATGAGCGGGGCCAGGCCGCCGGCCAGGGGTGAGGCCAGCTGGTAACCGAGCGAGGCGCCGCTGTAGCGGACGCGGGTGCTGAAGAGTTCGGAGAAGAAGGCGGCCTGCGGGCCGTACATGGCTGCGTGACCGATCAGGCCGACGACCACCGCGAGCAGGACCAGGCCAGGCTGGCGGGTTTCCAGAAGCTGGAAGAAGGGGAAGGCAAAGAGCAGCAGGAAGAGGGCACCGCCGAGGTAGACCGGGCGCCTGCCGAGGCGGTCGGAGAGGGCGCCAAACCAGGGGATGAAGAGCAGTTGGGCGGCCGACCCGAGCAGGACGGCGTTGAGCAGGTCGGGTTTGGCGAGGCCGAGTTGCTGCGAGCCGTAGCTGAGCACGAGCACGGTGAAGATGTAGAAGAAGGCGTTCTCGGCGAAGCGCGCGCCCATGGCGAGGACGACGTTGCGGGGGTGGTCGCGCAGGACCGCGAGGACGGGGATCTTCGGTGGCGGCGCTTCCTGCTTGGCCTGTTCGAAGATCGGGCTTTCCAGGATGGCCAGGCGGATGAACAGGCCGACCCCGAGCAGCAGGACGCCAAGCAGGAAGGGGATGCGCCAGCCCCAGCTCAGGAAGGCGGCCTCGTCCATCGACGAGGCGAGGTGAAAGACGCCGTTGGCGAGCAGCAAACCGACCGGTACGCCGGCCTGCACCCAGCTGGCGTGGAAACCTCGCCTTCCCTCGTGGCCGTGTTCGACCGCCATCAGGACCGCGCCGCCCCACTCGCCGCCGACGCCAAAGCCTTGGGTGAAGCGCAGCAGCACGAGCAGCACCGGCGCCGCCACACCGATCTGCTCATAGGTCGGCAGAAGACCGATGAGCACGGTCGCCACGCCCATCAGCATCAGGGTGGTGACCAGCATGGCCTTGCGGCCGACCTTGTCGCCGTAGTGCCCGAAGACGATGCCGCCGAGCGGGCGGGCGAAGAATCCGACCGCGAAGGTGGCGAAAGCGGCCATCTTGGCGGCAAAAGGGTTGAAGTTCGGGAAAAACAGTCGGTCGAAAACCAACGCCGCCGCGGTGCCATAGAGGAAAAAATCATACCACTCGATCGTCGTGCCGATGAAACTGGCAGCGACCACACGGCGGAGGCTGGCGGGCTGGGACATGGGCAAAGAAACGCTGCCAAGGGCGGTCTTCGCGCAGGGCATCATCGCGTGGTCACCTTCCATCGCTCGAAATCGTCACATGAGGCGACCTACTGTAACAAAAGTGTCACACAGATAGGCTCGCTGCCGGCCGGCTTTGCGGTTTTTTGTGAAAATCCCGACACATACCATGCGCTCCCAACCCGTTATACATCGATTCTGTCACTTTTGGCGCTCGCTGACCGCCGGCACCCTGGCCCTGCTGGCCGGCCTCGCGACGGCTCCCGCCGCCGAGCCCAGCGGCAAGTCCGCCGAGCTCATTTCCAGTGCCCTGAGCTCGCACTGGCTGGGCGACAAACTGGAAAATCTGGGCCTGCTGCACAAGGATCCGGACCATCCTTGGCTGCAGGAACTCTGGCTGCTCGGGCGCTACCACGGCCAGTACCACTGGTCGGAGGGCAGTGCCGGCGACGATGTCGGGTTTGAGACCCGCCGTCTGCGCATGGGTGGCCAGGCCAAGCTGTTCGAGAAGATGACCCTTCACGCCCAGATGGTCAGCGGCAGCGACATCGACCCCTTCTTCAACGGCTTCACCGAACTCTGGGTGCAGTGGACCTTCACGCCCGAGATCGCCCTGACGATCGGCCAGCAGAAGCACCGCTTCACCCATGACCGCAACGTCTCCAGCCGCTACATCAACTACCTGGAGCGCTCGCAGCTGACCAACATGTTTGGCCTTGACTACACGCCGGCGGTGACCCTGCAGGGCAAGGTCGGCGGCCTGACCTATTACACGGGCCTGTTCTCCAACGCCACTGGCTGGGACATGGGGCGCGCCTTCACCGAGTTCAACTCGGGCTGGTCCTACATCGCCGCCGCCTACTACGACCTCGGCAAGAGCCTGGGCACCGACACCGCCCACCTGCACCTCACCTACCTGCAGAGCGATGCCAACGAACCGGCGACCAACTTGGACTACTTCCGCCATGGCGTGTCCTCGGCCCTGATCCTGACCGAGGGCTCCGGCTCGCTGGTCACGGAGGCAACCTTTGGCAGCAGCAAGGATCGCGGCGACGCGGTTGGCTTGAACATCCAGCCGGGTTATTTCCTGACCGACAACCTGCAGATGGTTCTGCGTTACCAGATCGCTGCCGCCACCCATGAGGACGGCCTGGAGGCGCAAAGGCGCTACGAGCAACCTGCCGGCCTGCCCGACGGCAAGTTTTACCAGGCCGGCTACCTCGGCTTCAATTATTACATCGCCAAGCACCGGCTCAAGCTGATGACCGGCATCGAGTACTCCCGTCTCGGCGGCAAGGATGTCTGGACGGCCAGCACCATGCTGCGCTTCTTCTTCGGCCCGCATTCCGGCGGGGCCTTCCCGATGAACATGATGCTGCCGGGCTTCCTCGACCACGACTGAGGCGGCACAGCCGGCAGATTCCCACCTTCGTCAGCCCCGCTGGCCGCTGGCCCGGGCAAGTGGCAGGCGCACGGATGATCGTGCGCCTGCCTTGTGTATGAGACGTCAGAGCCGCACTCGGCGCAGGCGCAGGGCATTGGCAATCACCGAGACCGAGCTGAGGCTCATCGCCGCGCCTGCCAGCATCGGGCTGAGCAGCAGGCCAGTCCAAGGGTAGAGCAGGCCGGCGGCGATCGGGATGCCGAGCGCGTTGTAAAGGAAGGCGAACAGCAGGTTCTGGCGGATGTTGTTGCGCGTGGCGCGGCCGAGGCGGATCGCGTGGACCAGGCCGCGCAGGTCACCGCCGACAAGGGTCACCGGCGCGCTCTCCATGGCGATGTCGGTGCCCGTGCCCATGGCGATGCCGACATCGGCCGCGGCCAGGGCGGGCGCGTCATTGACGCCGTCACCGGCCATGCCTACGACTCGGCCCGGGCCCTTGAGCGAGGCGATGACGGCGTGCTTTTCCTGCGGGCTGACCCCGGCGCGCCAGCGCGTCAGGCCGAGGCTGTCCGCGACATGGGCGGCCGTGCGTTCGTTGTCGCCGGTGAGCAGAACGAGTTCGACGCCGAGCCCGCGCAGTTCGTCGAGTGCGGCGGGGGTGGTCGGCTTGACGGGGTCGGCGACCACGAACACGGCCGCGCCCGCGCCGTCGACGGCGAGCAGCACGGCGGTTTTGCCCTCAGCCTGCCGGGGAGAGGCGAGGGCTTCCGTCGTTTCCACGCCGCGAACGCCGGTCGCACGCAGCAAGTCGGCCTGGCCGATCGCGACCTCCCGGCCGTCGACCCGGCCGGTGACGCCACCGCCCGGGGTGTTGTGGAAGTTCTCCGCTTCGGGCAGGACGAGCCCGCGGGTCTCAGCGGCGCGCAGCAGGGCCTGGGCGAGCGGGTGCTCGCTGCCGCGTTCCAAGGCGGCGGCCAGGCGCAGCAGCGTCGTCTCGTCCGCCGCACCGGTGCCAGTGGGCAAGATCTCGACCAACTCCGGCCGGCCGACCGTGAGGGTGCCGGTCTTGTCGATTGCCAGGGTGTTGAGGGCGGCGAGTTTTTCGAGGGCGGCGGCCTCGCGGATGAGAACCCCCATCTGGGCGCCGCGGCCGATGCCGACCGTCACGCTCATCGGTGTGGCCAGCCCAAGGGCGCAGGGGCAGGCGATGATGAGAACCGAAACGGCACTGGTGATCGCGTGGGCCAGGCCTGGGCCGAGCCAGAGCCAGAGGATGAAGGTCAACACGGACGCGCCGACCACGGTCGGCACGAACCAGGCGGCGACCTTGTCGGTGAGGGCCTGGACCGGCGCACGGCTGCGCTGGGCTTCGCCGACCAGGCGGACGATCTGGGCGAGGGTGGTTTCGCCGCCGACGCGCAGCGCTTCCATGACCAGGCTGCCGTTCTGGTTGAGGGTGCCGCCGGTGACCAAGGCGCCGGCTTCCTTGTGCACGGGTTCGGGCTCGCCGGAGAGCATGGCCTCGTCCACATGGCTGACTCCCTCCAGCACGCGGCCGTCCACCGGCACTTTTTCGCCGGGGCGCACGCGCAGGCGATCGCCGGGCTGCACCTCGACGAGCGGTACCTCGCGGTCGCCCTCAGGCGTCACCCGCCGTGCGGTCTTCGGCTGCAGGTCGAGCAGTTCGCGGAGGGCGCCGCCGGTGCGGGCCCGTGCCCGCAGTTCCAGCACCTGGCCAAGCAGAACCAGCACCAGAATGACCGCCGCCGCCTCGAAATAAACTGGCAGACGGCCGTGCTCGCCGGCGAGGCTGGCCGGGAAAAGCTCGGGGGCCAGCATCACCGCCGCGCTGAAGCCCCAGGCCGCGCCGACGCCGAGGGCGATGAGGGTGAACATGTTGGCGCAGCGATGGCGGACCGAGAGCCAGGCGCGGGCGAAGAAGGGGGCGCCGGCCCAGAGCACAACCGGCGTGCTGAGGGCGAACTGCAGCCAGCGCGCGAGGCTGCCGTCGGCCCACTCGGCATGGCGCCAGGCCGGCACCAAGTGAGCCATCGCGAGGACAAAGACCGGCAGGGTGAGCAGGCTGCTCCAGAGCAGGCGGCGCTGCATGTCGTGCAGCTCCGCATCGTCCTCGCCCGCCTCGGCGGGGCCGAAGGCCGGGTTGCGCTCCAGGGCCATCCCGCATTTCGGGCAGGTCCCCGGCCTGTCGGATTCGATGCCCGGACACATCGGGCAGAAGAACTTGGCCGATCCGGAGGGGCGGATGGCGGGGGCGTGGTGATGCCCACCGTGGCAGCAGGGCGAGCGAGGGGCTTCATGGCAGCACGCAGGCTTGGGTGCCGGCGAGTGACAGCAGGCTGGTGCCGGCTCCGGTGGGGGAGTGTGGCAGCAGCAGGCTTTTTTGTGGCATTCGGGCTTCATGGCAGGGGGCGGCGGTCCC
>JBIJBO010000031.1:0-29415 GCA_044345215.1 Prosthecobacter sp. | reverse complement strand
GCGTCGCTCAATGATCAAGGCTTTGAAAACCTGTTTGACTCCCGCAGCAGTTACAGGGCCCAGCCTTTGCGTCACTACGAATGGGTGCGCGCCCGTCAATTTGACCACGACGTTTTTCTGGCTGCTTTGGAGCGGCACAAAATGCGACTCGCTGTCTATTACCGCAGCAACGACGACCTTCTCGGCAGGCTTGCCCGCGCCTATGGTTTCGAGGTCCATGTCTTCCTGCAGCCGATGGGTTCACTTTCCGAAGCCAATCCCTTCCTGCGCGAGGGCGCCCACCTGACCGAGCACCCTTATTATCAGTCCACCCGAGGGCTGATCGAACATGCCCGTTCCCTCGTCCGCGACGGTGAACTCCGGCATTTTCATGATCTGACGCAGGCAGCGGGTGACAACCCCCAAGGATTTGTTGATGCGGCACATTACGATTCAGCGACCTGCAGGGCGATCGCCCAGGCCATGCTACCCTACCTCTCCCGCAATTCGCCCCCCCGGCCATGAATCCCTTTCCTGAAGCCATCACCAAGAACATCGACATCCTGTGCTGTCCGGCCTGCGGTGGTGGTCTGGATTTCTCCGAGTCCACCCTGTTTCGCTGCGCCAATCCCGGGTGCCGGCGTGAGTTCCTGCAGGAGGATGGTGTTCCCCGGCTGTTTGCGCCCAATGAATGGGACCCCGGCCAGCCTGACATCACCGAAAAAATGAAGGCGTTTTATGAGAAGACGCCTTTCCCCAACTACGACGATTTTGACAGTGTTGGTTCGCTGATAGAGAAGGCTCGGCGAGGAGTCTTTGCAAAGCTGCTTGACGACCAGATTCCCTATGGGGCGCGCGTCATCGAGTGTGGCTGTGGGACTGGACAGCTCAGCAACTTCCTGGCCATCTCCAACCGGCAGGTGATCGGTGCTGACATGTGCCTGCACTCTCTTGCACTTGGCGACGCCTTTCGCCGCCAGCAGGAGATCAAGCGGGCCTCGTTTGTGCAGATGAATTTGTTCAAACCCTGTTTCAAACCGGGCAGCTTTGATGTGGTCATCTCCAATGGCGTTCTTCATCACACCAGCGATTGCCGTCAGGCCTTTGAATCGATCTCCAGGCTGGTCAAGCCGGGCGGTTACCTGATTGTTGGTCTCTATCACTGGTATGGCCGTTTGTGGACGGACTTGCGCCGCTGGATTTTCAGGCTGACGCGCGATCGTTTCAAGTTCCTTGACTGGCGGCTGGTCAATCGCAGTGTGAGTGACGCCAAGAAGGAGGCTTGGTTTCAGGACCAGTACAAAAATCCGCACGAGACCAAGCACACCATCGGCGAAGTGGCGGCTTGGGTGCGCGAGATCGGCTTTGAGTATGTCAGCAGCATTCCCAAGAGCACCCTGCCGAGCGGACTGGCCCCTGGCCACAAGCTCTTCCAGCCGGCGCGCCTTGGAGGCTGGCTCGAGCGATTTCTTGTCGAGATCGGCATGATCGGCAGCGGCGGCCGCGAGGGCGGATTTTTCATCGTCATTGCCCGTCGGCCGCCTGAGCAGTGCTGAGGAGAATCACGGCGACGGTCGGCCGCGGCTCAGGCGGGCGCGCAGTTCCGCGGGCAACAGGCCCAGCCAGGCAAAGGTCGCAAAGCCAGTGGCGATGACTGCCCCCGCCCCCAGCACACGCGGCCATTCCGGTTTCAGCCATGTCAGTGTCGAGAGGCCGAGCAGGCCCAGAGGCAAGGCTGATTTCAGAACCATCCTGGCGATCAGTGCGTAGTAGCTGCCGAGCGGCATTTTCATGACCCTGCTGGCATGCCAGGGGATGGCGAGGCCGTAGAACAGCAGCATGTCGGTGAAGGTCGCCCAGATCACACCGTAAAAGCCGATCTGCCAAGCCAGCAGTGCGCTGAGCGAGGCATTGAAGAGACCCGCGCCAAAGATGAGCCTTGATATCACCTGGTGACGGTTGAGGCTGAGGAACAGGCTCTCGACCGGAAACTGCATCAGCCAGAGGGTGTAAGGAAGCACCAGCCAGCGCAGCACGCGACCGGACTCGGCGAATTCCGGCCCGAGCCACAGCACCAGAAAGTCGGGGCCCACCACGGCCAGTCCGGTGGCGCCGAACAGCGCAAGCGGAATGCTGAAACCCAGACTGAGCATGAACTTCGCGCGCACGCCATCCAAGCCATCGCGTCCCTCAACCTGGCTGAAGCCGGCGAGCAGGGTTCCTCCGAGCAGGGCGTTGACGACGTCAAAAAACAGAGTCACCAGCCGCAGGCCCATGTTGTAAACAGGCACGCTGGCAATGCCGACAAAGGCGGACAGCACGAAGGGGTCGATTCGGCTGCGCAAATGCTGTCCTGTAGTATTGAGAAAGGCCAGCCCGGAGTATCTCAGGATTTCCGGCAGCAGCTCCCGGCAACATTTTCCAGGTGTATCCCGCAGGGTGCGCCGGGAAAAGAGGGTCACTAGCAACTGGTCGAGCACGTCCGAAGCGATTTGGGCGAGGGCGAGAGTGACGAGCCCGTGCCCCTTTGTCAGCAGCCACAGAATGAGGCCGGTTTGCACCATGGTCTTGGCCAGGGAGGCGGCGACGAGAAGGTCGTAGCGGAGGTGGCTTTTGAGAACCACAAGGTGGATTCGCAGGAAGAATCGCAGGCTCATCCCGACGCCGAGCGCAAGCAGCACCATCCGGCCTGTGGCCTGCCATTGGGGGGCGCGCACCAGCCAAGGCACCGCCAGTGCGAGCAGGGCGGTCGTGGTCAGGCAGAGTATGCCTATCCGACGATACAGCCAGCGCAGAGTGCCGACAACCCGGGTGGCCATTGCGGCGTCGCCTGCACCGATCGCGCGCGCCAAATAGCGCGTGCCAGAGAGAGTGATGCCGCCATCGAGCAGAGCGAGGAAGGAGATGGCTGCGCTCAGCACCAGCCAGAGCCCGTAGCGCTCCAGACCCAGCAGCGCGACCATGCTGGGAGTCACCACCAGCATTGAGGCAACACGTGCCACGTGGTCGACCAGATTGAGGGCAGAGCCGCGGAGAATTTTGCTTTGGAGAGACATGCGCGGCGGGTCTACCGGCGTGGCCTCAGAGCCGACTCGTGATGAAGGCTTTGATCGCCTCGGCGCTGGCGGGCAGCGGATGTCGCTTCAGGGCTGCGGGCTTCAGGGCCTCAAGGGTGGGGTGTCGCGGTTCGCTTCCAGTTGCTTGTGCGACAACTTCTGGGAATTTGGCCGGGCTGGCCGTGCTGAGGATGACGCTGACACGGTCGGGTGCCAGGTCGGTGAAGGCACAGGCCGTGTGCGGGTCGACGACATAGCCGTACTGGTTCCAGACGCGGGCAATCGTGGCGACGATGTCCGCATCGTCCATGCGCGACGCACGCAGGCCGGTCGGCGTCCGTGGCAGCGTCAGATGCTGACCCTCCTTGAGCCGCCGCATGAGTTGGCGAACGCGCTCCTGGTCGCCCTCGAGGAGGTAGTAGAGGTAGCGCTCAAAGTTGGAGGCCGCCTGGATGTCCATGCTCGGTGCATGGCTTGGGTGCACCTCGCCCTGGCGGTACTCACCCGTCTCGAAAAACCGCCAGAGGATGTCGTTGCGGTTGGTCGCCACCCGGAAGCCGCCGCAGTTCATGCCCATGCGAGCCGACAGCCAGCCGGCAAGGACGTTGCCAAAGTTGCCCGTGGGGACGACAAACTCCGCCGTCGCCCGCTCCGCCTCGGGCAGTCGCAGCCAGGCCCAGAGGTAGTACACGCACTGGGCCAGCACGCGCGCGATGTTGATCGAATTGACCGCCGACAGGTTCACCTGGGTGACAAAATGGATGTCGCCAAAGCACTCCTTCACCACCCGCTGGGCATCGTCAAAGGTGCCGGGCACCGGGATGGCAAAGACGTTGTCCGCGCCCGTGCAGGCCATCTGCCGCTCCTGCAGCGGGGCGACCCGGCCGTCCGGATAGAGAATGAAGATGCGGATGCCGTCCTGGCCCATGCATCCATGGATGGCCGCGCTGCCGGTGTCTCCCGATGTGGCGCCGAGCACAGCCAGCTTTTTGCCGGTCAGGCGCACCTGGCGTTTGTAGAGCAGGCCGAGCAGCTGCAGGGCGAAATCCTTGAAGGCGAGAGTCGGGCCGTGCCAGAGTTCCAGCACGTGGGTGCGTTCATCGAGCCGGCGCAGTGGCGCCACCTGCGGATCCTCGAAGCGGGCGTAGGCCTCGGACGTCAGCTGTCGCCATTCCTCCGCCGGGATTTCCGGCGCAAAGCGCTGGAAAAATTCGGACGCCAGTTCGGCATAGGACAGCCCCGCCCAGCCCGGCAGATCCGCCGCCAGATTCGGCAGTTTCTCCGGCAGGAACAGCCCGCCATCCGGCGCCAGCCCGGCTTCCACCGCCTCCGTGAAGGTGTGCGGACGGCTCTGTCCGCGAGTCGAAAGGTACAACATGCCACGTTTCATGCCCCCACAGCGCCCCGAACTCAAGCGCGGGTTTTGGGGAAGGGGTGTCGAATGACGAACCGGGGTCTTTAAACTTTAAGCTTTGCAAGTGTTCGAACTTCCCCAGTCGTCAGATGACGCCACTGGCCCTTGGCGAGGTCGCCGAGGCTGAGCGGACCAATGGCGGTGCGGACAAGGCGCAAAACCTCAAGGTCAAAGGCGCCAAGCACGCGGCGGATCTGGCGGTTGCGGCCCTCTGTCAGCACGATCTCCAGCCAGGTGTTTTTATCGCCCTGGCGCAGGTGCCGCACGACGGGCAGGCGCAGGAATTCGCCGGCGTCCTCGAAGCCGCGCGCAAAGGCCGCCAGGTGGTCGTTGCTCACAGTGCCGCCCACCTGCACATGATACGTTTTGGGCAGGTGACTCTTGGGATTGGTCAGGCGGTGTGCCCAGGCATGGTCGTTGCTGAAGAGCAGCAGGCCCTCGCTCGCCTTGTCGAGCCGGCCCACCGGCGACAGCGGCGGGAGGCTGGGGTCGGTCAGCAGGGAAAACACCGTGTCGCGTCCGTGCTCATCATGGGCGGTGGTGACCAACCCGCGCGGCTTGTTCAGGGCCAGGTAGGCCCTGGCGCGGGCGATCACGGCCTCACCGTTGATCTCCAGCCGGTCGCGCCCCAGTTGCACCGGTTGTTCCGGGTTGCGGCAGACCCGTCCGTTGAGCCGCACCCGCCCCGCCAACACCTGGCGCACGCCCTCGCTGCGCGAGCAGTGCCCGAGCTTGGAGAGGGCGCGTGCGAGGCCGGTGGCAGGCATAAAAAAAGGCGGCCTCGTGAGAGGCCGCCCGGTGTTGTAAAGGGAGTTCGCTGCCCGCAGTTCAGGACTGCAGGGCGGCTTCATCGATGTTGACCCGGCGGCCGTCCTTGTCAAAACGGACGCGGCCGTCGACGAGGGCGAAAAGCGTGTGGTCGCGGCCCATGCCGATGTTGCGGCCGGGGACCCACTTGGTGCCACGCTGGCGGATGACGATGTTGCCGGCGACGACGGCTTCACCGCCGAACTTTTTCACGCCGAGACGCTTGCTGTTGCTGTCGCGTCCGTTTTTGACGCTGCCTTGACCTTTCTTGTGAGCCATGTCGGTGTTCTCCTGGAGTGGGGTTGGAAATCAGGCGTTGATCGAGGTGACTTCAACGCGGGTGAGCGGCTGGCGGTGACCCTTGGTCTTGTGGTAGCCCTTGCGCTTCTTGAATTTGAAGGCCGTCACCTTGGGGGCCTTGAACTGCTTGACGACCTTGAAGCCGACGCTGGCACCAGCCAGCACCGGCGCGCCAATTTTCAGGGAGGCGCCTTCGCCGGCGGCCAGCACCTGGTCGAAGCTGGCGGTCTCGCCCTCGGCGACTTCGAGCTTCTCGACGTCGACCGTGTCGCCCACGGAAGCCTTGTACTGCTTGCCGCCTGTTTTGAAGATTGCGTATGCCATGATGTTGTCTCTGAGTGAGGGATTCCAGGGCGCCGAAGCGGTCTTGCAGGGACCCGGCGACGGCGTGAAGGGTGATCAACCTGCCACATCTCGCCCCGCCGGCAACCAAATTTTTCTTTTCCCGGAAGCGAATCGCTTTTTTCCGCCCGCCCTCCGCGCTCGTCCTTGCCGCGCCGCCCCTTCGACTCCATGATGAATACCCCCATGGTCGCCACCTCCCCCAGCCTCGTTGAAGACATTCTGCGCCTCAAAAAGGAACGCAACGCCGTCATCCTGGCCCACAACTATCAGACCCGGGACATTCAGGAAATCGCTGATTTCGTCGGCGACTCCCTCGGCCTCGCCTACAAGGCCAGAGACACCGCCGCCGACGTCATCGCCTTCTGCGGCGTCCATTTCATGGCGGAAACCGCCAAGATCGTCAATCCGGGCAAGGTCGTGGTCCTGCCCGACGCCGATGCCGGCTGCTCCCTCGAGCAGAGCTGCCCCGGTCACCAGCTCGAGGCCTTCCTGAAGGCCAACTCGGAGAAAAATTACTACGTCATCGCATACATCAACTGCAGCGCTCATGTCAAGGCCCTGAGCGACTGCATCTGCACGAGCGGCAACGCCGTGAAGATCGTCCAGGCCGCCCCGGCCGACCGGCCCATTCTCTTTGTGCCCGACCAGAACCTCGGCTCCTGGGTCATGGAACAGACCGGTCGCAAGATGGACCTCTGGAAGGGGGCCTGCTACGTCCACGTCGAGTTCACCCGCGACAGTATCCAGACCATCAAGGACCAGCATCCCGGTGCTCAAGTCGTCGCCCACCCCGAGTGCACCCACGCCGTGCGCATGCTCGCCGACGAGGTCTGCAGCACGGAGAAAATGGTCGGCTACTGTCGCGATCACCCCGCCGACACCTTCATCATCGTCACCGAAAGCGGCATGCTCCACCGCCTCGAGCGCGAAGTGCCTGGCAAGCGCTTCATCCCCGGACCAACCGGCCACTGCGCCTGCGCCGACTGCCGCTACATGAAGATGAACACGCTGCAGAAGCTGCGCGACGCCCTGCGCGACCTGACGCCCCGGGTGGAACTGCCCGAGGACATTCGTGCGCGAGGGGAAAAACCGCTCCTGCGCATGCTTGAGCTGAGTCGCTAGGAAGGGGTGAGACTGGAATTTCTGCGGGGTCTTGGGGAGCGCGTGTGTCGAAGACCCTCGCTTCTGGCACGATCGCCGTGCCGCCGATCCGGCAAGCAGGCTGCGCAAGGCGCGTGCCCCGGTCAGTGGCGAGCCTTGCCGCCCACTCCTTGTCTTTTTCCGAATCCCAGATCCCGCCTTCACCGCCGCACGATCGGCAGCACCATGTGCGAGGGATGGTCGGCATCGTGGTGGATCGTGTTGATGGCGGTTTCGGTGCGGCGGTGCTCATTGAGGGGTTCGCCGGTGTTGGGATTGACGTCGAAGCGCGGGAAGTTGCTGCTGCTGAGGTCGACGCGGATGCGGTGGCCCTTCTTGAAGACGTTGCTGGTCGGGTACAGGCGGACGGTGACCGGGTAGATGCGGCCACGCTCCATGAGTTTCTCCTGCTTGAGCGAGTCGCGGTAGCGGGCGCGAACGATGCCGTCGGTGAGGTTGAGGTCGAAGCCGCCGGGCCAGTCGGCCGAGGGCGGATAGACGTCGATCAGCTTGGCGGTGAAGTCGGTGTCGACGGCGGTGGAGGAGACCCACAGCTTCACCTCGATTTCACCGGTGACCTCGGTGTCCTCGGCAAGCGGCGCGCTTTGGAAGACGACGATGTCGTTGCGCGCCGACAGCGGCACGGGGTTCGGCCAGTTCCAGACGTGGGGGCCGCCGATCTGGTTCCAGGCGCCCTGCAGGAGGATGCCGTCGCCGCTGGAGATGCACCCTCCGATGGTGGGCACGGGATTTTTCGGGTCGAAGCTGTAGCTCGTGCTGCCGGTGCTTGTTTCGGTCGACAGCGCGCCGTCCCGGCCGAAGTAATAGGGGGTCGGCACGGCGGCGGCGGGCGGCCACTGGCGTTCGTCGCGCCAGGTGCCGCCGTGACGGAGCAGCCCCTTTTCGGTCTTGCCGCCGTCGCCGTTGCCCATGGTGAATATCCGGACCTTGGAGGCGAAATGGCCGGACCGGCCAACGCTGTTGGCCTGGCCCTTGAGGACGTGATCGAACCATTCGCGTCGCCAGGCTAGCTCGTCGGCGATGGCGGCCTCAGGGCCGAAGTCGACCTGCCCGTGGCTGCTCTTGGACTGGGCGCCGTGGATCCAGGGGCCCATGATCAGGTAGACGTCGCTCTTCAGCGCCTTGGACAGGGCGGTGTAGTTGGCGGTGGTGTTGCCGGCCCAGGAATCGTACCAGCCGCCGACGAGGTAGACGGGGATGTCCTTGTAGCTTGCGGTGTTGTCGAGGATGTTGGTGGCCTCCCAGTAGGCATCGTTCGCGCCGTGGCGCATGGCGCCGACCAGCCAATCCTCGTATTCCGGGGCCAGCCGCAGGGGCGTGGTGCCGGGGCGCAGGGGCAGGTTGGCGAGGTAGTGGAAGCGGTGGTCGGCCATCTCCTGGAGGACGGCCTGCGTGGCGGGGTCCCGGGCGCCGCGGCTGCCCTTGGCGGCGTTGAGGAGGCTCCAGTTCCAGAAGCGCAACTCGAAGGCGCCGGCGTTGCGCACCGACTGCACACCGCAGTTTGAGACGGCATCGACGGGAATGACCGTCGCCAGTTCCTGGGCGCCGGCGAGGGCCATGGCATGCTGGGTGCCGCCAACATAGGAGGTGCCGACCATGCCGATTCTGCCGTTGCTCCAGGCTTGCCGGCCGATCCAGGCGGCGCAGTCGACGCCGTCGCGGCCGTCATCGCTCATCCAGTGCCAGACGCCTTCGCTCTTGAACCGGCCCCGGCAGTCCTGGGCAACGAAGGCGTAGCCGTTTTTCGCAAAGTACTCGCCGAAGCGTTTGGCGCCGTCCTTGTTGTAGGGCAGGCGGGTGAGGATGACCGGGCGGCTGCCGGGCAGGGCCCGGCCATCGCGCGCGGGCAGGTACACGTCGGTGACGAGGTGGATGCCGTCGCGCATGGCCACCCGCAGGTCCTTTTCCACGACCACCTCCTGCGCGGAGGCGAAACTGAAGAGGGCGATGGCGGACAGCAGGAGGGCTGGCGGGCCGAGGAAGGTCATCCACAGGAATCCCCGCAGCGGGGCCCGTTCTTGCAACGGAAACCCCGGTCGGGCAGGCGGGCGTGGGCGCCCCGTGCCGGTGGCGGGACTCGAACCCGCAAGACGGTTGCCCGTCAGCGGATTTTAAGTCCGCTGTGTTTACCATTTCACCACACCGGCAATGGGCCCGACAAGGTAGGCGCGACCCGGGGGGACGCAAGGCCCGCCTGTGACGGGCTGGCTTCAGGCCTCGTCGCCACCGGCGTCCGCCACCGCCGCGCCCGGGCGCACAAGGTAGCCACCGGATTTGTCGTCGCGCTCGAGCACCAGCAGACCGCGGCGGCCGGCCTCCTCGATGAGGGCGTTGAAAGAGCGGAAGCCGTGGAAGCGCTCGCTGAACTGCGGAAGCCGCCGCTTGATCGTCTGCTTGACGCTTGATCCCCAGACCGCGCCCTCACCGCCCTGGTCGGCGAGCATGGCGTCGACCGTTTCCAAGAGCAGCTCGACGGCCTTTTCGGGGTCGCCGGCGGGCTTCGCGGCCGGTGCGCCGGCGGTTTTGCCGGAGCGGGGTTTTGCCGTGGGAGTGTCACTCGGGTTGCGCGTGGATGCGGCCCGGGGTTCGGCTTCGCTGCGCCGGCGCCGCTGCTCGCGCACGAGATCGTCGTAAAAGATAAACTCGTCGCAGTTGCTGATGAAGATGTCGCCGGTCGAGTTCTTGACGCCGACGCCGATGACGGTCTTGTTGTTCTCGCGCAGCTTGCTGACAAGAGGCGAGAAATCGGAGTCGCCGCTGACGATGACGAAGGTGTCGACGTGGGCCTTGGTGTAGCAGAGGTCAAGGGCATCGACGACGAGGCGGATGTCGGCGCTGTTCTTGCCGGACTGGCGCACGTGCGGGATTTCGATGAGTTCGAAGGCGGCTTCGTGCATCGCCTTCTTGTGCTCGCGGTAACGGTCCCAGTCGCAGTAGGCCTTTTTCACCACGATGCTGCCCTTGAGAAGGAGTCGCTCGACGACGCGGCCCATGTCGAACTTGTCGTAGCGGGCCTCGCGCACGCCGATGGCCAGGTTCTCGAAGTCGCAGAACACGGCCATGGTGTGGGTGCGTTCGGGGCGGGTCATGGCCGAGCCTGCGGCCGCTGGCGGGAAAGTCAAGGATCGCGGACGGCGGGCGGCGGTTCCGCGTGCGCCCGGCGCCGGCGCTGCGCCCAGGCTTCCAGGCGGCTCCAGCCGGCGTAGCTGATGGCGTAGCCGACCGGGGCGAGCGCGCCGCCGAGCAGGAGCCCGCCGAAGAGCATGACCGGTGCATGCTCCTTGAGGGCGAGCCAGGATTCGGCAAACGAGTGCGGCAGCTCGCGCGGGAAGGGCGTCGTGGGCACCGAGGAGATCCAGGACAGAACCCATTTGCCGAGGGCATATTCAAGCGGCACCAGCGCCGGCATGGTCACCGGGTTGCTGAGCCAGCACATGACAATGGCGATGGGGATGTTGACACGGAAGACCGCGGCGAGGATGGCGGCGACCGGCATCTGCATGGGCAGCAGCTGCATGGACACCAGCAGGCCGACGGCGACTCCGCCCGCGAAGGTGTGCTGGGTGGGTTTCCAGACGCGCTTGTCGAGGAAGTGGCGGGCGAACCAGCGCCGGCTGGCGCTCGCCTTGAGCAGGCGAGGGTGCTTGAGCAGCCGGTAGGTTCGGAACACCGTGCGGCGGAACAGTCCCCGACTGTGGTCGATCAAGCGTGCGAGACGGTTCGGGAGGGCGGACATCAGACGGGAAAACGATTACCGGACCGCTGCGTAGACGAGCAGGGCGGTGCCAAGAAGGACGCGGTACCAGGCGAAGCCATGAAAGGTGTGCCCCTGGACGAAGTGGATGAGCCAGCGAACCACGAGAAAGGCCGAGAGTCCGGAGACTAGGGTGCCGAGCAGGAGCAGGCCGAGTGGTTCCCGGTCCAGGCCGCCGTTGGCGAATTCCGAGGCGAGCTTGAAGGCGCCGGCCGCCATCAGCGTCGGCACACCGAGAAGGAAGGAAAATTCGGTGGCTGCCGGTCGTGACAGGCCAAGGGCCAGGGCCATGAGGATGCTGGCCCCGGAGCGCGAGGTCCCGGGAAAGGCGGCGGCGAGAACCTGGGCCAGGCCGACGGCGATGACCACGGCCCAAGTCAGGTGCGCACTGCCGCACTTCCCGCGGTTCAGGTGCTCGAGCAGAAAGATCACCAGTCCGCCGATCAGCGTCGCCAGGGCCACCGGTTCGACTTCCTCGGGCAGGTGGATGTCAAAGGCCTTGATCAACACGCCTCCGACGGCCGTCACGGCAAAGGCGACGAAAAGCTTGAGCAGGTAATCGCGGGTGTCGGGCTGATGCAGCGTGGTGGCGAGGTGGCCGACCCGCCGGGCGAAAACGGCCAGCACGGCCAGCACGGCCCCGCTTTGAATGACCACGTTGAATAGATCGCTGCGAGCTGGCAGCCAGCCCAGGGTCTGCGGGATCAGCAGATGGCCGGTCGACGAAACGGGCAGGAATTCAGTAACGCCTTCGAGGATTCCTAAAATGATGACGGCGAGCCACTCGGGCATGGGGGCGGTTGCGTGGGGGTGGAGTCCGACCTTCGGGGGCTTGCGTCCGATTGCAAGCCTTCTTGCGCGACGGTCCGGTGGCAGGCCGGTTCCGCCAGGAGAGTGCTCGAAGGTGGTGCCCAGGTTTCGGATTGGGCCGCGGCTGGACAAAGCGGCGATGCTCGGCTAGGTCGGCGTCATGACCCTTGCCAGCCAAATCGTCGAAGACATGAAGATCGCCATGAAGGCGAAGGACAGCGTCGCGCTCAACGTCATCCGCGCGCTCAAGTCGTCCCTCAAGTATGCCGCCCTCGAAAAGGCCGGTGCCGAGGGTGAGCTGGATGACACCGAGTCGCTGCAGGTGGTCCGGCGCGAGATCAAGAAGCGCCAGGATTCGGTGGCCAGCTACACGCAGGCGGGTCGCGAGGACCTGGCCGCAACCGAGCGGGCCGAGATTGCCGTGCTGGAGAAATACCTGCCCGCAGCCCTGCCGGTCGAGGAACTCGCCGCGCTCGTCGAGTCCGTCATTGCCGAGCTGGGGGCCACCGGCAAGAAGGACATGGGCGCGGTGATGAAGGTCCTGCAGGAGCGCGTGGCGGGCCGGGCCGACAACCGGGTGCTCTCCACGGAAGTCGCCCGGCGTCTCGCCTGAGATCGCGAGGCTGGCATTGACAACCGCAGCCAGTTTTTTACAATCGTGGCGTTAACTCGAAAATGCATTTTGTAATTCTTGGAGATCCCCGGGCATGAGGCACGACGACTTTGACGAACCCCGGCGTGGCAATCCGCCCCTGCACTCGGAGAAAATCCTCACCGAGCGCAAGATCTTCTTCCTCGATCTCAAGGAGAATGAGCGCGGTCGCGTCATCAAGATCACCGAGGATGTTCGCGGCCGTCGCGACACGATCATGCTGCCTTTGGAGGCGGCCGAGGAATTCCTTGATGCCCTGCAGCGCATCCTCGAAGTCGAGCGCGACCTTGACGGTGGCATGGCCTGAAGTGCCGCGTCATTGGCTGGCGCGAGGCGATGGCGCTGGACGTACGGTGCAAGGATCGGGATCCGATGGGAACCGGATTCAACCTGCCATGCCTGCCTTGTTTTGCCTGCTTCTGACGTTCCTCCTCCTGGCCCAGGCCGGTTGCGCCCGGCTGCAGCGCTTTGCCAAAGCGTCGCCTGCCGCACCGTCGCCCTTCCTGCGACACGCCGACGAGATGCAGCCCACCGGCGTCGAGGGCTCTCCCTTTGTCCGCATCTGGCGCCATCCCTCGCCGACGGCCTGGGCGGAGGCGCGCCACCGCTGGACCCTGCACGTCGCGCCGGTCTGCCTCGATCATCTGCGGCCGGTGGGACGCAAATTGGCGCGCTTGGAGAGCCGCGATGCCGGTCGCGAGATCGCCGCCGCCGAACTCGCCGCCTACACCCGTGCAGCCTTCGAGGATGCCTTTCGCGAATCGCCACGGCCGCGCCAGGAGGTCGTCAGTCGCCCCCGGCCCGACAGCTTGGTCGTTGAACTGGCCCTCGTCGAACTCGATCCCAATCCGATCACCGGTGGCGTCACCCGCAGGCTCATCAACCTGCTGGCCGTGCCCGGCGCGGAGTCTGTGGTCGGCAACCCGCTCAAAGGTCGCATCGCCCTCGAGGGCCGCCTGTCTGACCCGGTGCGCGGGCAGGTCCTCCTCGAGTTCAGCGACGCCGAGCAGAACCGCTCGGCCCTGCTGCTTTCGTTGCATGATTTCAACCACTACAGCCATGCCCGCAAGGTGATCCGCGAGTGGGCCCGTCAGTTTGAGGCGGTCGTCCGCGCGCCGACGGGAGAGGTGGTCCCGGACAGTCCTGCCTTCATGTTGTCGATCTGGTGACCGACCCGGTTCAGCTGCGCTTGTGCCAGCTCAGCCAGGCGTGGCGGTATGTGTAGGCCATCGCCAGCACGCCAATGCCCAGCAGAGCCGAGCGCTCCGAATCCGGCAGGCTCAGCAGCGGCGTGGCGCTGGAATCCACCCACGCCACCAGATGGTCGCCGCGCTCTGCGGCACGCGAAGCCAGCACGGCAACAAAGACGGAGGCGAGCCAGTAGGTCAGCGCACGCATGGAATCAATTTGAATGAATTTTTAATCAACCCAGGGGATTTTGGCCAGCGGAATCGGTGGCAGGGCGGTCGCGACCCGAAAGTCGCCGGTTGCAAAGCGGTTCCGGCCTGGCTAACGCCTGGCATGTCATTTTCTCCTGATGCCCGCATCCTGGTCACCGGCGGCGCCGGTTTCATCGGCAGTGCCCTGGTCTGGGAACTCAATCGCCGCGGCTGTGACAACATTGTCGTCTGCGACCGCCTGACTCAGGACGAGAAGTGGCGCAACCTCGTGCCGCTCAAGTTTGCCGACTACCTCGACGGCGGCGATCTGGAGCGATTGGTGCGCACGACGCCGGATGGGCTCGGCCGCTTTGACCATGTGCTTCATCTCGGCGCCTGCTCGGCGACGACGGAGCGGGATGCCGACTACCTGATGCGCAACAACTATGAGCTGACGCGGCTGCTCTGCGAGTGGACCCTGGAGCGCGGGGGGCGTTTTGTGTACGCCTCATCGGCGGCGACCTATGGCGACGGTGCGCATGGCATGGACGACCGTCTGCAGGACCTGCACCGGCTGCGGCCGCTGAACATGTATGGCTACTCCAAGCATCTGTTTGACCTGCAAGCGCAGCGGAGCGGCCTGCTCGACCGGGTGGCGGGCCTGAAGTACTTCAACGTCTACGGGCCGAACGAGGATCACAAGGCAGACATGCGCAGCGTGGTGCACAAGGCGCACCGGCAGATTCTGGAGACGGGGCGGGTGCAGCTGTTCAAGTCGCACCGGCCCGACTATCAGGATGGCTGCCAGCAGCGCGACTTCCTGTATGTGAAGGATGCGGTGAAGATGACTCTCCATCTCGCGGCCAATCCCCAGGTGAACGGGCTCTTCAACCTCGGGTCGGGCCGTGCCCATACCTGGGTGGAACTGGCGCGCGCCATTTTCCTTGCCATGGGGCGCGAGCCGGTGATCGAATTCATCGACATGCCCGAGGCTCTGCGCGAGAAGTATCAGTATTACACCTGCGCCGACATCGGTCGCATGCGCGAATCGGGCTACGACGAGCCGCTGTTCACGCTGGAGGAGGCGGTCCGTGATTACGTGCAGGGCTACCTGGCGCACGACCGACGGTTGGGCGACGAAGCCTGATCAGGGCGGTGGCGGCTTGGCACCCTCGGCGGCGGCGCGGCGTTCGCGCGCCGTCTGGAATTCGGCACCGACCGCCTCGCGGTAGCTCTTGCGCAGGGCGTGCAGGGCCTCGATGCGGGCCTCGCCGCGGCGGGCCTTCAGGTGCTCGAGGGCTTCGCGCAGGGCCGGCAAGGCCATGACACGCTCGTGGATCTGGCGGGTCTCGCTCTGTCGATCAGGTCGCGAGAAGGCCTGCAGCTCCGAGGCCATGCGGGCGACCACGGCCTCCGGGAAGTTCGGGGCGTCCGGCTGCGGCAGGGGTGGCAACTGGCCGGGGTCAAAGCGCTCGCGGGGCTCGAGGCGGGCGAGGATGGCGGCGGCCTGGGGATCGGTTTTCTCCAGCGCCTTGCGGATGACGCGGCGCATGGCGTCGTTGGCACGCATGGCCTCGTCGCGGGCTGCAATGACTTCCGGGCGGTTCCAGACGCGGTCGAGCGCCTCGCGCACCTGGCGGCGCTCCGTCTCGGGCAGCTTGTCGAAGCCCTCATGGCGGGGAGGCCGGCCGAGGGTGCCGAAGCTGCCGCGCCATTCCGGGCGCGGCGGTTTCTCAGCCTCGCCCTTGGGGGTGGGTGGTGGTCCGGAGGGCGGGGATTCGGCACCGGCGCTGAGAGCCAGGCTGAGCAGGGCGCCGGCAAGGGGGGCGAAGCGGTTCATGGCGGTCAGGGGCAGGGCGGTGGTGGCACGGTTCTCAAAGTGCAACCCCGGGCCTTGCCGGGAGTTGCGGCAGGCCCTTCAGCCGGTGACGCGGGTGAGCACGGTTTCCGCCAGCCGGCGTGTGCACTCAGAAACATCCCACTGATCCGTGTCGAGCAGCAGGGCGGGCGGCGCTTCGGGCTCCTCGAAGGCGGAATCCTTGCCGGTGAAGTTGGCCAGGGCATTGGCCTTGGCCTTGGCGTAGAGACCCTTGACGTCGCGGGCGGCGCAGGTGCTGTAGGAGCAGCGGACGTAGACGTCGAGCAGATCGTTGGCGGGGATGATGTCGCGTACCATGCGACGCATCGTGTTGAGCGGCGTGATGAAGCTGCAGACGACCACACTGCCGGTTTCCAGGGCCAGCCGAGCCACTTCCGCGGCCCGCCGCAGATTTTCCATGCGGTCCTGCTCGGTGAAGCCAAGCCCGCGGTTGAGGCCGTTGCGCAGGACGTCGCCATCCAGATTGAGCGCCAGCCGGCCCGCCCGGTGCAGGGCGCGCGCAAGCTCGTTGGCAAGCGTCGACTTGCCTGCGCCGGAGAGGCCGTACAACCAGACTACCAGGCCGCGCTGCCCGATCAGGTGCTCCTTGTCGGCGCGCGTGACGCTGAAGACGGGATTGACCAAGTTTTCCATCGGCCTGCTATCTGTTCAGGGCCGCGCCTTTGCAAGGCGGTTTTGCGCCGGTGGCGGTTCCGGGGCGCAAAAAAGCGCCGCCCCGAGGGGGCGGCGCCCAAGCGATTGCGTTAAAGGCTGGAGGCGATCAGCTGTTCCAGCTTGACGATGTCCTTGCCGAAGTTGCGGATGCCCTCGGCGGTTTTTTCCGTGGCCATGGCGTCCTCGTTGAACAGCCAGCGGAACGACTTTTCGTCGCAGGCGATGCGCTCGATCTTGGCGGCTTTGGCGGCGCCGGCGTCGAGCTTGCGCACGAGCGTTTCCTCGCTGGCCTGCAGTTCGCCGAGCAGGCCGGGACTGATGGTCAACAGGTCGCAGCCGGCGAGTTCGGTGATCTCGCCCTTGTTGCGGAAACTGGCGCCCATGACCTCGGTTGTGTAGCCGAAGTGCTTGTAGTAGTTGAAGATCTGCGTCACAGACTGCACGCCTGGATCCTCTGCGGGACCGTAGTCCTTGCCAGTGCTCTTCTTGTACCAGTCGAGGATGCGGCCGACGAAGGGCGAGATGAGCTTGATGCCCCCTTCGGCGCAGGCGACGGCCTGGACGAGGCTGAACAGCAGGGTGAGATTGCAGTTGATGCCTTCCTTCTGGAGGATCTCGGCGGCCTTGATGCCCTCCCAGGTCGAGGCGATCTTGATCAGCACGCGCTCGCGCGGGATGCCGGCGGCTTCATAGAGGCCGATGAGGTGGCGCGCCTTGTCAACGTTGCCCTGGATGTCGAAGGACAGGCGGGCGTCGACTTCGGTGGAGACGCGACCGGGGACAATCTTGAGGATTTCCAGGCCGAACAGGATCAGGATGCGGTCCATGATCGCCTCGACCCTGGCGGCGCCGGCGAGCGGGCTGTTGCGGTGTTCGGCGACGGCCTGGTCGACGAGCGACTTGTACTCGGGCTTCTGCGAGGCCTGGAGAATGAGCGAGGGGTTGGTCGTGGCGTCCTGCGGCTTGTAGGCCTTCATGGCCTCGAAGTCGCCGGTGTCCGCCACCACGGTCGTGTGCTGCTTGAGCTGTTCGAGCTGATTCATGTCGTTTTGGGGCCAGAATCATACGGGCAAAGACGGGCGGGCGCAAGGGGCGGTCTGGTGGCCTTTCCGATTGCGCGCCGGCGGCGCCGGTCTTAAGGCAGGAGCAGCCGCCGCCCATGCGAGTCCACACCCTCGACCTGCACTTTCAAGACACCCCCGGCCTGATCGCCGCCTACCTGATCGAGTCGGACGGGGCGCTGGCGTTGGTGGAAACGGGACCGGGGTCGACCCTGGCAGCCCTGCGTGCAGCCATTCGGGCGCAGGGATTCGACGAGGCTGACATTCGTGATGTCTTTGTCACCCACATCCACCTCGATCATGCCGGCGCGGCTGGCTGGTGGGCGGCGCGCGGCGCGCGCGTCTACTGCCACCCGAACGCCCGTCGCCACCTCGTCGATCCCGCCCGCCTGCTGGCGAGCGCGCGCCTGGTCTATGGGGCCGAGACCGATCGCCTCTGGGGCGACATGGTGCCGGCACCCGAAGAGCGGGTGATCGCCCTGGAGGACGGGGAATCGGTGCGGGTGGGTTCGCTGGAGATCACCGCCCTGGACACGCCGGGCCATGCCCGTCACCACCATGCCTTTGCCTGCGCCGGCTGCTGTTTTACCGGTGACGCGGCCGGTGTCCGCCTCGAGGGCAGTGCCTACCTGTCGGTGACCTCGGCGCCGCCGCAGTTCGATCCGCCGGCCTATGCGGGCACGATTGACCGCCTGCTGGCCGGGGGGTTCCACACCCTCTACCTGACGCACTTTGGCGCGGTCAGCGATGTGGAGCGACACCTGCGCGCCTACCACGCGCGGGTGGACGAAGTGCACAAACGCGTGCGCGGGTGGCTGGCCGAGGGGGGCGATGCGCGTGCCATCCAGGACCGGTACCGTGAGACCGAGCAGGATCAGGCCACCGGGCTGGGGGTTGGGCCGGAGCTTTGGCGGCGATACGAGTTGGCCAATGGCACCGGCATGGGTGCGGACGGCATCCGGCTCTATGTTGACAAGCAGGTCTGAATCGCAAAAACGAAAAGGCTGCCCGTCGCAACGGGCAGCCTGACTGGGTTGGGGATCCCCACAACGAGCCGGGGAAGTCTCAAACGGCGGCGACTGGAGCGTCGGCAGCCGGTTTGGGCATGCTGAAGCGGAAGCGGATCTTGCCGCGCTTGGCAGCGGCACGGGCCTTGCGCTTGGTCCGCTCCTTGCCAGTTTCGTGCGAGCGAAGGCGGCGCATCTCCTCGAGGATGCCCTCCATCTCGAGCTTGGTTTTCAGGCGCTTGAGGGCGCGGTCCACGGGCTCACCTTTGCGGATTTGGACTTCGGGCATACAGGTTTCGGAAGGGAAAAGAGTTGGAAAAAGGGTCGCTAAAATAGGGTGCGTAAGGGGAGGAGTCAACCTGAAAACATGGGGAAATGTTGGCTCACTGCACCCGCAGCGGCGGTAGTGGTGGCAGCGGGCGGGCGCCGGCATTGGTCTGCGACCGGATCATGAACCAGAACAGGAAGGCCAGCAGAATGGCGATGAGTTTCTCGCGCCAGTTGCGGGTGAACAGTTGCTTAAATCGGTCCCAGTTCACGGGTGGGCTCCTCCGGTTCGGTTGGGGCATCAGCGCTGCCGTTCTCGCTCGTCACCCACTGGTTGAGGCGCGCGAGCAGTTCTTCGGGTTCTAGGTCATGTTCCAGCCGGCCGCGCCGGCAGATCGACAGGGCGCCGGTCTCCTCGCTGACCACCAGGGCGATCGCGTCGGTCTCCTCAGTGATGCCCATGGCGGCGCGGTGGCGCAGGCCGATGGCGCGGTCGCGCACCTCCCTCTGGCTCACGGGAAAGACGCAGCCTGCGGCCTTGAGCCGTCCCTGCTCAATGATGGCACCGCCGTCATGCAGGGTGGTCTTCGGATGGAAGACCGTGGTGATCAGCTCCACCGACAGCCTGGCATCGAGGTCGACCCCGCTCTCGGCAAAGGGCCGGAGGTCGATGTCGCGGCGCAGGGCGAACAGGGCTCCGCAGCGACGCGCGGACAGCTGTTGCATGGCCTCGAGCAAAACGTCGAGCGATTCCGGGTCGGGCCGATTGTAGGAGAACATCCGGCGGCTGCCCAACTCGGCGAGCACGCGGCGCAGTTCCGGTTGGAAGAGCACGACCAGGGCGATGGCGAGGAAGACCGAGATGTGTTGGAGCAGCCACTTGATGACCCCGAGTTCGAGAAGTTGGGCGAGAACCGCCAGGCCCAGCAGGAGAATCGCCAGGCCGGTAAGAATGCGCGCGCCGCGCGTGGCCCGGAAGAACAGGTAGCCGTGGTAGCAAAGCACGGCGAGAATGGCGATTTCCACGCCATCGCGCCAGTGCTGGACCATAAAATTCCACATGCGTTGGCATGCCTATGCCGGATGCACCCCGCCGCGCAAGGTTTTCGTGGCCGGGATGGCGAATTTTAAAGGCCGCCACCCGTGCCGGACTGGCGGTTGGCGCGCAGGATCTCGAAGGCGTCGAGCAGGCTGAGTTCCGCCATCGCCGCCGGGAAGCCTGCGGGCAGCAGGCCGGAGGTTCCGAGTCCACCCGGTTCGAGCACCGCAGCGTCCACCTTCACGCTTCGCCAGACCTCACCCGGCCTGGCGAAGCCCAGCCGGGCCGGTTCGCCGGCGCGCGGCAGCGGAGGCAGACTCCGTGCGGTTTGTTCGACGCTGGCCGCGGGGGAGCAGGTGCCGCGGGCGAGCAGGCCGTCGGTCAGCAGCACGGCCCGACCGGCATAGGCCCGGCGCACGGCCTCGAGCAGGCGGGCGCGGTGCGGCTCTTCCGCGAGTTGGCCGGCGAGGATGACCCTGTCAGGCAGCAGGGCCAGGGTGAGAAAACTGGGCTGGGCCGGCACCGGCAGGTCGGGAATGCCGCGGGCATCGCCGCGCAACCAGTCGGCGGCCATGCGCACGTCGTCGGCGAGGCGTTCCGGCGGCAGGTCTGCGGGCAGGGGCTTGCGCCAGGCGGTTTCGAGGCTGGCGGCATCGGCGCGCGGCGGCAGGATGTGCCAGCCGGCACCGGGGACGCCGAGCAGCAGGCGGTTGTCGTCGGTCGCTGCCGGCGGCGGCAGCTCTTCGACCGGAACCGGCTCAAACGGGGTGACCGAGCGGCGCTCAGGATTGACACGCAGGTCATCGAGGACGCGGTGCGCCGGCAGGGCCTCGATGAGGGCGTTGAGCAGGCCGCGCTTGAGACCCAGGCTAGCGACCTCGCCACGCACGAGCAGGCGGTCGCCGCGGGCGGCCAGCAGCAGATGTGGGGGGGGCAAGCCTGCCTGGCGTCGGGCTTCGGCCAGGCGGGCGCGTTCCAACTCCTGCGTCCGGCGCACGCGTTCCAGCAACAGCCGGACCTGCGGCCAGTCGGCGTCCTGCAAGCCAAAGGCCGCCCCCTGTTCGCGCAGGCGCTCCTCGGTGACTTCGGGTGGCAGGCGGGTCCAGCCGCCGCCGGCGCGGGCCAGGTGCAGCTGGGCGCTGTCGGGCCCGTCCGCGGCGGGCGGGGTGGGGGAGCCGTTGAGCGTGGCTGCGAAGTCGGGCGCTTCGTCAAAGCGCGCGGGATCCGCCGTCACCCGCGCCTGCACCCGGCCACCGGCGGTCAACCAGCGCTGGCTGAGCAGGCGTTCGGCATCGCGCGCCTCGATCTCCGTGCCGAGGCGGCCACAGAGTTCGGCGTGTCGGCCGCTCACCGCGAGGGCAAGCCAGCCGGGCGGGTAGGGGACGACGACCAGCTCGTTGCGCAGGCCGAGCACCGGCCGGACCTCCGGCAACCAGCCGCCGGGCAGGCCCAGGCGGTCGTGAATCAGGCGGGCGAGTTCATCGCGCTGGCGCGCGTGGCGGACCTGGCCGGTGAGCACGGCGCGGAGCCCCTCAAAGCGCAGCTGCACCGGGCCGTGGCCGGTGTCGAGGCTGGCGAGCAGGGGCTGGGCCTGGCTGAGCAGCTGGTGCTGCAGCCAGGGCAGGCCGACACCGAAAAGGATCAGGCCGCAGAGCAGCAGGCAGAGGCCGGCGGTCAACCAGAGGGCGCGCTTCATGCGTTTGCATCGTTAGCAGGCCCGGTCGCGTGCGGCAAGGCATGAAAAAGCCCGCAGGCCGGAGGGCCTGCGGGCTGGGGGGGCTGATGCGGGCAAGTCAGCGATCGTCCGGGCCCGGGGCGTCCTTGCGTTCGTCCTGGCCGACCGGCTTGGCGCCGCTGATTTGCAGCGGGCGGCCCATGAAGTCCTTGCCGCCGAGCTCCTGGACGGCGCGCCGGGCTTCATCGACCGAGGCCATGGTCACGAAGGCGAAGCCCTTCGAGCGCTGGGTGCGGTTGTTGACGACGACTTCCGAGTTGCGCACGCTGCCGACGCCACTGAACAACTCAAAGAGGTCGCTCTCGGAGGCGTCGTAGGAGAGGTTGCCGACATAAAGGCGCTCGGTGGTCACTTCGGCTGGATTGGCGGGCGCGGGGGCCTCGCGGCGCTGGCGCGGCGGCCGGGTGGATTCGGTGCGCGGCGGGCGCGCGGCAGGGGTGGCGGCGGGCAGCTTCGGAGTTTTGCCGAGCAGGCCGAAACTGATGGCGCTCAGGAATTTCTGAAAGCCGCTTGGCTCGGTCACGCCGGCGCGAGGTGTCTTGCCGGGGCGCTGGCTCTGGTTGGCGCGGTTGCCGCGTCCGCCACGGTTGCGGCGGCGACGGTTGTCCTGGGTCTGGGTGTCTGACATGGGTGTTCGTTCAGGGGTGGTGGGGTGGGGTTGCAGGCACCGGTCTGACGGACAGGGAGAAAATCCTGGGGCTGGCGTGAACGTGGGGGCGTTTCCAGCGGACCGGGCTCCGCCGCCGCCTGCGTTGGCAGGTGGCCGGGGTCCCGTCCGGTGCCGCAGTCGTGGGCGGCGGGCTCAGCTAAAAGCCGGCTGTGCGTGCGGCTCGCGGCCGCAACATACCCTCCCCGCGACAGGATCGCGGGTCCATTCATTGCTACAGGCACGGTCAAAACGGGGTGCATGGGGCTAATGCGGCTGGCGCAAGGGTCGTCGGAGCACAGGCGCCCCTCAAGACTGCGGGATCAGCCTAAAGGAACCCTTGCAGGCGGTCAACCCTGGATTGCGGTGCTCAGGCGTGCCGCTCGATGATGCGCAGAAAGTCGGTCAAATACTCGCGTGCCTTCTTCTCGCCAATGCCGCGGATTTTCAGCGCCTGCTCCATCGTGCGCGGCCGCAGGCGGGTGAGGAATTCCAGGGTTTGATTGCTGAAGATGACATAGGCCGGCACGCCCTCGGCCTGGGCAACCGCGTTGCGGTGGCGTTTCAGTTTTTCGAACAGGGCTTCATCAAAACCCAGTTCCTGCAGGGCCGGGCCACCGTCGCGTGCGCCGGTCTTGAGCGCTGCCGGCGCGGTCGACAGATCGGGCCAGCGCAGGCTCTGGACGCCGCCTTTGCGCATGACCTCGGCTCCCCGGTCGGTGAGGGTGACCACCGGGTATTCGCCCGTGCTGGTGACGATGAGGCCGGCCTTCTCCATCTCCGCAAACAGCGGGTGCAGGCGCTGGCTTCCGAGATCGCGCAGCAGGCCGTAGGTGGTCAACTGGTCGAGGCCGGCGTCGACGATTTCCTTGGACTTGCTGCCGACGAGCATCTGAATGATGCGGCCCTTGCCATAGCGTCCCTCCCAGCCGTCGCTGCCGCGGCGCGACATGCGGGCGATGCCGCTCAGAGCCTGGCGCAGGGCGGTCATCTCCTCGGCGGTGCCGGGGCGGGCGGTCTGCACGCCGCTCCGCCGGCAGACGTCGCAGGTGCCGCAGGGGGCGCTCCCGGTCTCGCCAAAGTAGGCGAGGATCTGCTCCTGGCGGCAGGCGCGGTCGTCGTAGCAGAGCGAGGTCATCGCCTTGAGCTTGGCGCGGTCGCGCCGCTCCTTTTCCGCCAGCGCGGCGGTGTCGATCTCCAGGTCGCGGGCCAGCACCTCCGGATGCAGCAGGCGGGTGCCGCGCACGCGCTTGCCGGGGATGTCATAGCGCTCGATGTAGCCGGCGCGGACGAGGTGACCCAGGGCGGTGCCGGCGGCCATGCCGTTCTTCAGGCCGGCTCGGTCGGCGAGGTCGTCAATGCTGACCGCCACCTGGTGGTCGGCGTCGGCGAGGCTCAGCAGGGCCTGGTAGACCGACTGAATAACGTCGTAGCCCGGGTTGTTGCCGTCGATGAAAAATTCCTGGGTGCGGGTGTCGGCGTGGTTGAACAGCAGTTCGCACCACGAGGGCTCGCCGTCGCGGCCGGCTCGGCCGGCCTCCTGGTAGTAGGCCTCGACGCTGCCGGGCACGTCGAAGTGCGCGACAAAGCGCACGTCGGGGCGGTCGATGCCCATGCCGAAGGCGTTGGTGGCGACGGCGATGCCGCTCTTTTTCGAGATGAATCGGTCCTGGCGCTCCTCGCGTTCCTTGTCGTCGAGACCGCCGTGGTACTCGACCACCGGCAGGCTCCAGGCGCGCAGTTCCTCGCCCACCTCCTCGACGCGCTTGCGGGTGGCGCAGTAGACGATGCCGGTTTTGTGCTCGGCGATGACGCGGCGCAGGCGCTGATACTTGTCGTCCTGGCCCTTCACCGGCGTGATGTTCAGGCTCAGGTTCGGCCGCTGGAAGCCGCGCACGGTCACAAAGGGATCGCGCAGGCGCAGCACGCGCTGGATGTCGTCGCGCACCTCCGGCGTGGCGGTGGCGGTCAGCGCCACGACCTGCGGATGATCGATCGCCGCCAGCGCCTCGCCCAGGCGGAAGTAGTCGGGCCGGAAATCGTGGCCCCACTGCGAGAGGCAGTGCGCCTCGTCGACGGCGAACAGGGCGATCTCGACCTGGCGCAGCGCCTGGGTGAACTGGCGGCTGCGGAAGCGTTCCGGGGCGACGTAGACGAGCTTGTAGGCGCCGCCGCGCAGGGCTTGGATGCGCTCGGCCTGCTCGGCCGGCGTCAGGCTGCTGTTGATCAGGGTCGCCGGGATGCCGCGCCGCTCCAGGGCGTCGACCTGGTCCTTCATCAGGGCGATGAGCGGACTGACGACCACCGTGATGCCGTCCATGACCATGGCGGGCAGCTGGTAGCAGAGCGATTTGCCGCCGCCGGTCGGCATGATGACCAGCGTGTCGCGACCGCCGAGCACGGCGGCCATGACCTGCTCCTGGCCATCCAGGAATTCGCGGAAGCCAAAATGGCGGCGCAGGGCCTCGCGGGCGTCGTGAACAGTGGGGGCGGAGTCGGGCAAGGCGAAAAAAAACGGGGTTCCCGGCACCTTGCCGAGAACCCCGGGATGATCAAACGCCGGCTGGCCGGAATCAGTCGGCCGCCTCGTCCTTCTTCTTGTCCTTCCAGGTGCTCTGCACGTACAGCTCGCGCAGCTGCTTGAAGTCAACCGTGGTCGGGCTGTCGGTCATCAGGTCGCAGGCCTTGTTGTTCTTCGGGAAGGCGATCACCTCGCGGATGCTGGTTTCGCCAGCCACCAGCATGGCGATGCGGTCGAGGCCGAGGGCGAGGCCGCCGTGGGGCGGCGCGCCGAACTGGAAGGCCTCGAGGATGTGGCTGAACTTGAGCTGCTGTTCCTCGGGCGTGACGCCGAGCACGGAGAACATCTTCGCCTGCAGGTCGCTCTCGTGGATTCGGATCGATCCGCCGCCCAGTTCGTAGCCGTTGAGCACGACGTCGTAGGCCTCGGCGCGCACCTTGCCGTAGTCGCCGGCATCGAGCAGCGGCACGTCCTCGGCCTTCGGGCGGGTGAAGGGGTGGTGCACGGCCACCCAGCTCTGGTCCTCGGGGCTGTAGGCGAGCAGCGGGAAGTCGACCACCCAGAGGAAGTTGAGCGCCTCGCTGCCCCTGGTCAGCTCCTGCATGGCGGCGATCTCCAGGCGCACGCGTCCGAGGATGTTGCAGGCCTCGTCCCAGGTGCCGGCGTAGAAGAAGACGATGTCGTTTTCCTCGACGTTGAGCTTGGCCAGCAGCGCCGCCTTTTCGGCCTCGCCGAAGAACTTCCAGAGGGGGCTCTTGTACTCGAGCACGCCCTCGGCGTTGCGCTCGACCTTGATGAAGGCGAGCTGCTTGACCTTCATGCCGGCCTGGATGGCGAGCTCGTTGAGGCGGATCATCTGGCCGGTGGTGATGCCGGCGAACCCCTTGGCGTTGATGGCGCGGACGACACCGCCGTTCTCGAGGGTCGAACGGAAGATCTTGAACTCCGAGGCGGCAAAGACGTCGGCCATGTCGGTGATCTCCAGGCCGAAGCGGGTGTCCGGCTTGTCGGAGCCGAAGCGGTCCATCGCCTCCTGGTAGGTCATGCGCGGGAAGGGCAGGGGAATCTCCACACCGCGGCCGGCCTTGAACATGGCGGCGAGCAGGCCCTCGACGAGGCCGAGGATGTCCTCCTGGCCGACAAAGCTCGCTTCGATGTCGATCTGGGTGAACTCGGGCTGGCGGTCGGCGCGCAGGTCCTCGTCGCGGAAGCAGCGGGCGATCTGGAAGTAGCGTTCCAGGCCGGCGACCATGAGCAGCTGCTTGTACTGCTGGGGCGCCTGCGGCAGGGCGAAGAACTTGCCCGGGCTCAGGCGGGCCGGCACGAGGAAGTCGCGCGCGCCCTCGGGGGTCGGGTTCGACAGGATCGGCGTTTCCACCTCGATGAAGCCGGTGGCGTCGAGGTAGTTGCGCGCGGCGTTGGTGATCTTGTGGCGCTGGCGGATGTTGCGGTTCATCCGCTCGCGGCGCAGGTCGAGGTAGCGGTATTTCATCCGCAGGTCCTCGTTCGACAGCTCGCGGTCGAGCTGGAAGGGCAGCACCTCGGCCTTGTTGAGGACGCTGCACTCGGTGACGACGACTTCGACCTCGCCGGTGGCGAGCTTGGCGTTCTCGGTGCCGGTCAGACGGCGCTCGACGCGGCCGCGGACCTGCAGCACGTCCTCATCCCGCAGTTCGTGGCTGAGCGCGGCGAGTTGGGCGTTTTCCTCCGGGCGGAACACCGCCTGGGTCAGGCCCTCGCGGTCGCGCAGGTCGATGAAGATGACGCCGCCGTGGTCGCGCGCCGAATTCACCCAGCCGCACAGCGTGACGTTCTGGCCGACGTGTTCGGCGCGGATGGCGTTGCAGTGGAGGGAGCGGTAGGCGTTGGGGATCATGGCGGCAAAGGGGGCGGAAAATCGGGGAAAACCGCCGGAGTGCAAGGCGGAAACGCGGCAGGTTGGGCGGCATGACCCATGCCGCCAAGATCCAAGGGCGGCTAGATGTTGGAACGAGCGGGACAGATCGCCCCGCCTGGATCACCCGAAGCGAACCTCTGTCGCACCGAGGCCGGTGTAGTCGGCCGGGGTGCAGGTGAGGACGATGACCTGCAGGCCGCGGCTGGCGGCGAGGTCGAGCAGGCGCAGGAGCTTTTGCACGCGCTCGGGGTCGGAGTGGGCGAAGGCGTCGTCGAACACCACCGGCAGGCAGCCTTCGTGGGACTGGGCGAGAATTTCCGCCATGGCCAGTCGGAAGGCGGCGGCGACCTGCTCACGGGCGCCGCCACTGAGTTGATCGAATGGGGTTGCTCCCAGGGCGCCGCGACCGAGGCCAAGGCCGGTGAAGGCGCCGTCCTCCAGGCGCAGGTTCAGGCTGGCTTCCGGGCCGAACAGGCGCTGCAGATAGCCCTCGACGCGTTCTGCCAACGGCCGGGTGAGTTGATTGGAGAGAGCCTGGCGCTCCCCGGTGAAGAGATCATGGATCCGGCGCTGGGCGGCGGTGCGGCGGGCCAGGCCGTCGTGGCGTGCCCTTGCTGCATCGAGTCGAGCCTGCGCGGTTTTCAGGGCGGCGACCGGGTCGCTCCCGCCATCGGCGCGCAGGCGGCCGGCGCTGTCGGCCTGCCGCCGCAGGGCGTCGTCGCGCTTCTCCTGCTGCTGGCGGAGAGAGCGTTCCAAGCGTTCGCGGTCAGTCTCAAGGTCGGCGGGCGCGAGTTGAGCCAGAGCCGCGCGGCGATCCTGCAGTCCGGCCTCGGCGGTTCGGCGTGCCTGTTCCGCCGCGGCCAAGGCTTGAGCGCGCGCGGTCTCGTTGCCCAGTTCTTCCTGCAGAAGGCGCCGCCGGCTTTCGAGGTCGGCGACCTCGGTTTCGGCGAGGCGCAGGGCTTCGTCCAGAGCCTGAGTTTGCTGCTCGGCTTTGCGCCAGCGGAGTTGTGCGGCTTCCTGGGCGGCGCGGGCGGCGGCCTCATCGCCTTCGGCCAAGTCGACGGCCTCGCGTGCATCGCCCGAGTCGATTGCCGTTGCCCCGAGGGACGCGAGGACCTGGGCGCGGCGCTCGCCTTCGGCTTGGGCGGTGGCGAGGACCTGGCGTGCCTGGGCCAGTGCGGCGTCGAGTTTGTCGGCCCCGAGCACGCGCAGTTCTTGGTCGATCATCCGCAGGTCGGCCTGGAGGGTCTCGCGCCTGCGCAGCACGGTCCTGGCCTCGGCGACCGATCGAACGGCGCAATGACTGAGTTGGCTCTGCAGCCGCAAGGCGGCCTGGGCGCGCTCGCGGCGTGCGTCCTCCAGGCCGGTGCCGCCGCCGGGGTGCAGGCGCAGGCGGGTGCCGTCGCCGATGCGGATTTCGACACTGGCGGTGACGACGCGGGTTTCGCCGGGTGCGAGGATTTCAGCGCCAAGTTGCACGGGGTGGTCGCTGGCCAGCACCTCCAGGCCTGCGGCCATGCCGGCGAGGCTGGCCTCCGCGCGTGCCACCGCCTGTTCCGCGGCCTGCAGGGCCTCGACCGCGGCGGCATCGAGGATGGGCAGGGCGGCGAGTTCTTCGTGCAGGCTGCTTTTGCGTTCCTGCGCCCGTTGCACCCCGCCGGCGCGTTCGGCAAGTTCCGAGTAGTGCTGTTCGCGTTCCGCGGTCTGCTGGCGGGCGTTGGCAAGATCGAGGCGGGCGCGGGCGAGCAGCAGGGCCTCGCGGCTGAGCTGCAATGTTTGTTCGGCCGCGCTGGCGCTGTCACGCAGGCTCTGGAGACTCTGCCGGGCCGCGTGAAGCTTCTCGCGCTCCGGGGCCAGGCTGGCGCGGCGGTGGTCGAGTTCGGCCTGTGCCTCGTTCAGCCGTTTCCCGGCGTCGGCGAGTCGTTGTTGCTCGCGGCTGGCATCCGTGACGGCGCGCTGGGCGGCATCGAATTCGCGCTGCAGGGCGGCGACCGCCAGCATGCGTGTTTCGAGGGTGCGTTGCTCTCTCTGCAGACTGCGCAGGGCGGCCTCGGCTTCGGCCAGTTGCACGCCGGACTGCTGGTGTTCGGTCAGGGCGCGTTCGAGGATGGCCAGGCTGGCGGCGGCCTGGGCGGCGGCGGTTTCGGCGTCGTCGAGTGCCTGGCGGGCCCGGCCGAGGTCCGACTGGGCACGGGGCACGCCGTTTTGAGTGAAGGTCTGCTCGACGAGTTCCGCGAAGTGCGCGGCCAGGCGGTGGTCGGTTTCCGACTGGGCGATGGCCGCGCCACCCTCGTCCTGGAGATGCCGCAGCAGACGGTCGCGTTCGCCCTGAGCGGGGTCGAGAGGGTTGTCGCCGGAGCGACCCTGCACAATCCAGAGATGCGCCCAGGCCTCGTGGATCTTGCTGGCGCGGGCGTGCGGGGTGCCGGTGAGTTCGGCCAGTTGGGTCTCGGCTTCGTCGTTGCTCCAGGTCGGGCCGCCGTGGCGGGTCAGGCGCGTGCTGCCACTGGCGCCCCTGAACTGCTTGAGCAGGGTGTGGCGGGCACCGCGCGCGGTGAATTCGACCTCCACCTCCGGCTTGCCGTCGTGAAGGCTCGAGGCCATTGCGCGGTGCGCCTCGGTGTTGCCCTTGGCGCTGAGGAAAAAGGCGCGGTGCACCGCTTCCACGAGGGTGCTCTTGCCGGATTCGTTGGGCCCGCCGATGAGCGTGCGGCGGTCGTCGAACTCCACCCGGCATTCACGGTGCAGGCGGTAGTTGCGGACGGTGACGACGTGCAGGCGCATGGCGGGTTAGACGGCGGCGTGAAGTTCGCGCAGGGCGGCGAGGGCGGTGGCGGCGATTTCGGGGTCACTGCTGCGGCTTTCCTCCAGCAGGCGGGCGGCGATGCGGGCTGCGAGCGGGGCGTCGTTGCGCTGGGTCAGGGTCTGCAGTTCTTCGGCATTCGGCGTCAGGAGCACCTGGTCATGCAGTCTCATCCGCAGCAGGCGCGCACGCCAGGTGTCGAGTCGCTGCTCCAACGCCGCGCGCGCCGTCATGCCGAGACTGCCGCGC